>JBFWKZ010000016.1:0-27927 GCA_050252415.1 Oscillospiraceae bacterium | reverse complement strand
CTGAGGAGTTATCACGAATCGATGCAAAGATGCAGGAGATAAGCCGCGGCATTCTGGAGAGCAATTAAGAATTAAATAAAAAAATTCCGCCGTCACAAAAGACGGCGGAATTTTTTATTTGCGTTTTTCCTGATCCTTTAGTCGGCTTTTGACGTAGAGCAGGCGAAATACGATGCAGGCAATGAAAGAAACGGCAACCAGAAGAATGCCCTCTTTGTGCATGAAATACGTATATGCCCCATAAAGACCGATGCATCCACAGATAAGCCAGAGATATTTGTAGAGATTCGTCATTTTTTGCCCTCCGCATATGCAGTAAATATATTTAATCATAACACAAATGCCGAATGCTGTCTATACAACGCTGTAAAATTAGTGTATACTTGAAAAAAATCCGGAGGATACGGGTATGACGGAGAAATTATTTTACAAAGATGCCTATTTGAGCGAATTTATGGCACAGGTTCTGGACTGCAGAGCGGTAAACCGCGGGTATGCCGTCGTACTGGACAGAACAGCTTTTTTCCCCGAGGGCGGAGGGCAGCCGGGAGATACCGGAGTGCTTGGCGAAGCCAATGTGCTGGATACGCATGACAAATCGGGTGAGATACTGCACTATACCGATGCACCGCTTGCCGTTGGCACGACTATCAAGGGCAAAATCGACTGGGAAAGGCGTTTTGACCTGATGCAGCAGCATTCCGGCGAACATATTGTTTCCGGATTGGTGCACGAGAGGTATGGCTATGAAAATGTCGGCTTCCACATGGGTGCCGACGTCATCACAATTGATTTCAGCGGAGTGCTCTCGCTTTCCCAGCTTCATGAAGTAGAGCTTCTGGCAAATCAAAAACTATGGGAAAATAACCGTGTCCAGATCGCCTGCTATCATGGAGAAGAACTGGATCATCTTGTTTACCGCAGTAAAAAAGCCCTGGAGGGTGAAGTGCGCATCGTTCGTTTCCCGGGAGCCGATACCTGCGCCTGCTGTGGTACCCATGTCAAGCGTACCGGGGAGATCGGCTGTATCCGGCTGCTGAATGTCCAGCACCTTCGTGAGGGCGTGCGGGTAGAGATGGTATCCGGCTTACGGTGCTTAAGCTATTTCCGCGCGATTGCCGATGAAAACCACCGGGTTTCAATAGCGCTTTCCGCCCAAGAGCGTGAGACCAGCACCGCCGTTAACAGATTAAAAGAGGAAAACCAGCAGCTCAAGAACCGCGTCGCGGAATTGGAGACTCAGCGATTTGAAGCGCTTTCGCGGGAATATTCCGGCGCGGGGTCTGCGCTTATATTTGAGCCCGGGCTTTCGCCGGACTCGGTGCGCCGTCTGTGCGTTGCCGTCATGGAGGGAAGATGCGGAAAGTGTGCTGTTTTCAGCGGTGACGACGGAAACGGCTATAAATATGCAGTGGGCGAGACAGGTGGGGATCTGCGTGAATTCATCAAGAAAATGAATGCCGAGCTGAAAGGCAGAGGCGGCGGAAAACCCTTTTTTGCGCAAGGCAGCGTCATGGCGCACGAAAAAGAGATACGCAAATTTTTCAGTGTCTCAAAATAGACAATTACCGCGGATACTCTGAAACATCGACGTACCATCCTGATGGCCTATGTATGGGCTTAGATATTATAATAGTGGCGTTTAACGGCGGGGGCCAGCGGCTCAAAGGTTGATGTCTCCTTTATGCGTATGGGTCAGCGTTTCCGCTTCCTCGCTTGCCAGCTTCTGATTGTAATACTTCAGTTCGCGGCTCATTTCCCAGTTGCTGAGTATGGAAACAGCGGCATGGATGATAACGATGCAAAGAATGACAATGACCTCCGAGAAGCTATGCACGGTGACGAGCCGAAGAATTTCTGAGCAAAGTATAAAGAGAAGCGCGACATTCATCCATTTTCTGAGCACAATAACAGTATGGTGTTTATGCATGGCAAACTTGCGCACCGTACTCAGGCAAGCAAATATCATGATGATAACCGCCACAAATTGAAACATTAGAATTCCTATGTGCGCTAAGAGCTGCAATAGATTGTCAAAAAAAACCATCTAGACCTCCATTTCTATTTATAGTATCTTAATTCTTAATTATATTATATTGGATGACCAGGAGATACGCAAGTTCTTTTTGCCTGCCGGCGTAAGAAGTTTAACATACGCCTATAACTTATCATTATCGATGGACAGTATATGCGAATGACAATGTGATGATATGTGCCGGGCTGGCCGTCGAACAAAACGATATAGGGGTGATTTTTTGGAATACAGCTTTCTTGAGATATGCGCCATGTTCTTTATTTATGCTTTTCTGGGCTGGTGTACGGAGGTCGCTTTTGCGGCGGTTAATACCGGCGGGTTTGTAAACCGGGGCTTTTTGAATGGTCCGGTTTGCCCGATATACGGATTTGGACTGGTTATCGTTGTCCTGTGTCTAACTTCAGTTGAGCACAACGCGCTGCTGCTGTTTGGAGGAGCCTTTTTCCTCACCTCTGCGTTGGAATATATAACCGGATTTTCATTGGAAAAGATCTTCCACTCACGGTGGTGGGACTACAGCGATATGCCATTTAATTTGGGCGGTTACGTGTGCCTGAAATTTTCTTTGATTTGGGGTCTTGCCTGTCTCCTCGTCATGAAAATTCTTCACCCTGCCATCTTGTTGTTTATCGGATTTATCCCACTGGTTTTGCTCCATGTCCTTGTTGGCCTTTCTACTGTCGGGATAATCACCGACGCGACCGTAACCATTATAGGCATACATAAGCTGAATGCCCGCCTCAATATGCTCACGCGGCTCACGGCCGAGCTTCGTGATCTTTCAGATGGCATGGGTGAGGTTATCTCAGAAAATGTTCTGGCCGCAAAAGGTAAGCTGGAGGGGGCAAAGGATGCGATTGAAGAGGCAAAAGATGTTCTTGAAGAGAAAAAAGACGAGCTTGAGGAAAAACACCGTCATATTGCAGAAATCAGCGCAGAGAAACGGGAGCAGATTCGCGCGCTGCTTGCCGAACGCAACAGAATGGATTTCCGTATCATACACGCTTTTCCAAATATGAAATGGTCGCTCAATCAGGAGGCGCTTGATCGGCTTCGTGCCAGATATATGAAAAAATAGGGAACCGCGCTGGGCGCGCAGGCAAGTCGGATATACCGACGTGTTCCCGATTTGCCCCAAAAGTCAGGACCGATTTTGGCTTTTCAATTATGCATACGGCGATAACCGGGCCGGTCAAAGAGCTTTGCGTGAGATGAATATCGGCATAGCGTTCAGCTATGCCGACTTAAGTGTCAAAAAACTATGCGGCAATAGGGAGCCTCGCAGAGTTTCGCCGCGACCGCGGAGAAATAAGATTAAAGCATATTCGGGTGCCGTATACGTGCCCGAATATACTTCTCAGGCTGCAAGTGCCGAATTGTCCACAATAGGCGGACGATGAGGTGCACAGCAGCCTGTAAACCCATTTGTCAAAGATGTCGGAACGACTCCTTTGACAAGCTGAGTCGGCATAGCGTTTAGCTATGCCGACTATTACATGCTATACCCTGCAGCACTGCCATCCATAACGATAAAGATTTTTTAAGACTCCATTTGGTGGCCCAAAAATCCGGCAACGGTCTGCGCGAGTTTAAGCTCGATGTCGCCGGTCGGAAGGGCTCCGGCGGTTCCCGCGAACAGCACACAACCCAGAACATCACCTTCGGAGATTATGGGCGCCGCCACAGCAACGATGTATTTTTCGTCGCCATCAACGACAGAAATTGCGTTGTCCTTTTCAAAACGGACGACACGGCGTGCCTCCATAAGTTGTTCAAGCTCTGAACTGATGCGCTTATCCAATAGTTCGCGGCGTGCGCCGCCGGCAACGGCTATAACGCCGTCACGATCCGACACAGCGGCAATCGAGCCTGTGGTTTTATGCAGAGATTCACAAATCCTGCCGGCGAACTCGGTTAGCTCTCCCATTGGGGAATACTTTTTGAATATGACCTCTCCGTCCTTTTCGGTGTAGATTTCCAGTGGATCGCCCTCGCGTATCCGCATCGTCCGGCGTATCTCTTTTGGAATGACCACCCGTCCAAGATCATCTATCCGTCTTACTATCCCTGTTGCTTTCATTATAGAAAACTCCTTTTCCTTTTTTGTCTGCAAGTGTATTATTTGTTGGATTATGGTGATTATGCAATTGAGCCCGGTTTGAAAAATCAAAATCTTTCGGCCGGATTATAAACCGTCCATTATCCGAAAACGATTTTGTCCGTGGCAGTTTTACTCTGTCCGCTGCGGAATTCTATAGGAAAGCCAAACATTCTGATTTATCAAATGAGTCCCGGTCGCTTTTTGGATATACGTGATGATCAATATTTTGTGATAAAATTATGGGCGAAGGCGGGTGGTCATATAGATCTATGATGAAAAAATAACGAATTAGTAAAAATTCACATATAACACATCATAAATTATGCAGGAATACCTGCTTGACAAAAAACTCAGGCAAGAATATAATGACGACTGTGAAGTCTGATATTTCAGGTATCGGATATTTTCATTCGGAGGTGGCCAGTGCACAATAAGATTATTGAGGCAACTCCGCTTCGCGAGCAGGTGGCAGGAATCATCAGAAGGATGATTGTCAGCGGTGAGCTTAAGGCGGGTGACGCCATAAGTGAAAGACAGATCAGTCAGGCTCTCGGTGTGAGCACGACTCCGGTCAAAGAGGCGTTCCGTGTCCTGGAGTCCGAGGGGCTTTTGTATTCCGTACCAAGAAAAGGCTCATTTGTTTCTGAGCTTTCAAAAAAGAATATGCTGCAAATCGTATTCATGCGCAGTTCGCTTGAAGGCGTCGCAGCATACTTTGCCAGTAAGAACGTGACCGATGAGGAAGTCGTTTCGATGGAAAATGCGCTTAAAATGGCGGGGCAGTTTATCGAAAAGAATGAACTGAGTTCTGAAATCGCAGAATATAATGAGCTCTTTCATAGTACGCTGCGCAGCGCTTCAAAAAACGAGTATCTTGTCGGACTGATTCGAAATATGAAAAGCGTCGACGACACTATTCGAAAGGTAGCGGCAACCACCTATGAGGTTGAACCCCCCAGAGCACAGAAAGAACATATGGAGATCCTGAAGGCGGTTAAAGCACATGATGCCGAGCGTGCCGAACAGCTCATGGTTTCCCATATACGACGGGTGGGGCTGTTTGTGCTTGACCATAACTGAGCTGGTTTGGATATGTGATGTTCAAAAAAGTAGTTTAACCAATACTATTTATATTTTAAAAGGAGTAATAATATGAGCTTTGTTCCAAGAGGCATTCTGCCTGCAATGATCACCCCTATGACGAAGGATTACAAGGTCAACATTCCCGCACTCCGCAAACTGATCGATTACATGATCGACGGCGGTGTGCATGGCATTTTCGCCATCGGTACCACCGGTGAATTCTATGCACTCACCAATGATGAGTACCGCGAGGTCCTTGAGGTTACCGTCGACCATGTTGCTGGCCGCGTTCCCGTTTATGCCGGTGCAAACGCCATCGGCACCAGGCAGTCCATCGAGCTTGCTAAGATTGCAAGTGAGGTTGGCGGTATCGATGCGTTGAGCGTTCTGACCCCATACTTCATCAGCCTGTCCCAGAATGAGGTCTATGATCATTTCAAGGCCATTGCCGAGAGCACCGACATGAACATCATCCTGTATGATAACGCGCCCAAGACCCACCTGACCATCAAGCCCGCAACCGTCGCAAAGCTTGCCGATATCCCCAACATTGTTGGTATGAAGGACTCCACCGGCGATCTTACCAACACCGCGGATATCATAAACCGCACCACCCGTGCAGGTAAGGATTTCCACGTCATGATGGGACGTGACAGCCTGATTCATGCCGCCCTGTGCTATGGCGCGACCGGCGCTGTTGCCGCCGCGGCAAACGTTGCTCCTGCCCTTTGCGCTTCCATTTACAATAAGTACATGGCCGGCGATCTGAAGGGGTCCCTGGATGATCAGTACAATCTGGTTCCTCTGCGTATCGCTTTCGGTCTGGGCTCTTTCCCAACCGTTATCAAGGAAGCGCTTGAGCTTGTCGGCATCGAGGCAGGCCCATGTGCCATGCCCACCGGCGTCATGACCGCTGAGGAGAAGGCTGAACTGAAGAAGATTCTCACCAAGATGGGCCTTATCGGTTAATCTACTCAAAAGTTATATTTATGCTAAAGCCGGCGATCAAACGATCGCCGGCTTTAGCATATAGAAAAACCCTATTTGAAGCAGAATGCCTCGCAGAGTTTTTGCCAGGAGCAAAATCAGGGGATTTATGAGGGGGTTGGGATACCCTAAAGAATAAGGCCGCCGTCGGCACCTATGACCTGACCTGTTATAAACGAGGCGGCATCAGAGGCAAGGAAGGCAACGACCCCGGCAACGTCCTCAGGCTTGCCCGTCCGTTCGAGAGGCGTATTATAGGCAACTGAGGCGCGGTCCTCATCTGAAAAACAAGACGTCATATCCGTATCGATAAAACCCGGCGCCACACTGTTTACACGTATACCGGAAGGGCCAAGCTCTTTTGCCAGTGATTTGCTGAGACCGATGACCGCCGCCTTGGTGGTCGAGTAAGCCGACTCGCAGGATGAGCCGTATACCCCGCAGACAGAGGCGATATTGATAATAATGCCGCTCTTTTTTGAGACCATGGCGGGGATTGCCGCCTTGCAGCAGTTGAACATACCGCTTACATTGACGGAAAACATCCTCAGCCACTGTTCGTCCGTTATGTCGGTCAGCAGGCCGGCGTAGATAATTCCGGCGTTATTGACCAGCAGGTCGATGCTGCCGATTCGTTTAAACATCGCTCTGACCTGTTCCGGGTCGGATACGTCGGCATGAACGGCCTCCGTGCCCAGCTCGGCAGCCAGGGCGAGAGCCTGATCCCTGGACTCATGATAGTTAAGATATACCTGCCAGCCCGAGTGGTGCAGAGCAATGGCAATAGCACGGCCGATCCCGCGGGATGAGCCGGTGACAAGTGCTTTTTTCATGTGTTTTCCTCCGATTTTCTTGGTTACATAAAGAACCCGCGTGTATACGCGGGAATATAAATTCCGTTCCTCTCTATACTAACATAAGTGCCAAAAAATTAAAATAGGCTTTTGTTAACAGAGCATACATTGAAAAGCTTTTAGAGTTGTGCTATCATAAACGAAGTTTGTTTATAAGGTCAGCTCCGAAAATCCCTGCTGCGCTGGAATGTAGGTAAAGACATGGCGCGCAGACGTACCGTCGGTACGAGGACCCTGAATCGGCTATTGTATCGCAGCTGTGAAGAGGTGAACGAATTGAGAAAAATTATTTGCAAAAAATGCGGTACCCCTATAGATGCCGACCTTGGCGAATGCCCGGTCTGTGGAACCGTATATTATATTCTGCCTGAGGAAAATGCGGATGACTCAACACGGGTATGGGACACGCATGCCGCGGCGAAAGCGTCGGAAATCCACGCCGCTATAAATTCAGAGGACGCACTTGATAAGACAAAAGCGGTTCCGCAGGTGCCCCAAAAGGCAATACAGCCTACGGTAACGCCTGCACAGAAACCGGTTCCGGTGAAAACGTCACATCGGCCTTATGACCATGACCGGGAACCGAGGAAACCAATACCGCAAAGAAAGCCACAGTCAGGCAGGCGCGGCCCCGGCAAGAATTGGATGTTTATTGTTGCAGCGGTGCTGTTGCTTGCCATTTTGACCGTTGTGATGGCCGTTATGAGCGGGGCTTTCAACTTTGGGGCTAAAGATGCAATGCCGAATCTTGAAGGACTCAACCGTGACGTCGCGGTGAATCAGCTGAGAGCGCTTGGTATCAGCAATCCGAATATCGTGTATGAAGATAGCGATAAACCCGGCGGGACGGTCATCGAGCAGAGCCCAAAAGAGGGCGAGTCGCTGGGAAGCGGCACCTCGGTGACGCTGACCGTATCCTCGGGTACAACGGTGGAGACAGCGACGCCGGAGACGTATATCGAAGTTCCGAATGTTATGGGCGACAGCTATGAGGTCGCTTCATCAAGACTGGAGGCGGCCGGGCTTGTGCCGGTAAAGGGCAGTGAGGAATACAGCGAGACTGCCGATGAGGGCCAAGTTACCCGGCAGAGCCCGCTTTCCGGAGCCAAGGTAAAGCAGGGCGATAAGGTTACGCTCACTGTCTCCAAGGGTAAGGAGCAGGAGGAGTATAATATTATCATAACCGCCGGGAAGGGCGGCGAGATATCGCCAAGCGGCAGTGTGACCGTAAAAGAAGGTGAAGACTTGAGCCTTACCATTACACCGGACGAAGGTTATGACCTGAGCCAATTGCGTATCGACGGCGAAAGCGTCGGTGCTCCGGAAACCTATACGCTGGAAAACGTTGAGGCTCCGCACAGTGTCTATGCCGTGTTTGCTGCCACGCAGGAGCCGGACGGCTCATCCGGGGTGCCGACAGAATCACCGACCGATGAGTCCCCTATAAGTACGCAGACACCCGCCAGTGCGTCCGATCTTGTGACGTAGGGAAAAAGCTCGGCCCAAACTGTCCCGGGTGTGACGGACGATGAACAATAAAGATGGGACTGCTGCGATATAAAAAATGCAGCAGTCCCATCTTTACGCCATTTTACGCTTCATTTAGGATAAGAGCCAGCAGCTCAAGGTTGTCTGTCTCAGAGAGGTTTTCAATGCTGTGATGTCCGCCCACAGGGATGGCGCAGACGTCGCCCGGCTTTACCGTCGTGACGGTCCCGTCGTTGTCCGTATACCGGCCCTCGCCGGCGACGATGTAATATGGCTCGGTGTTGCCGATATGCTGATGCCAGCCGATACTGCTGCCGGGTTTCAGCACCAGCTTGGCATACATGGGGCCATGCCCCATCATCTCATCGGGCGAGAGAATATAGTGGAATTCAACCTCGCCTTTGCCGTCACGAAGATTGAATTTGGATTCAACCTGCGGTTTTCTTACCATGGAATTACCTCCGTTTATCTTGATATCCACATCATAAAGTAAAAGATTGCCTTTGTCAAACCGGAATTATTTCAGCATCTGTTTTTTCATTCTCAATGGTCAATTTTGCCCATGAGCGGTGTGTGCCGGAACCGATACTGCCGGGGTTGAGAATCAGCATATTGCCCACATGGGCCAGATAGGCCTGATGCGTATGCCCATACAGAACAATATCCGCATGGGAGAAATGGGCGGCGTTCAGCAGCGAATCGAGCCCTAGTTTGACCTGGTGCCGGTGCCCATGACACATCAGTATTCGTCTGCCGGAGAGTTCAAACATGTCGCTAAGCGGTGCGGTTGTGGCAAAATCGCAGTTGCCGCGCACACGGCGTACCGGTATGCCGGTCTCCGCGGTCAACTCGTCGGCGTCGCCGGTATGGTCGCCGAGATGGAGGATCAGATCCGGTGAAAAAGACCTGACTGCGGCGAGCATGGCGGAAATATCCCCGTGAGAGTCGGAAAAAACAGCGATTTTCAAAAATATGCACCTCTTTCAGTTTATTGAATATACTGAACTAAAAGCAGTAAAAGGATGGTATTGCCATGAATGATTTTGACTCGATACAGAAAATGCTCCAAAAAACCGGTAAAACCAGTGAACTGATGGGCTTTATGTCTTCGGAGGAAGGCAAACGTGTTGAAAAATTGGTGGACAAAAGCGCGCTTGAACAGGCCATGCAGAAAGGGGATATCAAATCTATGGAAAGAATGCTCCGTCAAGTGCTGAGTACCGGAGAGGGCAAGGCGCTGGCAGATAAGATATCCGAGATCATGACGAAATAACGGTGGCTCCATAAAATAAATCCTTGGAGGTGATTGGGTTGAGCGAGCTTGAGGATAAAATCAGCAGTCTTCTGAACAATCCCGGGGAGATGTCGAAGTTCATGGCGATGGCGCGCTCTATCATGGATGGAGGAGGGGCACCCGTATCTGAAAACAAAGGGGAAAATGCAGACTCCGGCGGAGGGTTTGACCCAATGATCCAAAAGTTTATCGGTGCGCTCGGCCGCCAGAAAGAGCAAAAAGGGAACACGGCGATGCTCCATGCCATAAGCCCATATCTTGAAAAGGAGCGCGGCAAAAAGCTTGAACGCGCAATAAGACTGGCTCAGATGGCCAAAGTGGCGAGAATGGTGTTTACGGAACATGGAGGTGACGGCCTTGGCGATGAATAGATACCAGGGAAATACGGGCAGGGTGCAGCGTGTCGCCGATGTGACAGAACCTCAGCGGGGCCATGTTCAGGCTGAGGGAGGCCCTCCGCCTCCGCAGAAGCTGCAAAATTTTTATCAGCCAAGGCCATTGCCTTTTGCCCCAAATATAAAATTGCCAAGGTTCCTGAGCGGCGGAAGCCACGGAAGCCTTGGCATTCTGAGCGAAATCGAAGACAGCCTCGGCGGGCTGATATCCCGGTTTGTACAAATGGATTTGGAAACCGAGGATTTGATCCTTCTGATGATCATCTGGCTCATGTATAAGGAAAGCGGGGACGAGGAGCTCCTGTACATCATGGGACTTATGCTGCTGTTATGATGGTGCGGTAAACCACTCGTCTTCCGGCGTCTCTATGACAGGCGTGTCGGAATTCATACGATAGATAAGCGTATCTCCGTCATAGCGCTCGGCGCCCATAAGAAGTCCGGTTGAAATCGATACATAGATTTTTGTGGTATAGTCAAAAACGCCGGCAGTATATTGGGCGAAAATGCAATCCTCGCCGTTGTAGCTGACATACCCCGCGCCGCTTATTTGCTCGGGGGCAAGCGAGAGAAGCTCTTCGTAGGTGCATATTGAGGAATACTCATCAATGAGTTCCGGCCGGCCGCCCACTGCCGAACCCTCATAATGCCTTGGCGTATTTCCATACCAGATATAGAGCAAGTCGCCGAGAATGAGGATGTGGCGTATACTGCCGTCTCCGGTTGCGACGAGATGGGAATCCCCATCTCGTGCATAGCAGTCGAGACGCATAGCGCGGCTGCCGCCGTCCCAAAAGGTTTCAACCGTAATGACACGCGAATAACTGTCCGCTCTGGAGAGCGTAGCGATAACGGACTGCACGGTTTCTGGTGTGACATCGGCAGCGGTATATGAGCCGAGCCCAAGTTCATCAGAGCCGTGTATACTGTCGCTGCTGCCGGGAGACGAAGGCAGTGTCACCTCGGGGGGCGTTTCGTTCTTATCAAAGAGGACAAAAGCAACAACAATGGTCAAAATAAGGCATAACAGTACGGCGGCGCCGCCCAGCGACTTTAGCTTCATGGCCTGAAATCCTCGGGCGCGTCGGCCAGGCCAAAGTAGCTGAGAATGGCCTGGGCGATCCGTGGACATGCCCGCCCGTCGCCATATGGGTTGACGGCGCGTGCCATCTCGGCATATCTCTCCGCGTTTTCAAGAAGCTCGCAGGCGAAATGGAAGACGGTTTCCTCCTCGGTTCCGGCAAGGCGTACGGTGCCGGCGGCAACCGCCTCCGGCCGCTCTGTTTCGCGGCGCAGAACAAGTACGGGTTTGCCGAGCGCCGGAGCCTCCTCCTGAATACCGCCGGAATCGGTCATCACGAGATAGCTGCGGGACATGAGCCTGTGCATGTCCACGGCATCGAGTGGGTCAATAAGATATATATTCCCGACATCGCCGAGAATACGGCCCGCCGCTTCCCGAACGACAGGGCTGAGATGAACAGGATAGACAATGGCGACATCGTCAAAGCGCTCGGCAATCCGGCGTACGGCCCGGAAAATATTTTCCATCGGCCGGCCGTAATTTTCCCTGCGGTGGCATGTCATGGCAATGATGCGTTTTCCTTCAAGCGGCAGGGCGCTCAGTGCGGGGGAGACAAAGCAGTTTCCGTTGACGGTGTAGTGCATAGCATCGATAACCGTGTTGCCGGTGATAAAAATACCACTGGATATTCCCTCGCGGCGGAGGTTCTCGGCGTTTTGCGCCGTCGGGCAGAAATGGCACTCGGCCAGACGACCGACCATGCAGCGGTTCATCTCTTCCGGGAATGGGGAATAGCGGTCATAGGTGCGAAGACCCGCCTCGACGTGGCCGACGGGCAGATGTGCATAAAACGCGGCGAGCGCGCCGGCAAATGTCGTTGTCGTGTCGCCATGGACAAGCACCATATCGGGTTTCCTTCGGGAAAATACCGCTTCGAGCCCTTTGAGCGCGCGGGTGGTAATATCGGAAAGGGTTTGACCCTGAGACATAATGTTCAGGTCCTCGTCTGCCTTGAGTCCAAAACAGTCCATCACGGCGTCGAGCATCTCCCGGTGCTGAGCCGTGACGCAGACCAGCGATTCGATCTGGGAATGCTTTTGAAGCTCCAGCACCAGAGGCGCCATTTTTATCGCTTCCGGTCTGGTTCCAAAAACGGACATGACTTTAATTTTTTCCATTCTCATGCTCCTTGAGTGGGTCATGGGACTCCGGATTGTGGTGCCGGCTTTTTTCCGCAATGTGCAGCCCATAGGCGGCGGCAATGCAAAATGCGAGGATGAAAAACAGAATTTTTATTTCACCCGTCGTTGCGAGAACGACTGCGGATACGCCGAGTATGATGCTGATGGTGTACAATATGGCGACCGCCTGCTTCTGACTCATGCCCATGTCGATCAGACGGTGGTGGAAATGTCCCCTGTCCGGGGTCATTGGGTTCTGTCCCTTGAGTATGCGTCTGAAAAAGGCAAAAGAGGTATCCATGATCGGTACGGCAAGTGCCAGAACGGGAATGAAGAAAGAGACGATCGCGTAGAACTTGAACATACCGACCACCGACATGGTGGAAAGCACGTACCCAAGCAGCAGTGCCCCGGTATCGCCCATAAAAATCTTAGCGGGGTTCAGATTATACGGCATAAAGCCGACGCACGCGCCGGCCAGGCAGGCGAGAATGATTGCGACGTTTGGCTCCGCGACCACAAGCGCTACGACCAGCATGGTGACGGAGGCGATGGTTGAAACGCCGACGGCAAGCCCATCCAAACCGTCGATCAGGTTAACGGCATTGGTAACGGCGACGATCCATATAATCGTGATGGGTATGGAAAGAATGCCGAGAGAGATATTGTCCGCCTCGGAAAAGACGTTCGGGTTCATCACGACTTCTATCACGACACCGTGCATAACGGCGATGACGGCTGCGCCTATCTGGATAAAAAGCTTGGTCACCGCACGAAGAGAGACGACATCGTCGACCGCCCCGGTGGCGACAATGATAACGGCGCCGATAAGAATTCCGCGAATTTGTCTGCTGATATCGGCAAAGAGGATGACGCTGAGGAGAAAGCCCAAAAAAATCGCAAGTCCGCCCAAACGCGGAATCGGGTGGTCATGAACTCTTCGGGCTTCGTTTGGTACGTCAATAGCCCCTACCTTTTGGGCGAATGCCTTGACGACCGGGGTTGCGGCAAAACTGATAATAAATGCAGAGACGAGCGAGAGCAGTAATTTCACTAAAAGAGGGCTGTCGATATTCATAGATAGAACCCCCTAGATTTATCTTGGAACAAAGCCGACTTTTTTGTAGACTTTGCGCAGGGTTTTATTTGCAGCATAGGCGGCACGCTCGGCTCCCTCTTTATAAATGCTCTCGAGATAGGTCTTGTCCCTCATAATGCGCTCGGCTTCCTCGCGGATGGGGCGCAGCAGTTCAATGACCGCTTCCCCGACGGCGGGCTTGAATTCGCCGTAACCGCGTCCATTAAATTCAGCTTCTATGGCGTCGAAGCTCTTGCCGGTGGCAACGGAATAGATCTGTATGAGGTTGGAGATGCCGGGTTTGTTCTCAACATCATAGCGGACACAGGCGTCGCAGTCCGTGACTGCGCGCTTAAACTTGCGGGCGATGTCCTCAGGCGTATCCATGAGGTAAACGCAGCCGCCGGGATCCTTATCGGATTTTGACATCTTGCTCTCGGGGCTCGTGAGGCTCATGATGCGCGCACCGACCTTGGCAATGTAAGGTTCGGGGATCGTGAACACATTGCCGTAAATTCCGTTGAAACGGTTTGCAATATCGCGGCAGATCTCAACATGCTGTTTCTGGTCCTCGCCGACGGGGACGAGGTGAGCCTGATATAAAAGAATGTCCGCCGCCATGAGTACGGGATAGGTAAAAAGACCGGCATTGATGTTGTCGGCATTTTTTGCGCTTTTATCTTTAAATTGAGTCATGCGGCCCAACTCGCCGAACATGGTGTAGCAGTTCAGTATCCAGGCAAGCTCCGCATGGGCGGCAACATGGCTTTGAATGAACACCGTGTTTTTCTGCGGGTCGAGCCCGGCTGCAATGTATGCCGCAAGCTGGCTGAGGGTGCGGCGGCGAAGATCGGCCGGGTTCTGCCGGGCGGTGATTGAGTGCATATCGACGATGCAATAGTAACAGTTATATTCATCGGCCAGCGCCACCCAGTTTTTTATAGCGCCCAGATAGGAGCCGAGAGTGAGGTCGCCGCTGGGCTGTATGCCGCTGAATATTGTTTTTTTCTCTTCCATTTCTGTTCCTCGATATGATTGATTATTTTTTGAGGCCGTATTCCTCGGCAAGTTTGGCAAAGCCGGGAAGCGAATTTTTTATGGTGTCCGCGGAGACGCAGTAGGCAAGGCGGACATAGCCGGGACCGGCAAAGCTCTTACCGGGGACGACGAGTAAATTATATTTTTTGGCATTCTCGACAAATTTTGCATCGTCCCCACCGGGTACCTTGAGCCAGAGATAAAACGCGCCGTCCGGATAAACGGCCTCAAAGCCGCAGTCGGTCAGCCCTTTATAGAGGAGCTCACGATTTTTGTCGTAACCCTCAAGATCGGTGGGCACGTCGACACAGCGCATAACGACGCGCTGGAAGAGCGACGGGGCGTTGACGGAACCAATCACGCGGTTGGCGATAGAGGCGGCGTCGAAGATGAGCCGGCTCTCATCGATATCGTCGGGGATCACAAGATAGCCGATGCGTTCGCCGGGGAGAGAGAGAGACTTTGACCATGAGTAGCCGACAACGGTATTGCGGTAAATATTTGGTATCCAGGGGACGACGGCACCGTTATACGCAAGCTCGCGATAGGGCTCGTCGCTGATGATATAGATAGAAGTGCCGAATTCCCGCTGCTTTTCCTCCAAAACCTTTGCCACCTTCCGGAGCGTCTCCTGCGTGTAGATGACGCCGGTCGGGTTGTTCGGCGTGTTCAGGATCAGGGCCTTGGTTTTGGGCGTAATGCGTTTAGCCAGCTCTGCGGCATCCGGCTGGAAGTCCGCCATGGTGGGGGGGACGATAACGAGCTCCCCGTCATAGTTGCGGACATAATTGCCGTATTCGACAAAGAACGGCGCAATGGCAATGACCTCATCACCCGGGTTGAGCAGCGTTTTGAGAATGATGTTCAGACCTGAGGCGGCACCGACAGTCATTATAATGTTATCCTTGCCGTAATCCGTGCCGAATCGGCGGTTTAACGAGGCGGCGACAGCCGCCCGCACGTCGTCGAATCCGGCGTTGGACATATAGCCGTGCACCATGGTGGACTCTTCATGTTCAAGAATATCGTAAATAGCTTCCTTTACCTGTTTCGGCGCAGGAAAGTTCGGGTTTCCGATACTGAAATCATAGACATTTTCGCGGCCGTATATTGCGGCGAGGCGTGTGCCCTCCTCAAACATGGCACGGATCGTGGAACTCCCGTTGACTAGTCTTTTCATTTTTTCGGAAATCATTTATTATGTCACTCCTTATCAGGCATAATTTATTGGAATATTTTCGGCCTTGCTTATAAAATGGATCGCACCGCTGAAATTTGCGTTGTCCGGCATCAAATCCGTGGGAAATCCGGCTATCCGGTTTTTGAACAAGGTCCGGTACGGGACCTCAAAATTCATGTGAAAATTGCCGTCGCCGCAGGCTGCGGCAAGGCAATGTCAAAAGATGTTCTTCGGTTATTTTAGCACGAAAAAGCACGCAATACAACCAAAACCTAAAAGAAATATGCCCTCTGTTCGGCACTTGACAAGCCTTACGGATAGAGAATATAATCGTCGGAGAAAGGTACACTGGAGGTTTTCTGAAAATGAGTATCGATACGAAATGGTTTGAGGAGATGGAGGCGCGCATTCCGCAGGGCGAGGTCCGTACGCGTTTTGCGCCCAGCCCGACGGGTTACATGCATGTCGGCAATCTCCGTACCGCGCTTTACACATATTTAATTGCCAGGAAGGCACACGGCAAGTTTATTCTCCGCATTGAAGATACCGACCAGGGCAGATATGTTGCGGGCGCGACGGATGCGATTTATCGCACGATGCGCGACTGCGGCCTCGAGCATGACGAGGGCCCCGATCTCGGCGGTCCCGTCGGTCCCTATGTGCAGACCCAGCGGCGCGAGCTGTACGGCAAATATGCCGAGCTGCTCATTGAAAAGGGGGGCGCGTACCGGTGCTTCTGTGATAAATCCGAGGACGAGTCCGAGGGCTTTGAAAAAACCGAGGATCCCTGCCGGAATCTCTCTGAAGCGGAAATTGCGCGGCGCCTTGCTGAAAAAGCCCCATATGTCATCCGCCAGAAGATCCCTCATGCGGGAACGACGACCTTCCACGACGAGATTTTCGGTAATATCACCGTTCCGAACGACAGCCTGGACGACAATGTTCTGATAAAATCCGACGGGCTGCCGACCTATAACTTTGCCAATGTCGTAGACGATCACCTGATGGGTATAACCCATGTTGTCCGCGGCAGCGAGTATCTCTCTTCCGCGCCGAAATATAATCTTTTATATGAGAGCTTTGGCTGGACAGTGCCCAAATATATTCACTGCTCGCCGGTTATGCGCGATGTCCACAATAAAATGTCCAAGCGCCACGGCGATCCCTCCTATGAAGATCTCATCGCCATGGGCTACCTGACGGAAGCCGTCGTCAACTATGTTGCCCTGCTGGGCTGGAGCCCGGGCGGCGAACGGGAGATCTATACCCTCAAAGAGCTCTCGGAGATTTTTGACATCTCCGGAATCTCAAAGTCACCCGCGATATTCGATCGGACAAAGCTGAATTATTTTAACGCCGAGTATATTCGCGCGCTGCCGCCTGAAAAATTTGCCGAGCTATCCGAGCCGTATATCCGCTCTGTCGTCAAAAATCCCGCCATTGATCCTGCGGAGATCTCTCCGCTGTTGCAGCAGCGCTGTGAGGTGCTGAGCGATATTCCCGAGAAGCTCGATTTTTTTGAGGCTCTTCCGGAATATGACGCGGAGCTGTTTATCCACAAAAAATCAAAATCCGACGAAGCGAGCTCCCTCGAAATGCTCTCCGCCGTTATCCCTGCGCTTGAGGCGCTTACCGAATGGACGGATGAGACGATCCTCGATGTCCTGAAAAACATTGCCGAAGAAAAAACGGTAAAAAATGCAAAGCTGATGTGGCCGGTACGCATCGCGGCGGCGGGTAAAAGCGTAACGCCGGGCGGCGCTGTTGAAATCTGCCGTATCCTGGGGCGTGACGAGACGCTACGCAGGCTGAAAATTGGCCTTGGAAAGCTCTCAAAATAACAGATATTCACAAAATTAAAAGCACGCTTTTGGGAAAAATATTTCCGAAAGGGTGTTTTTATTATGAAGAAAAAAACAGCGGTCCTTATAATTTCTTTTCTCACTGTTGGGGCAATCGCGCTCGGCGGAGTTGCCTGGGTGAATTTTAACCGTGTCCAAAACCTGGAAAATGCGTTATCCATCAACCGACACCATGCGTTCGCCGAGCTGGTGACAGGTATGAAAGATCTGGATACGTCTTTGCAAAAAAGCCTCTATGCCACGTCGCCCAGCGTCATGAGCGCCGTATGCACAGATGTGTTCGGCAAGGCGCTGACGGCGCAGCTTTCGCTTAGCACATTGCCGTTTTCTGCCCACGACCTTGAAAAAACGGCGGCTTTTATCAGCCGTGTGGGCGATTATGCCTATACACTGTCCCAAAGCGACGAGGCCTATACGGAGGACGAGCTGGCAAACCTTCGCCAGCTTTCCACAACCGCAAGCGCTCTGGCACAAAATTTTCAGAATGTTCAGCAGCAGCTTACCGAGGGTGGGCTTTCGATGGACGAGATGTTCCTCGCCGGACAGGAGATGGACAGCGCCGAGGAGAACATTGTCTCTGCAAATCTGACCGGAGGCGTGCGCACGATCGAAGAAGAGTTTCCGGAAATACCGACGCTGATCTATGACGGCCCGTTCTCAGAGCACATTACGGAGACCTCGCCAAAGCTGCTTGAGGGGCGCGCAAATATCTCGGAGGCCGAGGCGCGCGACAAGGCGGCCAAATTTTTAGGTGTGGAGGCGGGCAAACTTCAGAGTATGGGCAAGTCACAGGGGGATATTCCCTGCTACTATTTTTCAACGGATTACATGACCATACAGGTCACGGAGCAGGGCGGCGAGGTGATCTATTTTCTCAGTTCACATGCGGCGGATAAAGCGGCCCTGTCGGCGGAAGACGCCATGGCTATCGCCAAAAAATTTCTCACCGAGCGCGGCTATGACAACATGAAAGACAGCTACCATATGACACAGGATAATATCTGTACGGTCAATTTTGCCTATGAAGACGACGGGGTCCTCTGTTACCCGGATCTCATTAAAGTCAGCGTTGCTCTGGACAGCGGCAATGTGGTCGGTTTCGAGGCGGCGGGCTACGTGGCGTCGCATACCGACAGGCAGATTCCAGAGGCTGCGGTCAGCCGGGATGAGGCACAGAAAAAGGTGGCTGCCGATCTGACGGTACAGAGCCACAGGCTTTGTATTATCCCCACTGCTGGCCAATATGAAAAGTTTTGTCACGAATTTGTCTGTACGTCGGAAAGCGGCGGTGATTTTATCATATACGTCAATGCCGAGACAGGTGAGCAGGAAAAGATACTCATCCTTCTAATTGACGAAAACGGAAGCCTGACGATTTGAATATGTTTCAGCTAAATCACAGATTTAGCATCGGCTGAAAATTAGATATTCTCTATAAATTTTGCGCAATTTCCTGTGCGCTGTGCCCCGCAGGCCCGGCGCGTATTGACGAAAAGAGGCTGATATGATAAAATACCATAAACCGCCCACAAGGGCGGCAAGACGCCCAAAACGCTCGTAACCGATCATGAACATGGGGTAAAAATACCCTTTTTAAGCCAGAAGGCATACCTCGTGCAGGTATGCCTTCTCATTTTGAGGATTACATATGACATTAAAAGATTTTTTTCAACAAAACAGCCGTGTCGCCCTGGCGTTTTCCGGCGGGACAGATTCGTCCTTCCTGCTGTGGGCGGCGCGCGAGTATGGAGCCGAAGTGACGGCGTATTTTGCAAGCTCCCCGTTTCAGCCGCAGTTTGAATTGAACGACGCCAAAAAGCTTGCCGCAGAACTGGGCGCAAAGCTCAAAATCCTGGAGCTGAGTCCGCTCGATGATGCGGCTGTCCGCTGCAACGGCCCCGACCGCTGCTATCATTGCAAAAAAAAGATATTCGGCGCGATAAGCACTGCTGCCCACAGAGACGGCTATCCGCTGATTATCGACGGCACCAACGCCTCCGACGATGAGGGCGACCGCCCGGGCATGCGTGCTCTGCGTGAGATGGGAGTGCGCTCGCCGCTGCGCGAGTGCGGGATAACAAAGCCAGAGGTGCGCAGTCTCTCGCGCAAAGCGGGCCTTTTTACCGGAGATAAGCCGGCCTATGCCTGCCTGGCCACCCGCGTTCCAACCGGAACCCCGATCACTTCCGAGCTTCTGGAAAAAATAGAAAAAGGTGAAGCAGCGCTTTTTGCACTGGGTTTTTCCGATTTCCGTCTCCGCCTCCGCGGTTCGGCGGCGCTTTTGCAGCTGCGTGCGGAAGACATGCCCATGGCACTTGTCAAGCGGCGGGAGCTGAGGGCTGCGCTGAAACCGTATTTTGATGAAATTCATCTCGATTTGGCGGAGAGAGCCGCTTCACTTTAGGAGGATATATGGATAATAAACATGAAATACTTTCTCTTCTTCGCTCGGTAGCAACAGGAAATATCAAGCCGGAGGATGCACTGACCGAACTGAAGGTAAAGCCTTATGAGGACCTTGGTTATGCCAAGATCGATTTTCACCGGCCGCTGCGTCAGGGCGCGGGCGAGGTCATCTACGGCGAGGGAAAGACACAGGAGCAGATCGCCGGTATTTTGGAGGCCATGATAAAAAAAGACTGTCACAACATTCTTGTGACGCGCCTCGATCCGGAAAAAGCGGCGTATATTGCAAAACATACCGTGATCGATTACCATCGCGACGCGCGCCTTGCGATTGCAAACCCCCGCGAGATAAAAAGACTGGGCCATATCGTCATCGCGACAGGTGGCACCAGCGATATGGCGGTTGCGGAAGAGGCGGCGCTCACCGCCGAGGCGCTGGGCAACACGGTTACCCGGTTATATGACGTCGGTGTAGCGGGACTTCATCGCCTGCTGATGAATGTCGACTCTTTTGCCACAGCCAGATGCGTTGTCGCCGTTGCGGGAATGGAGGGGGCGCTTGCCTCTGTTATCGGGGGATTAGTAGACTGCCCGGTCATTGCCGTTCCAACCAGTGTGGGCTACGGCGCCAATTTCGGCGGACTTTCCGCCCTGCTTTCCATGCTCAATTCATGTGCCTCGGGCGTCAGCGTCGTCAATATCGACAACGGTTTTGGCGCGGGGTATCTCGCAAGCCGAATTAATCAAATGGAGGGATGTTCCGAATGAAAACACTCTATCTTGAATGCGCTATGGGTGCGGCCGGCGATATGATCATGTCCGCGCTCTATGAACTGCTGGACGATAAAAAAGCGTTTTTGGAAAAAATGAACGCACTTGGGCTCGGAGAGGTCAATCTGGAGGCGTTGCCGGTCAGCACCTGCGGAATCGTCGGCACGCGCATCGCCGTGAGTATAGGCGGCGAGGAGGAACGTTCACAGGATCACCATGAGCACAGCCATCATGAGCACGATCACGGTGCGCATGACCATGGTGCGCATGACGGCACGGCACCGCACAGCCACGCTTCTATTGGAGACGTGCGTGGGATTATCAAAGACCTTCCCCTGCCCGAGACGGTCATAAGCAATGCTTTCGAAGTCTACGACGACCTGGCGAAGGCCGAGGCCAGGGTACATGGTGCCAAAGTCAATATGGTGCATTTCCACGAGGTGGGCGCGCTGGACGCGATTGCCGATATCGTCGGCGTATGCTATGCCATATATTTGATCGATGCGAAAAGAATTATTGCCTCGCCGATCCGGACAGGTTTCGGCCATGTCCACTGCGCCCACGGCGTTGTCCCAGTGCCGGCTCCCGCAACGGCCGAGCTGCTGAAGGGCCTGCCCTGCTATGCCGGCGATATTTGCGGTGAGATGTGTACTCCGACGGGCGCCGCGCTTCTCAGGCATTTCGTGCAGGAGTTTGGTGAAAAGCCGATGATGACAACCGATGCCATTGGCTATGGCGTGGGTAAAAAGGACTTTGGGGGGGCCAACTGCGTCCGCGCCTTTTTGGGTGAGACGGAGGACAAACTCGGCGATGAAATTTATGAAATCGTCTGCAATATTGATGATATGACTGCCGAAGCGCTCTCTTATGCGATGGAACGTATTATGGAGAGCGGCGCGCTCGACGTGTCCGCTGTCCCCGCAACGATGAAAAAGGGGCGAGCGGGACATATTCTTACCGTGATGGCAAGAATCGACGAAGAGCAGGAGGTTGCAAAAACGATTTTGCGTGAGACGACGACAAACGGCGTGCGCATAAACCTTTGCCGCCGGATGAAGCTCAAAACCGGGATCGACACGGTCAATACAAAATATGGCCCTGTGAGAGTCAAGAGAGCCGAGGGATATGGGATATGCCGTGCAAAGCCGGAATATGACGATATTTCAGCCATAGCCCGCGAGAAAGCGCTGCCCTTTGCCGAGGTGTTGGTCGAGGCCATGAACAATGTGCGGTAACCTCCAAAGCCTCTCTCGGGTTAAATAGCCCGCCCGCAGGCGTAATAATTGCCCGACACTGTACAGTGCCGGGCAATTATTTTCAGGTTGAAGCCATATGGCTTCAACCTGAAAAGCCGGAGGGCAATCCTTCGGCTTTTCTCTTTTTATGCGGTCTTATCTTTCCAAAGCTAGTGCGGTATTGGCCGTCATCACCAGACCTTGGCCGCCTTTTCTCTGACGTAGTCGCAAAACCTGTTTGCGCCGTCGACGGTGGGATTGAAGCTCTGGATGGCGACGCCGCGCGGCTCCAGATTCTCAATAATGGCATCGGCATCCTCGTAGGTGAGACTGCCCTTTATGAGAATACGCTTGTCCGCATCAAGTATTTTTTTGAACTGCGGGATCATATCCAAAACGGTGGGTCCGTTATTATCCTTGTTTACTTGGAAGGATTTGAGGTTTTTGACCTCCAGCATACCGTCCAGCAGGTGGAAGGAAGCGGGATGCAGATGGACCATATTATAGTCATAGCCGCGGATGACGTCCTCACTGGTCTTCTTAAGAAATTCATCAAAGTAAGGTGGCGAAAACAGCGCGGAGAGATCCTCCTGATACCACATGTTCTTTTCCGGAGTCCAAATATTGAAAAAGCCCATGACATAGCCGCCGGCGACCGGTTGGATATATCGATACATGTCGTCAGCCATTTTGCGGATGGTGAGGTTTATTTTGTCATAGAGCTCTGCAACTTTATCGGGATCCTCAAAAATGGCGTAGAGCATCTCGGATTGCCCCATGAGCGCGCCCAGAGAGTCTGTGACGCCGCGCATGATGGGCTGACCGGAGGTAAAACGGCCGGCACCCAGCTTGTTGATCATTTTATGGAATGCAAAATAAATCTGATACCATTCGGTCTCCTCAATGTTTTTGGGGAGTTTGACATTTTCAATGCCGTTAAAGACACGTTCTGTGACGAAGCTCGACTCCGTCCCCAGAATTTTACAGCCGAGGATGGCCTCAATCCATGGAAAACCGCAGATCGGCTCGGCGGAATAAAACCCATCTTGCTCAATCTTGTCGTACTCGCCGAAGAGACGCTCGTAGTCGTCCATATAAGCGTCGACATTGATCATGTCCGGCGTGATGACCATCCCTTTTTTTAGCAGGTGATCATTTGCACGGAACATCCGGTTGTGAAAAACATTTCCATAACGCATCGTAATAAGAGGAGCGTCCTGCTTTCCGCCCTCCCAGTAGACACGGCTTCTCTGTATTTTTGTTGCGACGTCCATAATTCCCTCCAAAAATTATCATATTTTGCCCCTTATTGCCCTGAGCCGAAAAGAAAGAGGCGCTTGCGCAAGCCTCTTTTGTTATCATTATACGGCACCGTATTTTGGCTTGCAAGCCGAAAATTCTTTAGCCCACAGCGCGTTTTGGCCACTTAGGGCTCAACGTGATTTCCGGCAGTTAAAAAAGCATTGGAATTACTGAATTTTTTGACAAAACCTGTCCATCAAGCGCACAGACGCCGTGCATATATAGCACGGTCCTTTGAAAAAAAATGAGAGATAAGGCAAAGATAGGTATACATAATATTATTACGGTAAACTATTTTACTTTTTATTTTTTTATTCTATAGAAATGCCTGACCCTGGAAATGAAAATAATACCACCACACGAAAGACCGGCTGCGTGTGGCGGTATTATTATGATATATAGTGTTGGACCTATTTTTCCGTGTAATCTTTGTCGATATGGACGACGGCATGACAATGCGGCAGCTTTTCTTCCACCAGCTTTTCGATTGCGCGCTTTGCTTCATCCTCACTTAAGCTGCTCTCAATCGGGACAACCGCGTCGAAAATCAGGTTGGTATTGTCCGTTCCCTGAACCATTCGAAAATCATGTATTGACATTTGTGGGCCCAACTCACGGACCAGTTCCGCGACCTTTTCGCGTGCGGCGGCGACCGTTTCATCCTTAGTGGCGATGGGGTCCATATGTATGACCGCCTCGCAGCCCAAACGTTCGGTGAGTTCCTTTTCAATGTGGTCGATCTGTTCGTGTATTTCAAGGATGTTTCCGTCCTCCGGAACTTCGCCGTGGAGCGAGATCATGATTCGGCCGGGGCCGTAATCATGGACGACGAGATCATGTATGCCCACAATGGCGTCATGGCTCATTACGACATCACGTATCTCACGCACAAGATTGGGATCCGGCGCGCCGCCAAGCAGTGGGACAAGCGTATCCTTCGCGGCACCATAGCCGGCACGCAGAATGAAGACGGCGACCAAAATGCCGCCCCAGGCGTCGACATTCACACCCCAGATCATGCTGATGGCCATGGAGAGCAACACGGCGCTCGTTGCTACGGAGTCTGAAAGGCTGTCTGTTGCCGTCGCCCGCATTGCCTCGGAGTTAATTTTTTTGCCGATTGAGCGGTTATACGTAAACATGTAGAGCTTGACACCGATGGAGGCAAGCAATATGGTCATAGACAGCCACGAAGCCTCTACGGGACTGGGATGAAAGAGCTTTATGACTGAGCTCTTTGCAAGTTCGAAGCCCATAAGAATAATGGCAACGGACACGGAAAACCCCGAGATATATTCGATCCGTCCATGGCCGAACGGATGCTCCTTATCCGGTTTCATACCGGAAAATTTAAAGCCGACCAGCGTAATAAGCGAAGATCCCCCGTCGGACAGGTTGTTAAAAGCGTCGGCGGTGATGGCTATTGAACCGCTGATGGTTCCCGCAATATATTTACCGCAAAAAAGCAAGAGATTCAAAAATATCCCAACAACGCTGCAAAGTATTCCGTAGCTGCGGCGTACACCTTGATCGGAATAGTTTCCATGTGCTTTTTTCATAAAGAATCTTGCGAGTATGGTAATCATATTATGCACCTCGCATTAGAAATTCTATCAAGTATATCACACCTTTTATTCGTATACAAGAGAATGTTGATATAGATTTAGCAAAGCATAATAACCCGCACCGATCTGCATGGACAGATTTCCGCTTATGCTTTGTAAACGCAACCACGTTGACTATACACGCCGTTTGTGATAAAATGTTCTAATAATAAGTGTACCTATACACCATGAAATCTTAAAGGAGTGTTCTCCATAATGGAAGAGGACAGTTTGTTGTCCTGGCTTATCATTCTTTTGCTGATTTTTGCTGCGGCTTATTTCGCCGTTGCGGAAACGGCATTCGCGTCGGTCAGCCGTATCAAGATCAAGACCTTATTGGACAAGGGAGACCGCCGTGCTCACAAGGCTATGGCTGTTTTGGATAATTTTGATCGCGCTATAACTACCATTCTTATCGGCACAAATGTAACTCACCTTGCGGTGGCCTCTATGGTAACGGTTATCGTCACCCGGAAATATGGTCTCAGTTTTGTCGCGCTGAGTACGGTCATTACGACCATTGTGGTTTTTTTCGCTGCGGAAATGTTACCCAAGAGCATCGGGAAAAAATACAGTGAGCGCTTTGCGCTAGCCACTGCCGGGTCGCTTGGTTTCCTGATTCACCTCCTCTCGCCCATCAGCGCATTTCTGACGCTTATTGGAAGCTCCTTTGCAAAGCTCACTCGAGGTGACCCGGAGATATCCGTCACAGAGGATGAGCTGTATGATATTATTGAAAATATGAAAGAAGACGGCGAGCTTCCGGCAGAAAAGGGCGAGCTTGTTCACTCTGCGCTGATGTTTGCCGACATCACGGTCGAGAGCGTACTTACATCCAGAGTGGATGTCGCGGCGATCAATGTTGAGGATAGTCAGGAAGAGATCCTTGCCAAGATTAAGGAGGAAAAGCACAGCCGTCTGCCTGTTTACCGCGACAGCATCGACAATATCATCGGAATACTCCAAATTCGCAAGTACATAAAGGCGTACCTGCGTGAAGGGCCGTCTCTCAATATCGTGCCTCTTTTGGATGAGGCCTATTTTGTCCACCAAAGCACAAATATTGACGAGCTGCTGCCCGCCATGAGCCGCCATAAGATGAATATGGCGATCGTCACGGACAACTACGGCGGTACGCTGGGTATCGTCACGATCGAAGATATTCTTGAGGAACTCGTCGGCGAAATCTGGGATGAGGACGACGATATCGTAGAGACGTTTCGCCTTCTGCCCGACGGAGGCATTGAGATCGATGCCGAGGCGAGCATTGAAGAGACGTTCGAATATCTGAACTTTGAAGATCCCGACGATATTGAGTGGAATCACAAGCTTCTGGGTGAATGGGCTTATGAGCAGTTTGATTTGCTGCCACGCGAGGGGGACAGCTTTATTTACCATAATGTCAGATTTGTCATCTCCGAAATGCACAGCCACAGGATAATGAAACTGACGGCTTACCTCCCGACGGAAGAGTGCGAAGCGAAGGGAGGCGAGAACAAGTGAACCCTTATCTTTGGTTTATCATCCTTGCCGTGCTGATCGCACTGTCCGGCTACTTCTCCGCCTCTGAGATGTCGTTTTCGTCCGCAAACCGCATCCGGCTTCAGAACCTTATGGAGGCCGGTGATAAGCGCGCCAAGGCGGCTTTCCACATCACCGAGTACTTTGACGACTCACTGAGTGCGATACTTATCGGCAACAACTTTGTGAACATTGCCGCGTCTTCCATTGCTTCCGTTGTCGCGATCCTCATCGCAGGGGAACAATATGCGGCTGTTGCGACGGCGATTCTCACGGTGCTTGTTATTATTTTCGGTGAAACTATGCCGAAGATCATAGCCAAGAAAAATGCCAACCGCATGGCACTGAGCAACGCCTATGTGATTTTGGCGCTGACCTACATCCTCAAACCGGTCATTGTGGTCGTCGTTTGGCTTGCAAACGTCATTACGAGACCTTTGAGAGGAGAAACTGAGGATGGCAACGGCGCTGCCGTCGAGGAGCTGCAGTCCATCATCGAAACCGTTGAGGACGAGGGGGTCATTGATGAAGATCGTTCGGAGCTTTTGCAGGCGGCATTGGATTTCTCTGAAATCTCAGCCAGTGAAGTTATGACGGCAAGAGTTGATGTCCTTGCTATCGACATTGATGATGACGCTGAAAAAATTTCCGCCGTTATCGAAAACGCACCTTATTCGCGCCTTCCCGTGTATGAGGGCAGTGTGGACAATATCATCGGCGTTTTATACCTGAACCGCTATTTCAAGGCAATGGTGGACGGGGATACTGTGGATATCCGCAGCATCGTCATTGAGCCCTGTTATGTCTATAAAACAATGAAGCTGCCCGCTGTTTTGGGTGAACTGAAAAAGAAAAAGACACATATGGCCGTCATCACCGATGAGTATGGCGGTTCCATGGGCATCATCACAATGGAGGACGTGCTCGAACAGCTCGTCGGCGAAATTTGGGATGAGACGGATGAGATTGAACCCGAGGTGGTTGAGACGGCCACCGGCGTGTATGAGATGGACGGCGATCTCAGTATCAGCGATTTCCTGGAACTCATGCAGTGGGACGAAGACAGCTTTGAGACTGAAAGCGCCACAATTGGCGGCTGGACTATTGAGATGCTCGGACATTTTCCAACGGAGGGCGAGAGCTTTGACTACGAAAATCTCACCGTCTCGGTAAAACAGATGGATGGCCTGCGCGTTGAACGCCTGAAGGTCATCGTGAATCAGCCCAAAACGAAATAGTTTAAATCGTTAAAAGGTAGTGTGTAAAATACACACTACCTTTTTTGATTTACCGATTCATTTTCCGCAGGATATCACTTCAGCCGATATAGTCCATAATTTCTTCAAGCGGTTTTCTGATCTTATCGCCTCTGGTGTAACCCGACCGCTATAACGAGACTGGGTTCTCCGGGGACATTCAGCACCTCTGTGAGCCTCTTTTCGTCGAAGCAGCCGAGAATACAGGTTGAAAGCCCTCCTTCTCCGCCAA
>JBFWKZ010000015.1:0-29014 GCA_050252415.1 Oscillospiraceae bacterium | reverse complement strand
CGCTGTCGGCGCTCTTGTTATCGGCGTGGTTTGCGGTATCCTTGTTGTCGCCGTCGTTGAATTCATTGACCTTAAGCTCCACATCGACGATCCTGTCGGCGCGGTTGCCGTCCATGGCGCCTGCGGTGCAGCCGGAACCATCCTCGTCGGCCTGCTCGACTACAATGACGGCCTCTTCTATGGCGGCGGCGCACACCTTTTGGGTGTCCAGATTCTTGGTGTCGCATCGGTCCTCGTCTGGGTAGCCGTCACCATGAGCATCATCTTCTCCATCCTCAAGGCCACCATCGGCATCCGCGCTTCCTCTGAGGAAGAGATCAAAGGCCTCGACGTCACCGAGCATGCCCTGCCCAGCGCTTATCCCGACTTCATGCCCGCCGTTGGCGTTGTCAGCTCCTATGTGCCCCCCGTCACGGGAACCACACCGATCGAAGAAGCTGTCCCAGTTGTTGCGGCGCCCTCCGTTTACGAGCCCTCTCCCGATAAGATCACGAAGATTGATATCTTCTTCAATGCCGATAAGTTTGATAACCTCAAGCACTCGCTCGAATCCATCGGCATCACCGGCATGACCGTCACGAACGTTATGGGCTGCGGCGCACAGCGCGGCGGCAACGGCTACTACCGCGGCGTTCCCGTTGAGATGAACCTCCTGCCCAAAGTCCAGCTCAGCATCGTTGTCTCCAAGGTCTCTCCAGGCAAGGTCATCGAACTCGCAAAGAAGGCCCTGTACACCGGAAACATCGGCGACGGCAAGATCTTTATCTCCAATGTTGAAAACGTTATGAAGATCCGTACCGGTGAGACCGGCTACGCAGCCCTCCAGGACTGATTCTTCAGATTTGACCATCTTAACCTCGTCGCAGGCAAAAGTTTTGTGAAAATATCCAGTTGACGGACCTGCTTTAAAGTGTTACACTATGTTGTGTTAAAGGCTGTGACCGGGAAGAAGTACATGCACAGGTTTCTCCCAGAGAGCTGTCGGCTGGTGCAAGACAGTGAGAAGGCTGCATCGAATACATTCCGCGAGCCGCGCACCAAAAAGCGCTTTTCAGGCGCTCGGTAGATTGCGTCGGGGTCGCCCGTTACCGCGATAGAGTATGGCAGTACTCGACGAGGCTCTCACCGTGAGGTCGGAGCAAATAGAGGTGGTACCACGAGATAGTTTTATCCCGTCCTCTGCTTAAATGCGGAGGACGGGTTTTTTTATTGCCATTCACCGTTCCCGCAAAATTTTTAGGAAAGGCTTGATCAAAATGGTAATCAAATCCGTGATGCTCGTTCTGTTCTTCTCCGTAATGCTCGCCGTGGGACTCTACTGCCGCAGACATGCCACCAATGTCGACGGCTTCGTCCTCGGCGGCAGGTCCGTCGGCCCCTGGCTCACCGCCTTCGCCTATGGTACCTCATACTTTTCCGCTGTCATCTTCGTTGGCTATGCCGGACAATTCGGATGGAAATACGGAATCGCCTCCACCTGGATCGGCATAGGCAACGCCCTCTTGGGCTCCCTTCTCGCCTGGGTCATTCTCGGCAGGAGGACCCGTCTTCTGACACACAAGCTTTCCTCCGCAACCATGCCGGAATTTTTCGGCAAGCGTTACGGCAGCAAGGCGCTTAAGATCGGCGCCTCGCTCATCGTATTCGTCTTTCTCATCCCATACACCGCCTCGCTCTACAACGGCCTGTCCCGCCTGTTCGGCATGGCGTTTAACATCAACTACACCGTCTGCATCATCGTGATGGCGATTCTGACGGGCATCTATGTCATCGCCGGCGGCTACATGGCCACCGCGATAAACGATTTTATCCAGGGCATCATCATGTTGGTCGGAATCGTCTCCGTGATTGCGGCCATATTGAGCCTCAACGGCGGCTTTTTCGCCTCCGTATCGGCTCTTGCCTCTGTCAGCGACCCCACTGCAAGCGATATTCCCGGCGTGTTTGCCTCCTTCTTCGGTCCGGATCCGTTCAATCTCTTCTGCGTCGTCATCCTGACCTCGCTCGGAACCTGGGGGCTTCCACAGATGGTCCAGAAGTTCTATGCCATCAAGGATGAAAAGGCCATCAATAAGGGGACAGTCATTTCAACCTTCTTTGCCATTATCGTCGCCGGCGGCTGTTACTTCCTCGGCGGTTTCGGCCGGCTTTTTTCCGATAAGATCGATATCGCCGCAAACGGATACGACTCCATCATTCCCGCCATGCTCGAGAATTTGCCGGACGTGCTCATCGGCATCGTCGTGATTCTTGTCCTCTCCGCGTCGATGTCCACACTCTCCTCGCTGGTCCTGGCCTCCTCCTCAACGCTGACGCTGGACCTCATCAAAGATAATCTGGTCAAAAACCTCGACGAAAAAGCTCAGGTCCTCATCATTCGCCTGCTCATCGTCGTTTTTATCGCCATCTCCGTTGTGATCGCCATCGTACAGTACACCTCGCACGTCACCTTCATCGCTCAGCTGATGGGCCTCTCCTGGGGCGCTCTCGCAGGCGCATTCCTCGCGCCCTTCCTCTACGGCCTGTACTGGAAGCGCGCCACCGCCGCCGGAGCCTGGGCCAGCTTTATCTTCGGCACCGGCATCATGATCGCCAATATGTTCTTTAAGTCCATGTTCCCCGTGTGGCTCCAGTCCCCCATCAACAGCGGCGCTATGGCCATGCTCGCCGGTCTGGTGATCGTGCCCCTCGTGAGCGCCGTCACCCGCGCGCCGGATAAGGCCATGGTCGAAGAGGCATTTTCATGCTACGACGATCCCGTGGTCGCCCACGCCAAGTCGTTTCTTGGCGAGTGAGTCTTGCAAAACGCGCCGGAACAGGTTACAATGAGTCATATCACATTTCGAGGTGACCGCAATGACAAGGCAAAAACGCTGTGCGGCGATACATGACATCTCCTGTTTCGGCAAGTGTTCGCTTACCGTCGCACTGCCCGTACTCTCCGCCGCCGGGATTGAGTGCTGCTGTATTCCGACGGCAATCCTCTCCACCCATACCGGCGGTTTCCGCGGCTACACCTATCGCGACCTCACCGACGACATTCTGCCGGTCGCCCGGCACTGGCACAGTGAAGGCTTTCGGTTCGACGCCTTCTACACCGGCTATCTCGGCTCGCCTCACCAGGTGGAAATCGTGCGGAAGGTCTTTCACACGCTGGACAAAAACCATGAGACGCTCCGCCTCGTCGACCCCGTCATGGGCGACCACGGCAGGCTGTACAGCGGATTTTCCCCGGATTTTCCCATCCTGATGCGCGAGCTGGTGAAAGAGGCGGACATCATCTGTCCCAACATCACGGAGGCGTCGCTGCTGACCGACACGGAGTACCGCAGCGGCGTCCAGTCCAGAGATTATATCAACGAGCTGCTTTATAAGCTGCGCGGCCTCGGCGCCGGGCGCATCGTTCTCACCGGCGTCTGCTTTGAACACAGCGAAGTCGGCTCGGCGGTACTGGATGGAGACGAGATCGCGTTTGCTTTCGCGCCCCGAATCGAGGGGGTCTACCACGGCACCGGCGATGTCTACGCCTCCGCGCTCATCTCCGCCCTTCTGCGCGGCAAGAGCCTCAACGACGCGGCGCGGCTTGCCAGCCATTTCACCGCAAAATGCGTTGCCGTCACCCGCGAAACCATGCCTGATACCCATTACGGCGTGCGCTTTGAAGCGGTTCTGCCGGAGCTGATCGACGCGCTGAAATAACAAGAATTCCCAATCAAATTATTTCATTTTTTAATCCATTGTATTTGCCGTCTGCCTGGAGATAATAAATACGAGGTGATGGCAATGATCGATCCGATAAAAAAATTCAGGCGCAACGATATTCTGGATATCAATCTGAGGCTGGAACCTGAAAACAGACTCTGTCCGAATTTTGACTGCACGAGCATTACCTATCAAAAAGTCGCTCCCCGCGATGTGATGGGTGTGCGCGTTGTCGACAATTTTTGTGAAGAGCATATCATGTAAAGAAGCCGCCTGAAAAATTCAAACGGCTTCCTGTGCTGCGGCACATGTAAAGTGTTATTCCCGGGGTATGCGCCCCGGGAATGATGCTTTACAATTAAAAAATTTATAAACAATAAAAATCCGGCATCGCAAAAACGATGCCGGGTTCAGACTGTCAAAAAACCTCGCAGAGTTTTGCCGCCGAAGCGGCAAAAAAATTTATAATCCGTCGCGGAGGCGGACATGTGCCGCCGCAGTGACACTTCTCATGCAAGTCCGTGGTGAACGGGCTTGCATGTTTTCCCCTTGTAGACAAAAGGCTTTGCCTTTTGTCTACAGCGTAAAGCCGGCATCGTAAAAACGATGCCGGCTTTGTGCTTCAGGCATGGCAGACCTTGTGGTGGGATCCGGTATCCAAATGCCGCAGCTTATAGAGATTTGATTTTTTTGCCACCAGGGAGGCGAGATAGGCCGCCGCGATGCCAAGCTTCGTCACCAGAGACAGACCGGCGCGGCGAAGCCCGTAGTTCAGTCCGAAGATCCTGCCGATGGTAAAGGACGAGAAGAACGAGTAAAAACTGCGCACGGCGGTATAAAACAGCTTCTGAAGCTCCCATGGCGACATTTGTTTGGGCAGGAAGGTGACATTCATCATATCGAAGCAGCTCCAGTCCATCGCAAGGAGGCGATTTTCCTTCTGATACTGGTCATAGACCTCGGTGCCCGAATAGGGCGTGAGGATTGCCGGCTGCAGCTGATAGGCGTGAATTTTCTTGGCGAAATCGATACTGTGCAGGATGTCCTCCCGACTGTCGGTGTCAATCCCCAGAACAATGCTGGCAATCAGCCGGATTTTGTGCCGAGCCAGAACCTCGGCACACTTTTCAATATCGCCGATCTCCTGGTGCTTGTTCACCGCGTCCAGCGACGCCTGGTTCAGGGATTCGATGCCCACAAGAACGCGGGTAAGATGCGCCTTCTGGCAGAGCGCCATCAGTTCTTCATCATTGGCAAGATCCGTACGCCCGAAAAAGAAGGTCTCCTTGAAGACGAGGTGTTCACGGATCATACGGCGGCAGATTTCCTTGGCCCGCTCTTTGTTCGCGGTGAAGTTGTCATCTTCGAAATTCATGTACCGAAAACCCAGCCGCTTGTAGTATTTCAGTTCTTCAATCACGCTGTCGATGCTTCTCTCCCGATAAGGATGAAACATCCGCGAGGTGGTGCAGAAAGTGCAGCAGAACGGGCAGCCTCTGGTGGACATGACGTTTGCGCACTTGCAGGGTGTCCTGAGCAGAGAATAATCGGGGAAGGGAAGCTCATCCAGATTTTCAGGATACGGGGCATAGACAATTTTGTCCGTGATCCGTCCCTCAACCACATCCCGTATTACAGCTTCTCCCTCGCCGACGATCACCTGGTCCGCGTGACCGGCCGCTTCCTCCGGCAGACAGGAGACATGTAACCCACCGAGCACAATCCGGGCACCGGTCTCTTGCCGCAGCTTATCGGCAAGAAAATAGGCCCTGGGTGCCGTGGATGTCATGGTGCTGATACAGAAGACATCGGTATCCCGCAGCTTCCGGTAGTTGACGCTGCCGTTGAGTTCCTCATAGACCGAGACATTGTGTCCCGCTTCCTTCAGGATGTGCCCCAGGATCAGGGGACCTGTGATGGAATTCGAATGGCCATACAGTTTTCCTCCCAATCGATAAAGAGGATTCCGGCGGATATCGCTTGCCGGGGTGATAAATATGACATTCATGATGTACGAAGCTTTCTTTCTATTTGGTTTCCTGATATCGCTCAAATCGTCAATTTGTTTAAAAAAAGATTAAGCTTTAACATTTTATGATATATCTTAATCATAAAAATGTCAATATAATACTTTCACCCAGCCTGACACTGCGTCAATGTTACAGCATTTTTTCGCCCATTTTCGTACCGGCCAGAATATGAAAATGCAGGTGACGGACCGTCTGCCCCGCATCGTCGCCGCAGTTGGAGATGACGCGGAATCCGCCGTCCAGTTTCTCCGCCCTGGCAATCTCGGCAATCGCTTCAAAGCAGCGCGCCACGGCGGCGGAGTTTTGCGCCGTGATCTCAGCGGCAGAACCGATGTGTTCCTTCGGAATGACGAGAATGTGCACGGGCGCCTGAGGATTGATATCCCTGAACGCATAGACAGATTCATTTTCATAGACTTTTGTCGAGGGAATTTCGCCCGCGGCAATTTTACAAAAAATGCAGTTTTCCATAGCTTTCTCCTTTTTAAAGTCCAAGCTTTTCGGTGACGAAACCCTCGACGGCCGCCAGGGCCTCGCCGAGCTTTGAGACATCCGTCCCGCCGCCCATCGCAGAGTCGGGCTTTCCGCCGCCTCTGCCGCCGCAGATCGGCACGATCGCTTTGATGATATCGCCGGCTCTTACGCCCTTCGCAATCGCGTTTTTGCCGCAGACGGCAAGCATGGTTATTTTTTCATCGTTGACGGAGGCAAGCACCGCGACGGCATCGGCGTCTTTATCCCGGATAAAGTCGCCCAGCTTGCGCAGATCATTTGTCGAAACGTCCGCTGTTGTCGACGTCAGAACATGCAGGCCGCCAATCGGCTTTGCGGCGAGGAGGATGCGCTGAGCATCGCCTAAGAGGAGTTTATCCTTCATTTTTTCCATCTCGCGGCGCAGGTCCCTGACCTCGCTCACATACGCGGTCAGCTTATTGACAAGGTCGCCGGGATTGGTCTTAAGCGTCTCGGCCGCGCTGTCGATAACGCAGGTCAGCTCGTCGACATGGCGATTAAGTGCCTCGCCGGTGATGGCCTCGATGCGGCGGACGCCGGACGCGACGGAAAACTCGCTGAGGATACGGAACGCGCCGATCTTTGCGGTGTTGTCAAGATGTGTCCCGCCGCAGAACTCAACGGATTTTTCGCCCATCTTGACCACGCGGACAACATCACCGTATTTTTCGCCGAACAGCGCCATGGCGCCCAGCGTTTTTGCCTCATCGATCGGCATCTCCCGAATCGTGATACCGTCGCCGTCCAGGATCATGCCGGCGACAAGTGCGTTGACACTGCCGAGCTCATCCGGCGTGAGCGCGGCGAAATGCGTGAAATCGAACCGCAGCCTGTCCGGCTCAACGAGGGAGCCCGCCTGCCGGACATGGTCGCCAAGGACCGTGCGCAGCGCGGCATGCAGCAGATGCGTCGCACTGTGCGCGCGCATGACCGCCCTGCGGCGCTGCCTGTCGATGGCGGCCGTCACCGCGTCGCCGACCGAAAATTCACCCTTTTCGACCACGCCGTAGTGCATATATTTGCCGCCCTTGTTCTTCTGGACGTTTGTGACCTTGAATCTGCCGTTTTGCGTCTCGATCATACCGTGATCGGCCACCTGTCCGCCCATCTCGGCATACATCGGCGTCTTATCCAAAACAAGTATGGCCTCGACGCCCGAGGCGGCGCTGTCGCGCAGCTCGTCGTCGGCGACGATGGCAAGCACCCTGCCCTCGGAGGAATCCTGAGAATAACCCACAAATTTTGTCGCGGGCATATCCTTGCCGAATTCGATGCCGGCCCATCCGAGATCGCCCAAAGCCTCGCGGGCCTTGCGGGCTCTGACCCGCTGTTCCTGCATGAGGGCGTCGAAGTCCTGCTTATCGGCTGTCATCCCCTCTTCTTCGACCATCTCAATCGTGAGGTCTATCGGGAAACCATAGGTATCGTACAGCTTGAAGGCGTCGGCTCCGGAGAATGTCTTTTCGCCATTGGCCTTGTGCCCCTCCAGCATCTCCGTGAAAATCTTCATGCCCGAGTCGATGGTCTTTGCAAAATTTTCCTCCTCGACCCTGATGACACGGGTGATATAATCCTGCTTCTCGCGCAGGTCGGGGTATGCGCACGCACTCTCGCGGATGACAATGTCGCAGACCTCGTAGAGGAACGGCTCGTTCACGCCCAGCATCTTGCCGTGGCGCGCGGCCCGGCGGAGCAGCCGGCGCAGGACATAGCCGCGCCCCTCGTTGGAGGGAAGGACGCCGTCGCAGATCATCATCGTGGCGCTGCGGATATGGTCGGTGATGACACGGAGCGAGACGTCTGTCTTATGGCTGTCGCCATAGTGGGCGCCGGTCAGCTCGCTGACCTTGTTGGTGATATTCATCACGGTATCGACATCAAAAAGGGAGTAGACGTCCTGGCAGACGACGGCAAGGCGCTCAAGCCCCATGCCGGTGTCGATATTTTTCTGCTCCAGCTCCGTATAATTGCCCTGGCCGTCGTTGTTGAACTGCGAAAAGACGTTGTTCCAGATTTCAATATAGCGGTCGCAGTCGCAGCCGACGGTGCAGCCGGGCTTTCCGCAGCCGTATTTCTCGCCGCGGTCATAATAGATTTCGGAACAGGGGCCGCAGGGGCCAGAGCCGTGCTCCCAGAAGTTGTCCTCTTTGCCGAAGCGGAAAATGCGGTCGGCCGGAATGCCGATCATTTTGTTCCAGATTTCAAAGGCCTCGTCGTCGTCGAGATAGACGGACGGGTAGAGCCGGTCGGGGTCCAGTCCGACGACCTGAGTCAAAAATTCCCAGGACCACGCGATCGCCTCATTTTTGAAGTAATCGCCAAAAGAAAAGTTGCCCAGCATCTCAAAATAAGTTCCGTGGCGGGCGGTCTTGCCGATATTTTCAATATCGCCGGTGCGGATGCACTTCTGGCAGGTACAGACCCGCCTTCTCGGGGGCTCGACCTCGCCGGTGAAATAGGGCTTCATCGGGGCCATGCCCGAATTGATGAGCAGCAATGAGGCGTCATTCTGTGGGATAAGCGAAAAGCTCGGCAGACGCAGATGCCCCTTGCTCTCAAAAAAGTTCAGGAACATTTCACGCAGCTGATTAAGTCCGTAGGGAGACATAAAAATCACTCCAAATTTCTTGTCATAGTTTAGGCCTCGTTTGAAAAAATCAAACCAGCCGTTCTGATTTTTTCAAAGAAGGCCTAGCACAGCACAAAATATTTTATCTTTTTTAGTGCAAAAAGTCAATAGAGCTTCGACAGTTTTAGTCGGTTCTTGCGGTGTACAAAAAAAATAAAATGTGATATACTGGAAGTAATAAACAACAGGGAGAAATGCTATGACAACGCTGTGCTTTGTGACCTTCTCTCCCCTCTCCGACATCGCGCCTGAGCTTACCGCCGTCATTCCTAAGTCGCGTTTTGCCTCATTGGCCAAACTTCCCATAAAAAAGCAAAAACAATCCTTGCTGGCCGAGGCACTGGTACGCCTCATGCTGAGCGAGCTCACGGACACGCCGCCGGAAGCGCTCCAAATCGTCCGCACATACGGGGAAAAACCGCGTCTTACGGGTTTTTCGTTGGATTTCAGCCTCTCCCATACCGATGGTGCCGTCGCTGCGATCTGCTCCGACACCCCTGTCGGCGCGGATATCGAGGTCATGCGCGAGCCGAGGCTGAAAGCCGCCAAACGGTATTTTACCCAAAACGAGCTTGATTTTGCCGAAGCCGCCCCCGATATTCATTTCTGGGACCTTTGGACCCGAAAGGAGGCCCTTGGAAAGGCACGCGGAACGGGGCTGTCGCGCGCGCTGAGCGATGAGGATACGCTTCTCCCGCCGCTCTCCGGAAAGCTGTGCACCGATCATTTCCGCAATTATGCCGTTTCCGTATATTCCGAGGGGCTACCCTGTATCAGCTATATCACCGAAGAATCACTTTATAAGCATCACAATGAAGAGGGTTTGATATGTCATTAATTACCAAACGAGCGCTCGCCGCTTCACTGTGCCAGCTGCTCTCAACTAAAACGCTTGATAAGATCACCGTAAAAGATATCACCGATAACTGTGAGGTCAACCGCCAAACCTTTTACTACCACTTCCGGGATGTGTATGACCTGATGGAGTGGACGTTTGCCAATGAAATGGACAGTATCGTCGGCGCGGGGCGCAGTTATAAAAACTGGAAGGACGCTTTCCCACAGCTTCTTGATGCGCTTCAGCAAAACCGCACCCTTGTTCTCAACGCCTACCGGTCCGTGAACACCTACCATATGCAGCGCTACCTGTCCAATGTCATCCGGCCGGATGTCGCGGCGGTCATCAGCAGTATACCCGAGGCCAAACAGCTCACGCAGGAAAATCTGGAGTTTATGACCGAAATTGTTATCTACGCGCTGTTCGGGATTTTCCTCAAATGGATCGACACCGATATGCAGATGGATCGTGACAGCTTCCTCAATAAGTTCTATATTTTTCTTGACGGCAGCCTCGAACATATGGTCCATAATTTTGTTGCATCTCAGAATTAGGGCGTGTTTGATAAATCCGAATGTCTGTGTTTCCCGACGGATTTTGTATCGGTGCGCGTTCGCAGACATAATGCGTAATTGCAGGGAAAACCGCAGCAGGACAAAAACGAGGTCCATCAGACATGTGCGTCGTATTTTACAAATAACGCCTAGACAAATCCATGAAAATGTAAAAAATGCATACAATTTTATTGCCCTGTATAAATTTTATACAGGGCAATTGTATTGTCTATATGTTTCCAGGCTCATTTGTGGTTCAATAGAATCATAAAGGACAGAAAGGATGATAAATATGAGCATTCAGGAAAATCTCATCAAATACAGTATCATAAAAGCCTACGACTACCTGGATCGCGATCCCGATACCAATATGCCGAAGCTTCTGGATTTGGTAGAAAAGATCGCCCCCAGCTCAGATTACGCATCTCAAATCAGCGCCGTGAAAGCCGCGCTCTCCGACCCGGATAACAACTGGTGGCAGCTTACCCGCAGCCTGTGGACGGACATCGATACCGAAGTGCGCAAGACGATGTTTACCAATTTTGTCATCAACGCCAACTTCGATTGGCTCAAAAAACGCCGGCCGGTTATGGAGAAGTACGACTGCAACGTCCCCTGGGCCATCCTGATGGACCCCACGAGCGCCTGTAATCTCCACTGCACGGGCTGCTGGGCCGCGGAGTACGGCAACCGCCTCAATATGGACTTCGACGTTCTGGACAGCATCATCACCCAGGGCAAGGAGATGGGCATCTACATGTACATCTATTCCGGCGGCGAGCCGCTCATGCGCAAGACGGATATCATTGCCCTCTGCAATAAGCATCCGGACTGTATGTTCCTCGCGTTCACCAACGGTACCTTGATCGACGAGGCGTTTGCCGACGACATGCTGAGAGTAAAAAACTTTATTCCGGCGATCAGCGTCGAAGGGTTCGAATCCGAAACCGACTTCCGGCGCGGCAAGGGGACCTTCTCCCGAGTTGAAAAGGCCATGGATATCCTCCGCCGCAAAAGGCTGCCTTTCGGCGTATCCTGCTGCTATACCAGCCAAAATGCCGAAGCCATCGGAAGTGAGGCCTATTTTGACTGGATGGTGGAAAAGGGCGCCAAGTTCTGTTGGCTCTTTACCTATATCCCCGTGGGCAAAGGCGCGCCGACCGATCTCATGGCGACTGCGGAGCAGCGGGAGTATATGTACAACCAGATCCGCAGATTCCGCAGCACAAAGCCCTTGTTCACCATGGACTTCTGGAACGACGGCGAATACGTCGGCGGCTGCATTGCCGGCGGGCGGAATTACCTGCACATCAACGCAAACGGCGACGTTGAGCCCTGCGCGTTCATCCACTATTCCGATGCGAACATACGCGAGAAAACCCTGCTTGAGGCCCTGTGCTCACCGCTGTTTTCAGCTTATAAGCATGGGCAGCCCTTTAACGACAACCAGCTCCGCCCCTGCCCGCTGCTGGATAATCCGGGTGCGCTTGCCGGGATGGTCGATAAATCCGGCGCAAAATCGACAGACCTTCTGGACCCCGAAGATGTCCATGCGCTCACCGAAAAATGCCGCGAGAAGGCCGAACGCTGGGCGCCCGTTGCCGATAAGCTTTGGGAATGCTCCGGCCACTGCTCACACGACAAAAAGGTCGGCTGATTATAAAAAAACCCATTCTCTCTCCCCCGACAGCAGCTCCCTCACCTCACCGTGGGGGAGTTTTTCGTCCAGTCTCAGGCCGCCGATGGCCTCGCGGTGCAGCGTGAGCACATGCTTTCCGCAGGCGGCAAGCATACGCCGGACCTGATGATATTTTCCCTCGTGTATCGTCACGCGGCACCGGTACTTAGAGAGGATCTCAAGGCTTCCCGGCAGGCACTCGGTGCCGTCGGCAAGAACGATCCCCTCGGAAAACCGCAGCGCATCCCCGCTTTGCAGCGGCGCGTCGACTCCGGCGAGATATACCTTGGCCACATGCTTTTTCGGTGAGATCACGCTGTGGGCATAGGCGCCGTCGTTCGTGAGGATGAGAAGGCCCGACGTATCCTTATCAAGCCGGCCGACCGGAAACAGTTCAAGGCGCCGGAGCTCCGGCGGCAGCAGGTCGATAACCGTCTCCTGACTTCTGTCCTCCGTCGCCGTAATGACGCCCACAGGCTTATTCATGATAAAATACCGGTATTTGGCATGGGTGATCTTATGCCCGTCAACGCAAATCACCGACACACCGGGGTCGAACTTTTTCTCCCCTCCGTGAACAGCGGTCCCGTCGACCGTCACCCGCCCGGCTTTGAGCCATGCCTTCGCCTCCCGGCGGGAGGCCACGCCGGCCTCGGATAAGATTTTGTCCAGACGAAGAAAAGCCATCGATTCACCTCATAAAAATCCGCATACCCGTCCCATTTTGCGAATATGCTTTTCCTGGGAGGGATGCAAATGTTCTTCATGACAATTAAATTCAACCGCAAGACCGCAATCGGCATTATTCTGGCCGTTGCCGTCGTGCTCATCGCGCTGATCCTGATTTTCAGCGGGGGGGAAAGCGCGGACGGTGCCTTCAAAAGCAGCAAGCTGACCACGACCGAGGACCGTGTCGCCTTTCTGAAAGAGCTGGGTTGGGAAGTCGATCCGAAAAGTGAGACGGAGCAGACCGTTCTGATCCCCCGGGAGTTTACCGGCGTGTACCTTGACTACAACAAGCTGCAAAAGCAGCAGGGATATGACCTTGAAAAATATCTCGGTACAGAGGTCAGCATGTATACATATATCGTGACGAATTATGAGAGTAAGGACACGGTCATCGCCTCTCTGTATCTCTATAAAGGCAAGGTCATCGCGGGGGATATCCACTCGACCACGCTGAACGGCTTCAAGCATGGACTGAACTAACATTCTGATAGTCCCATATCGCGCACGAAAAGTCAATCATGGGCAGCGGCAAAACGTTCTTTCAAAACGTTTTGCCGCTGCCCTCAGCTTGTCAAAGAAGTCGACTTCTTTGACAAAGGGGTTTGCAGGCCGCTGTGTGCCTCATCGTCCGCTTTTGGTGGACAATTCGACACTTGCAGCCTGAGAAGTATTTTCGGGCACGTACACGCCGCGCCCGAAAATGCCTTAATTTTATTTTGCCGCTGCGGCGGCCAAACTCTGCGAGGCTTTTTTGACAGTCTGTGGGCAGTGGCAGAGCGTTTTTCAAGAACGGTTTGCCGCTGCCCGTTATCTTATTTATACTGGATATCTTTTTCCTTTGGAAAATTGACCAGCCGGATTGTCGTCTCCATATGGTCGAGCATCGCCGAGCGCAGCGCCGCCTTGTCGTACGTCTCCACCGCAGAAATGATCTTGCCATGCCGCAGCTGCATATAGTTCTCCGGCCTGTCCCCATACTTTGTATAGGTCTGGGAATATTCTATCCGCTGCTTGATGAGCTTCCACATCTCAATAAGCAGCGGGCTCTGGGCCTTACTGATAAAAAATTCGTGGAATTGCAGATCATAATGTATGGCCTGATAGAGGTCGTCATTCTGAAAATGATAGTCGGACAGCTTGCACAGATTATTGAGCTGCTTCGCATCGTCCGGGACAATGTTGTCGAACGCACGCTCAATCGCAAGGAGCTCCACATGCTCGCGGACAAAGGCGAGATCATTGATAAACTCCTGCGTAATAATCGTCACATAGGTTCCCTTATAGGGAAATACCGTCAGCAAACCCTGATTGGCAAGATTGGAAAACGCCTGACGCACGGGCGTGATACTGACCCGGAGTTCCTGCGCAATCTTTGCCTCGACCAGGCGCTCGCCCGGCTCCAAAACTCTCCCGATGATCGCCTGCCGCAATATCTCACAAACACGATCGGCCGTGCTGCGCCCGATGTCACCCTGCGCTACGAAATCTGAAAGCTGCACACAAATACCTCATATCTTATATTTTTTAAATAATGCATCCTGTATTTTATAATAAATTACCATATCAAAACTTAAATTTCAAGTATATCCACAGAAAATAGCAATTTTCACAAAATATTAAGGAGAAATTCGCCACAACTGGAAAAAATGTATTTTATGGTTTACACGATGCATTCTGTATGATATATTGAGTTCATAAATAATGCATGATGCATCATTTAAAATTTTTAACGGAGGAATGAAAATGAACAAGAAAGTCCTTGCCCTGTTGCTGACCCTATGTATGACGGCCATATTCCTTGTGGGATGCGGCGGAGGGGACACCACATCAAGCGCCGCCCCCGAGACTTCAGCGCCCGAGTCCACCGCTCCCGAGACCTCGGTGCCTGAATCCACTGCTCCCGAAGTCAACTATCCCACCGGTGATATCACATTTATCATTCCGAACGGAGCCGGAGGCGGCAATGATCTGATCACCCGCGCGCTGGTGCCTTCCCTTACGGAGACGCTCGGTGTCAACGTCATCCCGGCCAATCAAAGCGAATCCGCGGGAGCCGTCGCGGCTATGAACCTGATGACCGCCGATCCGAACGGCGAGACACTGTACTTTAACTCTCAGACGCTCATCACCGCTTCTCTCTCGACAATAAAATCGATCGACCTGACCAAATTCCAGCCGGTTGCTCAAGTCGTCGAGGACACCGGAAATCTGCTCGTGCGCACCGGCGAATATGCGGATATGGACGCTTTTGTCGCGGATGCCAACGCCAGAACGCTCAAAATCGCCGTTAACAGCGAAACTTCCGTCTGGGGCCTGGCCGCCCGGCAGCTTGCAAATACCCTTGGCGTCGAGTTCCAGTATGTCATTTATTCCGAAGGCGGTTCCGCATGCCTTGCGGCTCTCGCTCAGGGTGAGGTAGACGCCACGATTGAAAACGTCTCCGGTTCCCAGGCCATGGTCGATTCCGGGAATGTCGTACCCCTCGCATGCCTGGGTGAAGAAAGAGTCAGCGCCTATCCGGATACGCCCACTCTGCTTGAGTGCGGTATCAATATGACCCACTCCGTATGGCGCGGCGTCTTTACGACCGCCGGTGTCAGCGAAGAGATACTGGATCAGATGGACAAAGCCTTTGCCGCCGCTGTCGAATCCGATACGTTTAAGGACTACTGCGCAAACGCATCCCTGACCATACATTACAGAAACCACAAGGAATTTACCGAATTCTTTAACGAGCAGGTCGGTATCCTCACCGATATGCTGGCGCAGTAACATACGCGGAAGGACTGCGGATGCAGCCTCGCAGAATTTCGAAAAAGCGGAAAATGGAAACCCATCTCTTCAGGGCAGCAAGCACGCGCCGCGCATCCGGCTGAACGCGGCACGCTGCAAAAGCGGCGAAGCCGGAATGTTTATGAGGGGTATCGGGTACCCCTCATAAAGCGTAATGGCTTTGCCGGCATATTGTAGAATAAGCATTTTACCCAGTTCGTTTAGGAGTTTTGTATGAAAGATTATATTGCCTCGCTTGGCTCTCTCGCTCTTGCCATATTCGTTTATATCAGTTCGGCGGAATTTGCGGAACCCGGCAACGGCCTTGCCAATGATCCCGCTTATTACCCCAAAATACTCGTTCTGCTGTTGGTTGTCATGGCTGTCATTTTACTGATAAATACGCTTCGGACACATGTAAAACCCTCTTTTTCCGCCGACTGGAGGAAAATCGCAGACGTTGTAAAGGTTTTTGTGGTCATGTGCGTTTATGTCATTGCCATCAATTATATCGGCTTTCTTATCGCCACTTTTCTGTTTGTTCCGGGCTGTATCATCCTCTTTGGCGGGAAACCAAAGCTCGCGATATTGTCCGGTATCCCAATTACGATCATCGTCTATTTTGCTTTTGCGATACTGCTTAAAGTGCCTCTGCCCCAAGGGGTAATTTTTGGTTAAGGGTGGGAGGATAAACTATGACTGGTCTTGATCTCTACACGTTGGGATTTTCACTTATGTCCCCGATGATTTTTATCGCCATGCTCGGCGGAACGATTATAGGCATCGTTATCGGCGCTCTGCCCGGCCTTTCCGCAACCATGGCGGTCTCTATTCTCCTTCCGGTTACCTACGGCATGTCACCGACCGCAGGAATCATGATGCTCCTCGGCGTATACTGCGGCGGCAACTACGGCGGATCGATCGCCGCGACTCTGGTCAATATCCCGGGTACACCGTCCGCCGTCATGACGACTCTGGATGCCTACCCAATGGCCAAAAAAGGTAAAGCCGGACTGGCCATCGGCCTTGCCACCATGGCCTCGGCAATCGGCGGACTCTTCAGCGTATTTGTGCTGGCGGCGATGTCCCCGCTGATTGCTCAGGTCGCTCTGAAATTTGGATCTCTGGAGATGCTCGCCGTGTGTATTTTCGGCATCAGCATCATGGCTTTTATTTCCCAGGGCTCCACGCTCAAGGGACTGATGTCGGGCGTCATCGGACTGCTCATCGCCTGCATAGGGTTTGATCCGGTGACCTCCGTACCAAGATTTACATACGACTCGATCTATCTGTTTTCCGGCGTCAATTTCACGGCCAGCATGATCGGTCTCTTTGGCCTTACCGAGGTTTTGAGCTTTGCGGAGAACGGCTTTAAGGCAAACGAGAGCGAACAGATTGCCGAGGTCAAAAACGCTTCTCAGTGTTTCAAACATCTTCCCAGTCAGGCTGGCAACATCATCCGCTCCAGCATTGTCGGAACGATCGTCGGCGCCGTACCTGGGGCCGGCGGAACTATCGCGTCGATCGTCTCCTATGCCGTTGAGCAGAAGGTATCGAAGCATCCGGAAGAAATGGGGAAGGGCTCCGTGGACGGCATCGTAGCCGCCGAGGCGGCAAACAACGCCTGCACGGGCGGCGCAATGACGACTATGCTCTCACTCGGTATTCCGGGCGACGCCGTCACGGCGATCCTCATCGGCGCGTTTATTGTTCATGGCGTGACGCCCGGTCCCACCATGTTCACCAAAAACCGTGATCTTGTCTCTGCAATATTTATCGGCATGTTCTTTATCAATATTCTGATACTGATCGTCGGCATGAACGGCGCGCCCTATTTTGCGCGGCTGCTCAAGGCGCCGAAATCCATTCTCAACGCCTGTGTGCTGCTGCTCTGCGTTGTGGGCACCTATGGCGTCGCGAATTCTATGTTCCATGTGAAGGTCATGATCGTGTTCGGCCTCCTGGGAATCGTATTTTCAAAGCTTGGGATGTCCCGGGCGCCCGTGGTGCTGGCGTTGATACTCGGGCCAACGATGGAAAAAAATCTGCGGCGATGCCTCAGTATCGCCAATGGGAATTTTTTAAGCTATTTCATCGAGGAGAGCGCAAAAAATCCCATAGCGCCGATTATATTTGCCGTCACCGCGTTCACGCTGATCGCACCGCTGTTTAATAAGAAAATAAAGCTTTCCGAGGACAGCGTCTACAAATTCAGCCAGAACGTCAAAGATTCCAGCAAGACAAAGTAAAGGAGAAAACATGAAAAAAATTGGATTTATAGGGCTTGGCAAAATGGGGCTGCCCATGGCTCTCAACCTTTGCAAAGCCGGTTTTGAGGTAAGCGTATGCTCGCACAGGCCCGAGAGCGCCGAAAAGATCATCGCGGCCGGAGGAAGCGCGGCCAAAACCTATGCGGAGCTTGCTCAAAACAGCGAGGTTCTCATTACGATCGTTCCCGCCGATAAAGAAATCAAAGAACTCTACCTGGGCGATAACGGTCTTCTGGCCAATCTAAAGGATGGTTCCGTCTGTATTGACATGACCTCGGCGCAAGGCGATACCATGCTGCTTCTTGAAAAAGAGAGCAAGGCGATGGGAAAGGCGATAAAAATTGTCGATGCGCCGGTCAGCGGTGGTGTCGCCGGGGCGGCAAACGGCAAACTCACCATTATGGTCGGATGCGAAAACAAGGCGCTGTTCGAGCATTGCATGCCGATTTTCAAGGCGATGGGCGAAAAGATATTTTATACTGGAGCGCTCGGCTCGGGTTCCAATATAAAGATGATAAACCAGATGATCAATGCCGCCAATACGGCCATCGCAGCCGAGGTCATCTGTATGGCGAAAAAGCTTGGCGTGGACTTGAACGTCATGTGTGAGATCGTCAACCAAAGCAGCGGTCAAAGCTACATCTTCGAACGAAATGTTCCAAAGTATATGCTCACCGGGGACCATACGCCCGGATTTCGCCTTGACCTAATGAAGAAGGATGTCGGCCTGTTTATCGAGGCCGCAAAAAATCAGAACGCCTTCACCCCGTTGTCTGAGTTTGTGTATCAGGTCTATAAGGCCACCTCAAATCAGGGCGGAGGGGATAAAAACTATACCTGCGTACTCGAATGGTTTGAAAAGAACCAATAACATAGAGCAATTACCTATCGAAAAGAGGCTAACAAATGGAAACAACAACACACAATGTAAATTGGGAAACACTGAAAAGCTACTGTACAAAACTCATCATGACTCAGGGCGTACCCGGTGACGAGGCGGACATTGTTGCCGACTGCCTTGTCGACGCCGATCTCTGCGGTGTCGAGTCCCATGGCGTCAGCCGCATGGCGATCTATATGAAGCGGCTCAAAAGCGGCGTTGTCAATCCCAGGTATGAAAACAGGATTGAGAGCGAATACCCCGCGAGCATTTGCTGGAACGGCTGCAACTCCATGGGTATGGTCACAGGCGTGCACGCCATGCAAGCTTGCATCGATAAAGCAAAGGAAGTTGGCTGCTGCTTTGTTGCGGTCAACCACTCCAATCACTTCGGTATGGCCTCCTACTATGCCAAGCAGGCCGCCGGTCAGGATATGCTGACGATCTGCGGGACAAATGCTCCCCCCAATATCGCCCCCTGGGGCAGTTATAAAGCGTATGTCGGCACGAATCCCTGGGCTATGGCTGTCCCTACATATAACGAACCGGTACTTCTCGACATGGCCCCGTCGCTTGTCGCCATGGGAAAAGTCATCCTTGCCGCCAAACTCGGCAAAAGCATTCCGGAGGGCTGGGCCATCACGGCCGACGGCCGCCCGACGACCGATCCCAACGAAGGCATGAAGGGCACCGTCCTCCCGATCGGCGGGCCCAAGGGCTATGGGCTCTCCCTGTTTATGGACATCATGTGCGGGATTCTCTCCGGCGCGGAGTTTGGCCCCCATCTCAACAATATGTGGAACGACTTTGAGCACCCCCAAAACGTCGGCCATATCTTTATGTGTGTGGATATCTCAAAATTTGTCCCGATGGCAAATTTCAAGGCACGCATCGACCAACTCATCAAAGAGATAAAAGCGCTGCCCACAAACCCCGGAATTTCCGAGATATTCATGCCGGGTGAAATCGAACAGCGCAGGAGAAAGCAGCGCAAGGCGGAGGGTATCGACATCTCCGACGTCGTTTTCAACGAACTTGCAGCGCTTGGAAGGGAATACAACGTGGCTTTTACACTCGGCTAAGCTAATTTTTAGAAATGGCCGGCGCTTTGCGCTGTTCATTAAGATAAAATAGGAGGAAGTACAATGAAAAGAACACTGGCAATCGTATTCGCTCTCATTTTGGTACTGGCGCTTTTTGCAGGATGCAGTACCGGCTCTTCCGAATCCAGTACGGCGCCCGAAAGTACCGCACCCGAGAGCAGCGCTCCGGAAAGTACCGAACCGACAGTTGATTATTCCGACTACTTCAAAGGAGAAAACGTTACCCTGATCGTTCCCTGGTCCGCCGGCGGCGGCTCCGATACCGGAGCACGCAAGCTCATTCCCTATGTTGAAGATATCCTTGGCTGCACCATCACGGTTGAAAACCTGACCGGTGGCTCCGGCTGGGTCGGCTGGGAAAAATTGCTGACGGGCGATACGGACGGCAAAACCTGGGCTATGGTAAACTGGCCCACACTCTTCCCGGGCTATCTCAATCCCGACTATAACCGCAACTACAACCTGGATAGCTTCCAGCTCATTGCAAACCATGTTACCGACTGGAGCGTCATCGTCATCAACAAAGACGAGACCCGCTTCTCAACCATGGAAGAGCTTGTTGATTATGCGAAAAACAACATCACGACCTTCGGAACCACCGGCTCCGGTACCGATGACCATATTCTGATGCTCAAGCTGAATGATGTGCTGGGCACACAATTTGAAATGGTTGCGTCAAACGGATGGTCCGACAACAATGCGGCCATCCAAGGCGGCCACATCGATGTGACCGCGGCAAATGTCGGAGAGGTATACTCACTGGTCAATGATGGTACGCTCAAGGTCCTGTGCGTGTTCTCAAATGACCCCGTTGAGCTCATTCCCGATGTACCCGTATTCAACTCTCTTGGTATTACCGATACGAGCATCACGAACTCCTCGCAGCGCGGTTTCGCGATGAAGGCGGGCGTTGATCCCGGAATTGTGAAAGTTGTTCAGGATGCCTTTGACCAGGCCATTAATAATCCCTCTCATATTGAGGAAATGTACGCTCTTGGCCTTGCCGTCGATTACATGAACGCCGAGGATTATCGTGTGCACCTCGTAAACGACGAGAAAGATATCCTCGGTATGGCCGATATATTCGGATGGAATATTTCCTGATTATCGGCTTAATTAAAAGCACTAATAGACATTAACAGACAACCGCAAAACGAGAAAGTGCGGTAATGTGCTCATTAACTCAAAGCCCTTGCCGCACTTCTCGTATAAATAGCTAAGAAATGAGGTCTGTATTCGTGGAAAACAAAAAGTCGGTTGTTAAAGAAGTATGGATCGGTCTCGCGCTTGTTTTGATCGCATCTTATTTTCGCTTTATTGCCTGTAATCAACTCAATAAAAATGCGGCGCAATATCCAAAATATATCTTCACACTGTTCCTGCTGATGTCACTTGCGTTGACAATCCAAGGCGTCTATTTTTCGCTCAAACCATCAAGCTATAAAAATAAAGACGTCCCGATAACACCGGCAATAATTAAATATCCAATGATTGTTTTTGCCGCTGTCGTTCTCTACTTGGTCATGTTCTATTATATAGGATTTTTTGTGGCGACGACTCTGTTTATCCCTCTGATCATGCTGCTCTATGGAGAGAGAAAAGTATTAAACATCGTGGCGGTCACCGTCTGTCTGGATGCATTTATATACGTTGTATTTTGCCTTCTTCTCAGCGTCCGTTTTTAATAGGCAGCGCCTTCAAAATAACGAAAATGGAGGGAACTTAATTGCTTACAGCAAACATCTTTCAAAATCTATTCTCCCTGCAAACATTGATTGCCTTAATCATTGGTGTCGTCGGGGGAATGTTCATCGGCGCTCTTCCCGGATTGGGGGCAACCATGGGAATTGCTCTGCTGATACCGATGACGTACGATATGGATACGACGGCAGCCCTAATCATGCTCACCGCCATCTATACCTCGGCAATTTACGGCGGCTCAATTACCGCAATTTTAATCCATACCCCGGGTACCCCGGCTTCGGCGGCAACGGCAATGGATGGTTTTGCTTTGACGGAACGAGGAGAAGGTCTGCGCGCTGTTGGAATGTCTACCGTCGGGTCCATGATCGGCGGTACGCTCTCGGCCGTAGCCTTGTTGCTAATCGCGCCTCCGCTTGCGCAGTTTTCTCTGCGCTTCAACGCCCCTGAATATTTTTTGCTTGCAATATTCGGGCTTACCATCATCGGTTCACTTGCAGCGGATAATCTGTTAAAGGGGCTCCTTTCCGGTGTTTTTGGCCTATGTCTTGCGCTGGTCGGTTACGACATCATGTATGGCATACCGAGATTTCATTATGGAATTACAGCGCTGACTTCCGGAATTCAAACCGTTCCGGCCCTAATCGGCCTCTTCTCGCTCTCTCAGGTCCTGATTCAAGCCGAGAAACTAAATATCAAAGGCGAATCCTTTACGAAGGCCGATGTGGATTCCATGAATCTCTCGGGGCAGTTTTTGCCAACACGACGTGAAATGGTGCATCTGATACCAAACTTTATTCGTTCTGCAGTGATCGGTTGTATTATTGGTATTCTGCCGGGTGCCGGCGGCGATATCGGCGGCTGGGTCAGCTATGATTTTGCAAAACGCAGCTCCAAACACCCTGAAAAATTTGGTCACGGCTCAATAGAAGGGATCTGTGCGTCCGAAACCGCGAACAATGCCGTCACCGGCGGTTCGCTGATTCCTCTCCTCACCTTGGGTATTCCCGGATCATCTGCCGCTGCGGTGCTTCTCGGCGGCCTTACAATACATGGTCTTACGCCTGGGAACGCCATGTTTACAGTTAAAGCAGATATTACATACGCCATCATACTTGGGTTTATGCTTGCAAACATCCTGATGGGCATAACCGGCATCGCCATTGCAAAATATGTTGTAAAAGTAGTTCGGGTACCCAACAGGGTTATGGCACCTATTATTATTGTCTTATCCGTTGTCGGCGCCTATGCGATCAATAAAAGTTTTGTCGACGTCTGTGTGATGACCGCGTTTGGGATCGTCGGTTATTACATGCGGAAAACAGGGTTCCCAACAGCCCCCGTTGTTCTCGGCCTCATTCTGGGTTCCACAGCCGAGCAGGGCTTGCTCCGCAGCATCACCATGGCAAAAGATACGCCGCTGTTCATATATTATGTCACACGCCCAATTTGCGTTGTTCTCTTTGCTTTGATTCTATTTTCCTTGTTTGCGCCAATAATCATAAAAACACTGACAAAAAAAGCCAATATCGGAAATCTTGCCGATTCGGGCGCAGACGAAAACAGCGACGATTAGGCGGAAGGAGCAAGATATGGCTTATAAAATATTGGTATCTGAAGTTGTCTCAGAGACAGGCTTGGATTATCTGCGCAGCCGTGGATACGAAATCATATACGGCACCGGCACGGACGCCGGAATTTTTTCAGACGAGCTGAGCCTCTGTGACGCTGTCATCGTTCGGACCGCTCCATGCCATAAAAACGTGCTTGAAAAATGTCCGAACCTTAAAGTTATTGGAAAGCACGGCGTAGGCGTCGATAATATAGACCTTGACTATTGCCGTGCTCACGGCATCCGTGTGACAAACACGCCGGCTGCCAATGTCACTTCTGTCGCAGAGCACACGATGGCCCTTATCATGGCATGCGCCAAGCAAATTCCATATAAGGCGGCCGAGTATAAAAGCGGGAATTATTTCATCAAAGACCAATGTCTGAGCACGGAGATATCTGGCAAGACTTTGAGCCTGATCGGCTTTGGGCGTATCGGTTCGTTGGTCGCCTCCATGGCCGTCAATGGTTTTGGGATGCGCGTCATTGCATATGATCCCTACCTCCCTGCGGATAAAAAAATATCGGGCGTTACATTAATTCGCGAATGGGACAAGGTATTTGAGGAAGGCGATTTTATTTCACTGCATCTGCCATCCACTCCGGAAACATATAAACTTGTCGGCTCAAATGAATTTAGAATGATGAAGCGCAGCGCCGTGATCATAAACACCGCAAGAGGAACAATTTTAGATGAGAACGCCCTGTTTCAGGCACTCAAAAACGAAGAAATCACCGGAGCCGGCTTAGACGTCAGCGATCCCGAGCCGGCGGAGACCAATAACAAACTGTTCTCCCTTCCGAATGTCATTATGACGCCGCATTGCGGCGGGGTCACTCAGGATGCAATGGTGAGAATGGCGCTCGGAGCCGCCCAGGGAATCGATGCCGTTTTAAGCGACCGTCGTCCGCAATGGCCGGTCGTATAAATCATAATAAACAAATATCAAAGGAGAATACGATGAAACTATTTGACTGCACAATGCGCGACGGCGCAAATGTCGTCGGCAAGGGCTTTGACGCGCGCCTGACCAAAATGATGCTGGAAGGCCTTATCCGCTCTGGGATCACAACGATCGAGATGGGCAACGCCCTTGGCCTCGGAGCCTATGAGGCAAACGGCGCCGTCGCCCCGCTGACCGATGAGGAATATCTGAAGCTCATCCAGCCCTATATGGACAAAGCCGAAATCGGCATGTTCATGGGCTATAAAAATGCCGGGCAGGCCAATATCGATCTCGCCGCAAAATATCATCTGCACTTTCTCCGGGTCGGCGCGAACGCCGGCGACGGCGCGGGTGCCGTTGAGGGCATAAAGCGGGTCAAGACTGCCGGAATAACGTGCTACTACTCGATGATGAAAGGCTACATACTGAGCCCCGAGGCGCTTGCCGACGAGGCCGCCATGCTGGCCGACGCCGGACTTGACGCCATTACCATCATGGATTCCGCCGGTTATATGGACCCGGATATGGCCAGAGAATACATAGCGGCGCTGACAAAAAAAGTTAACATTCCCGTCGGCTTTCACGGGCACAGTAACCTCGGCATGTCTGTCGCCAACGCCGTCGCAGCGCTTGAGGCGGGCGCCGAAATTTTAGACTGCGGGCTTCTCGGTATGGCGCGCAGCGCGGGAAACTGTGCGACGGAACTGATTGCGGCCGCACTGAAAAAGAAGGGCTATCTCCCGGAACTCAAGCTGTACACGCTGCTTGACTTTCTCGATGACGAGCTGATTCCGGCCATGCGCGAATACGACTACCGCACCGCCGTGACGCCCAACGACCTCGTCTACGGCTTTGCCGGCTGCCACTCCAGCTTTTCGAAAACGCTTGAGGCGGTCGCAAAGGAAAAGGGCGTACCTCTCTATAAATTGATCGTCGAGGTATCGAAGCGTGACCGCAAGTCGCCGTCACGCGAGCTGATGGAAGAAGTGGCCGGTAAACTGGAGCGTATCTGAAAAAAACGAAATATGCCGTACTCGGTATAAAAGCTGAGTACGGCATATTTTTTAGCTCACGCTTTAGCCTGCTCGCCATTCGCGGACAAATAAATACATAACACGTACAGGCAGTCCTGCTTCATCCCGTACACTATGGATACGATGGAGAAATTTGCAAAGCTATGCTATAATTTTGTAACGAAATGCCCGTTTCGGATCACTAATCAATGGAAAGGAGAGAGCGCCGTGCAGGACTTCGATGTCATCTACCGCGAAAATGCTGATATCGTATACCGATACCTGTTCTCACTTTCCCACGATGCGGATTTAGCCGAAGAGCTGACGCAGCAGACATTCTTTGAAGCCATCCGCACCGCAGGCAGATTCCGCGGCAATGCCGCACTTGCCACCTATCTGTGTGCCATTGCAAAGAACCTCCTAAAAAAGGAGTGGGCACGCCGATCGAAGCATACCCATCAGACACTGGAGGAAATTGAAGCAGTCGCTTTGGGGAACCAGACGGAAACCGATGTTTTAGCCGCTCTGTCCCGAAGCGAGATGTTCCGAAGAATCCATGAGCTCCCTGAAAAAATGCGTGAAGTGATCTATCTCCGTCTCTCTGGAGAATTGCCATTTTCAGAGATCGGTGAAATCATGGGCGAAAGCGAAACTTGGGCGAGAGTGACCTTTTACCGTGCCAAGCAAAAATTAAAGGAAGCCTGCAAATAAAAAGTCAATAGGGACATGAAGAAAAGATAGAGAGGCAAAAAGTGTAAAACAAATAGGCCGCCGCAAGCGCGTCGACCTGAAAGTAAGATATTGAGAGCTATTCAGTTATGTCCGATGAAGTTAAATATTCTTTTACCCTGCCGTAGTAGATACGCAAAAACTTGTTGGCTCCGGCGGTCATGTAGACGTAATAAGGCTTCCCCTCAGCACGCTTTTTGTCAAGGAAACGGAATACCGGATCATCCTGAGGCGCGTTCTGGAGCAGCGAGTCATGATGAGGAAGAGCGTTTTTCGGAGTTCCGGAGAGCCGCGCTTTGAGGAAGGCGTACTCTTGGCCTCATAGGTACCGGATTGGTTCGGCGTCGGGTCGACGCCGGCGAAAGCGGCCAGAGACTCTTTGTGAGAGAAGCGGCGCACATCGCCGATCTCGGCCATGAGCTGCGGCCCAAGGGAATCACCGACGCCATACATGGACATCACGACGGAGTATTCCGGCAACTGTTCAGCAAGTCGTTTCATCTCGGCCCGGAACACTTCAACCGACCTGGAAACCGCGTTGAGCTGCGTGATCGCTTCCTGAATCAGCAGCTTGGTACAGGAATCTTTCGGGAGCATGGCAATTAGGTCCTTCGCCGACTCATGGATTTCAGCGGCTTTGGCGGCGCTGAAATAGTACCCGTGCCGCTTGCACCACTTGCGGTAACGCTCTGTGAAAGCGTTTTTGCTCAAGCTTCGGACACAGTCCACATGCCAAAAAGGCGCGGCAAAATCCACCCACTTCCGGCTTCCGTCCTCACGGACCAGGCTGTCAAAGAGGGCGTTTACACCGGGATATGTCTGATCCAACAGCGCAATTAAGTTGTTCTTAACGGCAATCTTGTTTTTGGAGTACAGGCCATACTGCCGGTTCATGTTCTTCAGTTGGTTACGAATTGTGTCCATAGGAATATGTTGGCGCAGTTCAGTCCAGTTGTCAAGACCATACCGGGCAATCTTCAGGGAATCCGCCTTATCGGTTTTGACCCGGCGGAGTGAGTTGTTGCCGTATTCCTTAATCAGCAGCGGATTGACCGCGCTTACAAATATCCCCGCATTGTGAAGCATCTGAGCAACCGGTTCATAGTATCGCCCGGTATGCTCTAAAATGACCCGCGTTTCACCGCCCAGGCTTTTCAGGGATTCTGCCAATTCCCTGAGTTCACTGGCGGTATGGCGCACCTCGTAAGGCTTAACCACTACTTCTCCAAAAGGACGGACAACGGCAACCATACTCTTGCCTTTGGAAACATCAATACCGACTGCGTTCATAGACATTCTCCTGATAACAGATTTGCAATAGGCGGACCATCTTTTCCTCATTGCCGATTCTATCTGTTTGGTGACACGAACGCGCGGGAAACCAGTGGTTCTACCTGCATAAATCGAACGCTGCGAACGAGAGGATGGCTGACTGACTTTCTTACGGACGTGGTTAGTCCTTGGAGGCGAACGTCAGGCCGTTGCTCTCTAATTCTAACAACTTAGGCAACAAGACGATAAAAGACACGGCTGGCTGCCGTGCCTTAAACCGTAAATCTATAGTAACAGGAGGCGGCGAGTAATGCTGTCGTGTAATATTGTGAAAGATTTGTTACCGTCCTATCTGGAACATCTGACCCGTCCGGAGACGAATGCGGAGATTGAAGCGCACCTGGAAGCCTGTGACGGCTGCCGCAGCGTGCGAGATTCCATGGCTGCCGAGGTAAAAATCGAAAAAGCACCAAATCCTAAAACAGACTTTTTCAAAAAGCTCCGGCACAAGCAGATCATCGGTGCACTTCTTTCCGCGGTGATTACGCTTCTATGCCTATATGGACTTTATAACATGGCGTTTTCCGTGGATGTGACCAATACGGCTACTCTTGAGGCGGCTATCGACGAGTATTTCTTTACGGAAAATGTGGATGCCGACATCATTGAAAGCAATAGAATCGGCAATCAGCTATTGGTGTTCTTTGAACGGAAGGGTTACACCGGCAACTATGGCCTTGCCTATTTGGAGCCGGGAATCCTCGGGAAATATCGCTTTAGGAGCGCCAGCCTGAGTGACTGGCCGCTTTATGACTACACGGCGAAGTCATCCGGTGGGAAAAATTATCTGATATTCTGCGGCGTCAACGATTTACCGGGGGTTGCCTCCTATGCCGTCTATCCGAAGGACGATACCTCCGCCCAGCCCATCTATCATGGGGACTTAGAGGCCGCGCCTTTCCTGCGGGTCATTGAGACAGGCGAAAATGAACCGTATCTTGGCGTTCAATTCGTACACTATTACGACGAGAATGGAAATGAGGTAAACTTCAATCAGTTATGGCACGAGGCACCTGAGCCGGCGGAGGGAGCTACTCCGGGTGTGGGTACTGCCGAGGCTGGACTAATCTATATCTATATGGGTATCGTACTCCTGCTTGGTATCGTATTCGTCCGGTATTTTTTGAAGGCTTGAAGCATCAAGGGAAGCAAATACCGCGTCTGAAGCTATGTTCAGAAAGGACACCACGGATTTTCCAAAAATCGCAGCATCGCCAGTCTCCCCTGTCAATGATAAAATGCACCTCAAAAGTTGTACAGGATATTCGACTGCTGCAGGTGTATTTTGACAGGAATAAGATGATGCATAAGGCAAAATAAAGAGGACTGAGTCCTGTAAACCACAGAATTCAATCCTCTCAAATCCCTCAAAAGCGGTGGGCCTCCCCCGCATGGCTACTCTTTGCCGGAAAAGCCCTAAAGGCATTGCCGACAATGTTAAAGAGGCCTCGCAGAGTTTCGCCGCAGTCGCGGCGAAATAAGATAAAAGCATTTTTGGGCGCGGCGTGTACGTACCCAAATACTTCTCAGGCTGCTGTGCGCCTCATTATCCACCAAAGCGGACGATGGCGCGCACAGCAGCCTGCAAACTCATTTGACAAAGAAGTCGTTCGGTGAATTGTCAAGTCAAGTGCAACAGCATATCACAGAAGACTTCAAGAGGAGAATGCCACTCCGGGCATTTGCGCGGGCGTAGATTTAACGTGGTAATGAAGCCGGCAACGTCTTTGTCTGAAACGCACGCCATATCGAAGCCTTTCGGTAAGTACTCCCGAATGAGACCGTTTGTGTTTTCGTTCGTGCCTCGCTGCCAAGGAGAATGTGGGTCGGCAAAGTAGAACGGGATATTGTCAAACGCGGCGGAAACGTCCAGGTATAACGCAAATTCAGATCCGCGATCCGGCGTAATACTTTTAAGCTTATCCGAAGGCAGCCGGCCAATCATGGCATCACGAGTGGCTTTGGCCGAACCGTCAGGCAGCT
>JBFWKZ010000014.1:0-29710 GCA_050252415.1 Oscillospiraceae bacterium | reverse complement strand
CAGCTCGCGCATCTTACGCGCTGTGCCAACGATCTGTTCTGAAGAAAACGGGCGGTTCTTGCCCGAAAAATCCTCCTGGAGGATGTCATGGATCTCAATACCGGAGAACTCCAGGTCGGTTGCCATGGTGTAGAAATCTACCCATGAAAAATTGTTCCATCCGTTCGTACTAAATGAGAGTTTCATACATTGCTCTCCTCATAAGCTATTTTATTCAGGACGTTGATATAGGCGTGTATACTGGCACCGATAATGTCGGTCGAAATTCCCTTACCGGAATAGAGCTTTCCGTTTGCAAGAAGTTTTACGAACGCATCGCCCATTGCCTCACGCCCCTCGGTGACGGCCTGAATCTGAAAATCATCCAACTCATAGTGCCTGCCGATGATCTGCTCGATGGCGAGGAACGAGGCGTCAATGGGACCGTCGCCGATGCAGACGCCCTGAACCTTCTTGCCGTTTTTTTCAAGGACGACGTGGCTGGTGGACGACATGAGGTTGCCGCTGTTCACCACATAGCTCACGAGATTGTAGGTCGGTGGGGCCTGCAGGGCGGTGCTGGCGATAATCGCCTCGATCTCCTTAAAGCCGACGGTTTGTTTTTTCGCGGCAACACGACGGAACGCGTCGTAGACCTTAGCCATATCGTCATCGGTCAGCTCGTAACCCATTCGGCGGGATACCGCTGCGACAGACTTGATATCGGCTGTACTGTCAAGTCTTATCTCCCCGCGCGACTCGTCGATCACGCCGGTATCGAAAGGCGAAGTCTCGCTTTTCTCAGTGGACATCCAGCGCATCTGTGAAATGGCCCTGTGCAGTTCGGTATTTTTTACGCTGCAGGAAAGCCCCATCTCCAGTCCCTTAATGTGGATAGCATGGGTAATCGTCTCAAGAGCCGTTGACTTTGCGCTGCTTATGGCGGTTTTGATCTGAGTGGCCCCTTCGGCGACAGCGGCGAAGGAATTTGCCGCAGCCATTTTAAGGTCATTTCCGCATTGGACGGAGATTGTCACCTTATCCATAGCCGGTACCCGCTCGCGAATATGCTTGATAAAAGCGCCGAATTCCTGAGGCAGCATGGCAGAGGCGCTGTCGCAGATAGTAACGGTGGTGGCACCGGCTTCGATAACGGCCTCGAGTACACTGCAGAGAAATTCAATGTCGCTTCGCGTCGCGTCCTCAGCCGAAAATTCGATGTCCCGGCACAGCGCGGTGCAATAGCGAACCTGCTCCGCGGCTGCCTTCAGCAGTTTATCGGGCTTCATGCGGCAGGTATATTCCATCTGTACGGTGGAGGTCGGTGCCACAACATGAATTCTGGGCCTGACTGCGCCGGATATTGCCGCCCAGGCTCTGTCGGCGTCGTCCCGGCTGAGTCCTATGGGGCAGGAAACAACCGAATTTTTAAGCGTTGTGGAGATAGAGCGGACAAGAAGCCCCTGGCTTGCCAAATCACCGAGCGGGGGGAGCTCAACGACGTCCACTTTTAATTTGTCCATCTGCTTTGCAATCTCGAGCTTTTCTTTGAAGCTCATAGCCATGTCGGTCCTGGCGGCGTTTTCTCTCAGAGTCACGTCGACAACATGAATTGTTTTCACAGTCTGATACCTCCAAATTTTATTACAAATATAAACAAAAAATCCCCAAAGCTTCTAAAGCTTCAGGGACGATAAAATTACCGCGGTACCACCCGGATTGCCGCATAAAATACGGCCGCTCATCAGAGCTCAGTCAAGCTCCCAGCCATGGTAACGGGGCATCCGTAGCACCTTAGATGAAAATCTTCGGGCACTCTGCTCAGGAGTGAGACTGCACTAGGCCACACCGCACCGGCTCACACCAACCGCCGGCTCTCTGAGGCAAATGAAGCTGTACATAACTCCGTCTTAGCATTTTGAGAATTTTAAGTTATGTTGCTATGATAAATCAACAGGAGCCTATTTGTCAAGCGTCAATTTTTATCAAAAATCGTACTTCATTACGGAGTTTTTTCAAAGCATTTGACAAAGAGGACGTGCATATCATTTAGTATTAAAAATATTAGGGGGTCAGATCATGGCTTATGAGGAAAAACAGAAGCTTGTAAAAAAAAGCCACAATGTCATAATGGAGGACCGTTCAAAGCTCACGGTTTCCGGTGTGGAAGATGTTGCGAGCTTTGATGAGAACGAGGTCGTTATGAATACGGTAGACGGAAATCTTGTCGTGCGCGGTAGCGAACTGAAGATTGATAAACTGAGTCTTGACACGGGTGATGTGGCCATTCAGGGACTTGTGACCGATCTGAGCTATGAGGAGGTGGCACACAGCCAAAGCCTGTGGGCAAAGCTGTTTCACTGATGGAGATTTATCCCGGGGTCCAGCTCACGCAGGCGCTCAGCACCGTGCTGTTTGGCGGGGCGCTGGGTCTCTTGTACGATGTGCTCCGCTCCTTTCGCAGAAAAGCCGGATCGCTTACGTGGCTGTTTGACCTGCTGTTCTGTGCCGTGGCGCTTGGCACGCTGTTCTTTATCGGCATGGATATCGGCGACGGACAGCTCAGAATTTTCATGGGACTTTGCGTCTCGCTGGGTTTTGGGCTTTATATCAGCATGATCAGTCCCTTTGTTCTGCCAATTTTCCAATTCTTACTTGACACCTTATGGGCGGTTGTGCGTTTACCGGTAGGCATCCTGCAAAAGATCATCAAAAAAGTTAAGATTTTTTTCAAAAAGCTCTTCCAATCTCTCTGGAAATGGTTTAAAATGATTAAAAACATTACACTTCCGGCGAGAGAAAACCCCCGGAACACAGATTTTTCGGGGGAGGCATATTTGCATGGCACGCAAAACAGGTATTACGGCAAAACTAGTTCTCCTTGCCGCCATGGTCTACGGAGTTCTGAGTCTCATAACGCTCACGGACGATCTGCACACCGCCGTAGCCGAGAGAGACAGACTCGTCGCAGAAATTAACGAAACTCAGGAAAAGCTTGATCTTCTTGAATCTGCGCTCGACAATCAATCCGACCCGGACACAACCGAGGACTTTGCCCGTGATGAACTGGGCATGGTCTGGTCCGGGGAGACAGTATTTTGTTATAAACGGTCGGCTCCGACCGGATGATACACATAGAAAATAGACAGGGGGATAATTCCAATAATGCAGCTGGAAGTTGGAGCAATTCTTGAAGGAAAGGTGACCGGCATCACAAAATTTGGTGCTTTTGTCGCTTTGCCCGACGGGAAAAGTGGACTCATTCACATTTCTGAAATTGCCAATACCTATGTTAATGAAGTACGTGACTATGTCCAGGACGGGCAGACCGTCAAGGTCAAGGTCATTGGCATCAGTCCTGATGGCAAGATTAATCTATCCATCAAAAAAGTTGAAGAAAAGCCACGTCCCGCAGTGACCTCCGCACCTCGTCACAGCATATCCCGCGCTTCGGTAAAGGCGGAAGAAAAAAGTGCCGAAACCAGTTTTGAGGATAAACTCAAGCAATTTATGCAGGAATCGGACAGCCGCATGTCCGGCAACAAGCTGTACGATCGGCGCAGCAATAACCGAAGAAGAAGAGATTGATAATATTCAAAGCCCGGTTTTGCCGGGCTTTTTTACTTATGCCATTTAAGAGCCTTTCAGAAATCGTTGAGCTTGCTTGGACGCAGACCTGGCAAAACCCAACTTAATGCGATGGAGGACAAAGCTTGAAAATCATCGATATCACCCGAGTCGCACAGGAAGCACCGATCTATCCCGGGGATGCGCCCTTGTCCATCGTTTCCATAAGCGACATGCAAAGAGGGGACGACTATAATGACAGTCTTATCACCTCCGGCAGCCACATCGGCACCCATGCCGATGCGGTGACGCACTTCTTATCGGAAAGCGGTATGACGATAGATAAGATGACGCTTGAACGATATTACGGCCCCTGCCGTGTATTGACCGTGCCGAAAGACTGTATCCTGGATGCGCCTATGCTGTCGGGCCGGCTCGGGAAAACCGAGCGGCTTGTCCTTCATACCGGAGGCCACAGTTATCTCGGCCGTGATGCGGCAGCATATTTGGTTGAATCCGGCGTGAGGACGGTTGTGACCGACGCGTGGAGCGTTGCTCCGCTCGACAATGAGGGTGAGATACACCGCATATTATTAGGCGCAGAGGTTGCTATCATTGAAAATGTCATACTTTCCGGCGTACCCGACGGGGTATACCTCCTCTCAGCCTTTCCCATAAAATATGGCGGATGCGACGGCGCGCCCGTCCGAGCTGTACTGATTGAAATTTAAGGACCGGAGCTATAAAGAGCCTGTCTTAGTATGTGATACGGTTTATGAGCGTTATCCCATATTCTAACACCCCTGTTTCGTCACTGCATCGCAATTGTCGAAAATATGCCAATGGAAGCGGAGAACTTCATTTCCTTTATTTTGGGCCTGAATGTACGAAAGACCCGGTGTGCTCAAACACAACCGGGCCTTACAACAAATGCGGCCTTTTTTAAAAAATGTCCTCTTTTACGTCTTCCGGCGGAAGCTCCAACAATTGGGGATTTCGCAAAAAGTACTTTATATGTTTAAAGGCTGTGGCATAATAGTACCCATCGCAGATACGCTCATCGGTGACGGCACAAAAATCGACATATTTCCGCTCGCTGAGGTTTCCCTGCCTGTCCACCTCAACAGCATGCCGGCGCGCACCGAAGGAGAGAAAAACAGGCAGGTTGCCAAAATTATAGATGTGGTGATAAACCGGCGGTATACCCAGAGAACCCATATCGGTAATGATCATTGAGCCATGGAAAGGACTGACATCCAGCAGAGACTGCGGAAGCTTGTCAAAATAATCCAGCAGATTCAGCAGCGAGATACATAAGCGAAGGATCAATCTTGGCATTCTGGTCAGGGCTGCGGCGGTATTTTCCGTACCGTTTGCCCCGTCGTTTGCCTTTATTTCGTCGATTTTTTCATTCATTTTGCGATAAACATCAAATACTGTATCTGTCGGTTCGAAATAAATCTTAATCGAAGTTTCCGTTGCGCTGGTGGACATTTCCCGTTTTACAGACATGATGACCTGTATATCCTTGCGGCTATAAATCCGCTGTCCGGCTATAAAACGGTTGAGACCGGGACAATAGGCAACGGTTCTGACATAAGCCGCAATAAAAAGATGCAGCATGCCAAGCCCTTTGTAGCCCTCGGCACGTTTTTCACGCAGCCAGCCGTCGATGTCTGTAACATCCAACGCATCTGAAAAGCTGTTGCATGCGTCATTGCGCGCTCGCATAATAAAGGGAATGAAATTAAAAATCGGGTCAAGACTGCGGATACGCCTGCCTTCGCGGCGATCGCCAATTCTTCTTGTATATGAAATATCCGCCATAATAACCTCCCTGGTATTTCTTAACCTCTTCTTTACGCCAGTGCTACAACAGTATAACGTCAAACAAGAAATAACACAAGGCCTTCCTCATATATTTTTTTTGAATGTTAGTATCCAAATCCGCGTAAAATCAGCACTGGGTACGCTTATTTTGAGAGTGACAGTTATAGTGCTATCATTATAGCTTATCACAAATGATAGTTAACTTTTTGACGAAAATGTTTGTTAATAATTAGTCAATATTTTTCATATATTACGAAGAATTTTAGTTGAAATATAAAGATTCTGCGTTTATAATATACTCCAAGGGCTTTTGTTGCTTTTTTGCATAATTTAGGAACAAAAAACTTTATTTTGAATGAGCAGGAGGTGTTGGAATGTCTCTTGAAGCGATCAAAAACATAAGCGAGGCTGAGGAACAGGCGAGGCAAATAAAGGCCGAAGCCACTTCTGAAGCCAAGCGCATGATAAGCGAAGCTTATACCACAGGAAAGGCGGCGGTAGCGGCTGCGGAGAAGAAAGCCGGGGATGAACTATGTGAACTCGCCAAAAAAGCCGATGAAAAGGCGATGGCCGGAGCAAAAGAACTTGCGGCCAATTCTGAGAATCGCAAAGCCGCCATGCGAAGTCATGCCGAGGCGCGAATGGATAAGGCCGTATCGCTAATCGTGGAAAGGATCGTGAACAGCTAATGGCAATCGTAACAATGAAAAGATTGAGGCTGCTTGCGATTAAGTCCCAAAAGGATGAACTGTTGCGGCAATTGCTTCTCATGGGCTGCGTTGAAGTGACGGAGCCTGGGAAGGAAGAGCTGGGGACCACCCTGAAACATGAAACAAGTAACCTTGCAAAGTGTAGGGATGAGTTCAGAGATCTTACCACAGCCTTGGGACTTCTCGATAAATATGCCTCTTTAAAAGATGGAATGTTTACACTTCGCCCGGAATTTGAACAAAAAATGCTTATAGACGATTCCGGCGAGGAGGTGCAGCTTAAGCTTGCTTATCGCATAATCGAACTTGATGAAAAGATCAAGCGGCTCTCTTCCGAGGAGATTAATCAGCAAAACATTATGGAATCCCTAAAGCCGTGGCTGTCTATGGATATGCCGCTCGACTATAACGGGACAAGAAGCACCGGCGTCGTTTTCGGTGGGGTGCCCGCTGCTGTTGACCTCGGTGAGCTGAAACAGGCACTTTCCGCCGCTGCCGGGGAATCCGCCATGTTTGAAATTTCCTCCGATAAGGAACAACATTGCATTTCGGTGCTTTTCCACATAAGCTGCCGTGAAACGGTTATGGAAACGCTGCGCAGTTTCTGGTTTTCTCAGATGGCGCTGACCGGGCTTTCCGGCACGGCAAGAGAGAATACCGATTCCGCCAACCAAAAGCTGACGGCCATGGCGGAGGAAAAAAAGGCTCTTGCCGAGCAGATCGCGGCCGAAAAGCCGCGGCGTAACGAACTCAAGCTTGCCATTGACCATATGGCTATAAGAATTTCGGAGGAAGAAGCCACCGACAGACTGATGTCGACCCCAAGCACCATCGTGATGGAGGGCTGGATACCGGCCGTTCAGGAGAAAAAACTGGTTGAAAAGCTAAAGAACTTCGATTGCGCCTGGGAGACCAGAGCGCCGACTAAAGAAGAGACGGCCGAGGTTCCGGTACTACTTAAAGACGGACCGCTTGCCTCTCCGTTCAGTTCAATAACCGAGATGTACAGTTTGCCGTCGTACGACGGCATTGACCCCAACGTGTGGCTTCTGCCCTTTTTCTCCGTGTTTTTTGGCATCATGTTTGCGGATATGGGTTACGGCATTCTGGTCATGCTCGGCGGTCTGTTTATCAAGCGGAAAATGCATCCCAGGGGATCTATGAAACAGATGAGCGATGTCGCTATAATGTGTGGTTTGACCTCATTTGTCTTCGGCGCCATTACGGGAACGTTCTTTGGGGATGCCATCACCGTAGTCGCCGGCATGTATGGCAAAGACATCGAGCTGCCGTATGTGATCAGTGCGTTGGATGATCCGCTTGTCGTTTTGATCGGCTCTATGGTTCTGGGCGTCATCCACCTCTCTCTCGGCCTGTGCCTCAACGCCTATATGCTCATCCGTGACGGGCATTGGGTTGACGCGCTGTGCGATGTCGGTTCCTTGTTCTTGCTGTTTATCGGCGTTGCCGTCGGTGCGCTTGGCGTCACCTGGTGGGTCGCCATCGCCGGCGTTATTGCAATCGTCGCCACACAGGGCAGGTCGAGCCCCTCAATCGGCGGCAAGATCGGCGGAGGACTTTGGGCGCTTTACAGCACCGTTTCCGGGTATTTCGGCGACGTTCTCTCCTATTCCCGAATTATGGCGCTGATGCTCGCCAGTTCCGTTATTGCCAGCGTATTCAATACCCTGGGCTCTATGGCGGGCAATATCTTCATATTTGCTATCGTGTTTATCATTGGCCATTCACTCAATATCGCGCTGAGCCTAATAAGCGCTTTCGTGCATACCTCACGGCTTATGTATCTTGAATTTTTTGGCAAATTCTATCGTGACGGCGGCAGAGCTTTTCAGCCGCTTAAAGTAAAAACAAATTACGTAGACATTATTAAGGAGGATTAACAAAATGGGTGGATTTTTTAATGATTTCGGCGGCATGGCAATTGGGCTGCTGGGTAGCGGTCTGGCCGCGGCGATCTGCTGCGCAGGAAGCGCAAAGGGTACCGGTATAGCCGGTGAGGCGGGCGCCGCACTTCAGGCTGAGGACCCCTCCATGTTCGGTAAAATCATGATTATTCAGGTTGTTCCAGGTACTCAGGGACTCTATGGCTTTGTTATTTGGTTTCTTGCAATTTTGTCAATGGGTGTCTTTGACGGCAGTGCTGTCGGCATGTCTGTTGCCGACGGAATGAAGTACGCAGTTGCTTGCCTGCCGATGGCAATAGGCGGCGGTGTTTCCGCACCTGCTCAGGGCCGTGTCGCAGCCGCAACGGTAAACCTCCTGGCTAAGCGTCCCAACGAGTGGTTTAAGGGCGTTATCCTCTGCGCAGTCGTTGAGTTTTACGCGATCCTCTCCCTCCTGGCTTCCTTTATGATGCTGAGCAACATATGATTTGAAATTTAAGGACTGATTATATGAACGGTATTGAAAAGATTACCGCGCGTATCATTGCCGATGCTCAGGCGGAGGCGGACGTTATCAAGGCGGAAGCCGCCGCGAAATGTGAGGAGATACGTGGTGAATACGATAAAAAGGCTCAGGAAGAATACTGGCGCATTGTCCGATCAGGCGTAAAAGAATGCGAGGCCCGTGTTCAGAGGTTGAGCAGAGCGGCAGAGATGGAGGCCAAAAAGAGCGTTCTCACGCTGAAGCAGGACATGGTCTCCGCGGCGTTTGCCCAGGCATCCGAAAAGGTCTGCGCAATGCCTGAGAACGACTACGTCGCATTTCTGGCGGGACTGGCGGCGAAAGCCGCCGATACCGGCCATGAGGAAATTATCCTCTCCTCCCGCGATGCCGCTCTGGGTGATAAGGTTGCCAAAGCGGCGAATGCCTTGCTGGGTGCCAAAGGGGCACTGAAGGTCTCATCCGTGACAAGAGATATGGCAGGCGGACTGATATTGCGACAGGGCGATATTGAGATAAACTGCAATCTTGAGACGATTATAGACCAGTATCGCTACGAGCTTGCGTCTCAGGTGGCTGAGGTCATGTTCGGCTAAAACCAAAATACCACTGCCTGGAGGGAAAACGAAAAATCCCTCCCAAGCATGAAAAGGAGGTATTAACTTGTCTGACAAGAAGATAACGGATCAGGATTATCTGTTTCTGTCGGCAATGGTCAAGGCGCGCGAAGCGAAAATGCTCACAGCCGATTTGATGGAACGCATGCTCGCGGCTCCGAAATTTGAGGATGCGGCAAAGATTCTGGTCGACTGCGGATATGACGATATGTCACGTATGTCCGCGGTGGAGGTGGAGAAAGCGCTGTCAGAGCGCCGGGCTGCAATTTTCTATGAGATCAGCAGCATGTCGCCTGAAAAGGGTGTGGCGGATGCTTTTCGCCTTAAATACGACTACCATAACGCCAAGGTTGTCATCAAATCGCGCGGTGCCGGTGTGGAGGGCGATGACATGCTTTCCGACTCAGGCAGAGTTCCCGCCAACACTATGGTAGAGGCCTATGACACCGATGATTACAGATTTATTCCAGGGACCCTCGCGGCGGCAATTGTTGAGGCGAGGGGAATCCTGGCTAGGACCAACAACCCACAGCTTTCGGATTTTTGCCTTGATAAAGCGTATTTCCAAGAGCTGAAGCAGCTGTCCGAAGCCATGAGCGGCAAATTTCTGAAGAGCTATGTCAAAACACTGATTGACAGCGCGAACATTCGTGCTGCAGTCAGGACACTCAGAATGGGCCGCGGTCTTGAGTTCCTCAGAACCGCGCTGGTTGAGGGCGGCAATGTCAATGCCGAGCGGCTTGCCAACTCGACCGTAAGCGAGGGGATGAGTGAACTGTTTGCGTCAAGCGTATTTGCCGAGACGGCACGCCTCGGTGACGAAGCGGCGCACGGCGGTGCGCTGACCGCGTTTGAAATGGCATGCGATAATGCCGTGATCACATTTTTAAAGAACGCAAAGCTGGTTAGCTTTGGCGACGCGCCCGTTATCGCCTATCTTGCTGCGGTGGAGAATGAGATAACCGCCGTCCGCATGATTCTGACGGGACGGCTTGCGGGAATCTCGCCGGAGACGATCAGGGAAAGGCTTAGGTTGAGCTATGCTTAAGATTGCAGTTCTCGGTTCAAGAGATACCGTTATGGGCTTTAAAGCCTTGGGCCTCGAAGTGTTTCCTGTCTCCGGGCTCGACGATGCGAAGACCGCTTTCAGACGGCTCACAAATAAATGCGAAGAATATGCAATCATTTACGTCGAGGAAAATCTCGCGATGGAGTTGCAGGCGGAAATAGACCGGTTCAAAGATATGCCCTCTCCCGCTATTATCCTTATTCCCGGGAAGAATGGCAGCCTGGGCCTTGGCCAGTCGGCGCTGAACGCAGCGGTTGAGCGCGCCATCGGAAGCAGCATATAGCTGATAACACAACAACTTCTTATGAAGGAAGGTAAGTAAATGAGCGGAAAAGTAATCAAAGTATCCGGCCCGCTGGTGGTTGCTGAGGGAATGCAGGACGCAAACGTCGCCGACGTTGTCCGCGTCGGTGAACTCGGCCTCATCGGCGAGATTCTGAATATGACGGGTGACCGCGCATCAATACAGGTCTATGAGGAGACTTCCGGTCTTGGTCCCGGTGCGACCGTCGACACCACCGGTTATCCCCTCTCCGTTGAGCTGGGACCCGGGCTTCTGGAAAATATCTATGACGGAATACAGCGCCCACTTGTTGAGCTGCGCGAACTGACCGGCCATACCATCCCCCGCGGTGTAAGCGTACCCGCGCTGAATCGCTCCCGGGTATGGGACTTCGTTCCCACGGTCCAGCCGGGAGCAAAGGTCGTGCACGGTGATGTTATCGGTACGGTTCAGGAGACCAGCGCCATACTGCATAAGATACTCGTTCCCCCAGATGTATCCGGTGAAGTGAAGCGTATTACAGGCGGAAAGTTCAATGTCGAAGCCGTTGTCGCCGTCGTTGTTGACGGTAAGGGCAAAGAGCATGAGCTGACCATGATGCAAAAATGGCCTGTTCGTGTCAACCGCCCATATGTCAATAAATTTGTTCCCGATAAACCGCTGAACAGCGGTCAGCGTGTTATCGATACCCTGTTCCCGCTGGCCAAGGGCGGAACCGCCGCGGTCCCCGGACCTTTCGGAAGCGGCAAAACCGTTGTCCAGCACCAGCTTGCAAAGTGGTCCGACGTGGACGTCGTCGTCTATATCGGATGCGGCGAGCGCGGCAATGAGATGACCGACGTTCTGATGGAATTTCCGGAACTGAAGGATCCGCGCAACGGCGAGCCGCTTATGAAGCGTACCGTTTTGATTGCGAACACCTCCGATATGCCTGTCGCGGCGCGTGAAGCCTCCATTTATACCGGCATCACCATCGCCGAGTATTTCCGCGATATGGGTTATGACGTGGCCGTTATCGCCGACTCCACTTCCCGCTGGGCAGAGGCCCTGCGTGAGATGTCCGGACGACTGGAGGAGATGCCCGGTGAGGAAGGCTACCCCGCATACCTCGCCTCCCGCCTTGCGCAGTTCTACGAGCGCGCCGGCGTTGTCCGCTGCCTTGGCTCGGATGATCGCCGCGGCAGCCTTACCGCTATCGGCGCCGTTTCACCCCCGGGCGGCGATACGTCGGAGCCTGTTTCTCAGGCGACGATGCGAATCGTAAAGGTTTTCTGGGGTCTCGACGCCTCACTTGCCTATGCCCGCCATTTCCCGGCAATCAACTGGCTGACCTCTTACTCCCTGTATGTTGACAGCCTGAAACCCTGGTATGATGCCCAGTTTGGAACGTCATTTATGAAAAACCGAGAGCGCACCATGTCCATCCTTCAGCAGGAGGCCAGTCTTCAGGAGATCGTCAAGCTGGTCGGGCAGGACGCTCTGGGCCCAAGCGACAGGCTGACGCTCGAAACGGCCAAAATGATTCGTGAAGACTTTTTGCAGCAGAACGCTTTTGTCGATGTCGACAGCTATTCGTCTTATGAGCGCCAGCACATGCTGCTCGGCATAATTCTCGAATATGATACGCTTTGCCGCAATGTTCTGGATAAATGCCCGAATATTGATCTGCTGTTTAATATCGGTGCGCGCGAGAATATTGGCCGAGCAAAATCTGTTGATCCCGACAAATACGTGGAGGTCTATGAAAAGATCCGCAGCGACATGGCCGCGCAGATTGACGATGTGATAGCCGGAGGTGAGGTTTGTGATTAAAGAATACAGAACGATCAAAGAGATAGCCAGCCCGCTTATGATGGTTCAGAATGTTGAGGGCGTCACTTACGACGAGCTGGCGGAAATTGAACTGCCTTCCGGCGAGACACGCCGCTGTAAGGTCCTTGAGGTCGACGGCGATACCGCTGTCGTTCAGCTGTTTGAGTCTGCAGCCGGTATAAACCTTGCCCAGAGTAAGGTGCGCTTTTTGGGGCACAGCCTTGAGCTTGCCGTCTCCGAGGATATGCTCGGCCGCGTTTTTGACGGCATGGGCAATCCTATTGACGGCGGACCCGAGATCCTTGCCGAGGAGCACCGCGACATCAACGGGCTGCCGATGAACCCCTCCGCCCGCGATTACCCTTCCGAGTTTATCCAGACCGGCGTCTCTACGATTGACGGTCTGAACACCTTGGTTCGCGGACAAAAACTGCCGATCTTTTCCGGTTCCGGCCTGCCACATGCGGCGCTGGCGGCGCAGATTGCCCGTCAGGCAAAGGTTTTGGGTACCGAATCGAACTTTGCCGTTGTATTTGCCGCTATCGGTATCACATTTGAAGAGTCTGAGTATTTCGTTCAGGAGTTTAAACGCACAGGCGCTATCGACCGTACCGTCCTCTTTATCAATCTCGCAAACAACCCTGCCGTTGAGCGTATTGCAACACCGCGTATGGCGCTCACCGCGGCGGAGTATCTTGCTTATGAGAAGGATATGCATGTCCTGGTTATCCTGACGGATATCACAAACTACGCCGAGGCTCTGCGTGAGATCTCCGCCGCTAAAAAGGAGGTTCCTGGCCGCCGCGGCTATCCCGGATATCTGTATACCGACCTTGCTACAATGTATGAGCGCGCGGGCCGCCGCGTGGGTAAAGAGGGTTCGATCACCATGATTCCGATTCTTACCATGCCGGAGGACGACAAGACCCACCCCATCCCCGACCTTACCGGATATATTACCGAGGGACAGATCATTCTCTCACGTGAACTGTACCGCCATGGTATCGTGCCCCCAATAGACGTTCTGCCATCATTGAGCCGTCTGAAAGATAAGGGCATCGGTGCCGGCAAGACCCGTGAAGACCATTCCGGTACGATGAACCAGCTCTTCGCCGCTTATTCCAGAGGTAAAGATGCAGCAGAGCTCATGACCATCCTTGGCGAAGCGGCGCTGAGCGAAACCGACAAGCTGTATGCGAAGTTTGCGGAAGAATTTGAAAAGCGATATGTAAACCAAGGCAACAATACCAACCGCAGTATTGAAGAGACGCTTGACCTCGGCTGGGAGCTTTTGAGCATCCTGCCCAAGAGCGAGCTGAAGCGCATCAAGCCGGAGCTGATCGAGAAGTATATGAAGAAGAATGACTGAGCCCGGCTTGCCGGATAAGGTTTTCAAGCAGGAGGTGACTTAATTGGCATCCACAGCCATAACCCCAACCAGAATGGTACTGAATCAGCTGAAGGCCAGGCTGAAAACCGCAACGCGCGGGCATAAGCTCCTTAAAGACAAACGTGATGAGCTGATGCGCCAGTTTATGGATATCGTGCGCCGGAACCGCGAGCTGCGTACAAGAGTGGAACAGGGCCTCACCGAGGCGTTTTCCGCTATGACCGTGGCGGGCGCCATCATGTCCCCCGATATGCTCGAACAGGCGCTTCTCTACCCGCGCCAGAAGGTATCGCTGGACATGAAGTTTCAAAACATCATGAGTGTAAATGTTCCTGCTTATGATTTTAAGACGCAGGAGGTGGACCCCGGCGACATGTTCCCATACGGTTTTGCCCAGACCTCAGGAGAACTGGACGATGCCCTCAGTAAGCTGTTTCAGGTTTTTGAAGATATGCTTGAACTTGCGCAGATTGAAAAAAGCATGCAGCTTCTCGCGCAGGAGATTGAAAAGACACGCCGCCGTGTAAATGCTCTGGAGTATGTCATGATTCCGGAGATGCAGGAGAATATTAAGTATATTTCTATGAAGCTGGAGGAAAACGACCTTTCCACAAAAGTAAGGCTCATGAAAGTGAAGGATATGGTCCTGAAGCAGGCGCACAATTACAAATACTGAGGCTGTCGGGAAAACCCTCAGGGCCATGCAGGACGCTTACCGCGTTCCTGCATGAGAAGTGTCATTTCCCATGGTGTATGCGCCACGGGAACCCCGTGTATTTTACTTGCAACGGGCGGAGTGAATCCGCCCTGCAGCAATCCTTCGCTTCTGCGGATTGGCGCCGCACTTACGGCGAGTGTACACGGCCTCGGAAATGACAGATTTAAATCGATTTCCGCCGTGCGCGGCGGAAACTCTGCAAGGCTCTTATGCCGCATACACGCTAAAGTATTGGCGGGGAATTTCTTCCCCGCCAATACTTTTTCTCATCGTTATACCATGTCATCAAGGCTAAGGTTATTGGCCAGTTGCGTGCACTCCTCCGCCAGACTGCTGTCCGGCGCATGTTTGCCCAGAGATTCGATAACGATCGCGTCGCGGTTCGACGCGGGTGAGAGCCGTACCTTACCGCCGCGGCGTTCAATAATAAGCCCGTCGGAGAAATCAGCTCCCGCCTCCATCAACACCTCGGACATGTGGCGCATCATCCTTGCGCGGTTGTAACAGGGGATCTCGCCGATTGCCCGTCCGCATTCGCCCTGACGTACGGCGAGAGAAGCGCGCTTAGGGGCTTTTTCTGCTCCCGGCGCGCCGATGATGCTGCCGGGTTTCAGGATTTCGCCCGGCTTTACGATCGCGCCACGGCAGACGATACTGCCTTCAATGACGCAGTTCGCGCCGATCTCCGCCCCGTCCACGACCGAGGCGCGTATCTGTGCTTCGCGTCCGACTATGCTGCCGGGGCTTATGACCGTATCGGGGCCAATCTCGGCGCCCTCGCCGATAACGACACCCTCGGGAACAAGACAGGGCGTGTGCAGTTTGACATTTTTCGGCAGACGGCTGCCGCAGCGTACACCCGGGGACACATAGGCGCTGTTATCCTCAAGCCTCAGTTTCCCGCGCAGGGCATCGACTGAGCAGCGCAAATATTCTGCCGGATTTCCCACATCGCACCAGTAACCGGACATAATGGAACCGCGGATAGGAATTCCAAGCGCCATCATCTTCGGAAACAGATCTTGAGCAAAATCGTAGCGCTCCCCGTCTGAAATCAGGTCGAGGATAAGTGGGGAGACGACATAGATACCGGTGTTTACCAGATCGGTGACAACGCGGCTCCAATCCGGCTTTTCGATGAAGCTTACGACCTGACCAAGCTTATCGGTGAGCACGAGGCCATAGCGAAGCGGGTCGGGGTTTTCAGCCAGCGCAATAGTCACCACCGAGCGGGAGCCGTGGTGATTTTGCCAAAGTGCTGTTAGATCAAAGTCACAGGCGGCGTCGCCGCTTATAATAAGGACATCATCCATTTCAATGAAATCCACACAGTTTTTGATACCGCCTGCCGTACCGAGCGGCTCGGTTTCCTCCCGATAGCAGATGTTTACGCCAAAGGCACTGCCGTTGCCAAAGTAGTCGCGTATTGCATTGGGCTGACTGCAAAGGGTGACGCATATATCAGAAAAGCCATGCCGGCGCAGGAGATTTACAATATGCTCCATTATGGGCCTGCCGAGAAGCCTTGTCATCGGCTTTGGGCAGCCATGGCTGACGGGACGAAGCCTTGTGCCTTCACCGCCCGCCATTATGATTGCTTTCATAACATCCCTCCAGAGCACAGTATCTCCGGAAAAGGCCGAAATAACCGACAAGCACACAAAATGAATCGTTTATAGCATAAAAACGGGAGTGAAAATCAGAGTTTTAGTTGTCAATAGTTATTGATTTTGGTATAATATATAAATCGTTAAAATGGGGTAGTCGTGTGGAGCAATACGGCTCGTTTAAGGGGGTGTTTGTCGGTGAACAATAAGATACAGCGCTTTATTGAGCCAAATATGCGGTTTTATCTGGTCATCATGCTCATTTTTGCCGTAGCAGCGCTTTTCTTTGACGTCCGCCTTGCCGAGGCTGAGTTTGCCATTATGATTCTTTTAGTGATTTATTCGGCAGTGGTGGCGAGGAAAAAACGACGCGAGTTGGTGGAATACATCGACTCCATCACATACGATGTCCAATCTGCAAAGAATGATACGCTGCTGAATTTTCCGCTGCCAATGGTTGTTTTTAAGCTGGACGATAAACAGATTATTTGGGGTAATCAGGTGTTTTTCAACATCTGCGGCGGCAAAACGCCCAGTTTTGAGGCTCGGCTGACGGATCTCGTACCGGATTTTTCGGATAAATGGCTGAAGGAAGGCAAAAGTCAATGCCCCGGAATCATTACTGTGGGCGACAGAAAGTATCAGATCCATGGCAACATCGTCCGTTCGGCAAAAAATGACGGCGCACATGGATTTATGGGCATAACTTATTGGGTGGATGTCACGGAATACGACAATATCCGCATTGAGTTCCAGAGCTCCCGCCCAATTGTTGCGATTATCGCGCTGGACAACATCGACGAGTTGGCAAAGAACCTCTCGGAACGGGCCAAAAGCGATATTCGCGGACAGCTTGACGACAAGATAATCCAGTGGACCGACGGTAAGAACGGGGTCGTCCGCAGGGTAGACCGAGACAGATACTTTTTCATCTTTGAGACCCGTTATCTGGAGGAAATTATCTCAGATAAGTTCAGCCTGCTTGAGGAAGTGCGAAAAATTATAAGCCCAAACGGTATTCATGCAACCGTCAGCATAGGCATAGGACGTGATGGGGCAAATCTTGAGGAAAATTATCATTTTGCCGCGCTGAGTACCGAAATGGCCCTCTCCAGGGGTGGCGACCAGGCGGTCATCAAAAATCGCTTCACATTTGAATTTTTCGGCGGCAAGGGGACCGAGATTGAGACGCGTACCAAGGTGCGCAGCCGTGTTATGGCCAATGCATTAAATGAGATGATTGCGGATGCCTCACAGGTTTTCGTCATGGGACATAAGCACGCAGACCTCGACTCGATCGGCGCGGCTGCCGGCATTTGCTGTATGGCGAGAAAGCACGGCAAAACGAGCAAAATTGTTGTTGATCCCGAAAAAAATGCCGCTAAGGGTTTAATCGACAAGCTCAAGGAACATCCTGAATATAAGGATACGTTTATAACGCCGCACGAGGCGATCGTCATGGCGGACAGCCGCTGTCTGCTTGTCGTTGTGGATACGAACAGGCCAGAGCAGGTCGAGGATCAGAACTTCCTTATGGCGTGTAACCGCGTCGTCGTGATCGACCACCACAGGCGTGCGGCGACCTACATTGAAAACCCCGTTTTGACGTTGTATGAACCCTATGCCTCCTCAGTGTGTGAGCTGATGGCTGAGCTTTTGCAGGAGGTCGTTGAACAATCCGACATACTCAATTTCGAGGCGGAGGCGATACTTGCCGGAATCGTTCTTGATACCAAGAGTTTTACCATACGTACGGGTGAACGCACGTTTGATGCGGCGGCGTTCCTCAGGAGGGCGGGGGCCGATACTGTCGGTGTAAAGCGGCTGCTACAGAGCGACTTTGCCGGTACGGTCGAGCGCTATACCATACTTCAGAGTGCCAGAATATACCGTGAGAGCATAGCCATTTCGGCTATGACCACCCCACAGGACCGCATCATTGCTGCGCAGGCGGCGGATGAGCTGCTCAACATATCCGGTGTGGAAGTCTCCATAGTGCTATTTCCTACCGATGACGGCGGCGTAAACATATCCGCAAGGTCCATAGGCAATATCAATGTTCAGGTGCTGCTTGAACAGTTGGGCGGAGGCGGAAACAATTCCGCTGCCGGTGCGCAGATGAAAAATATCAGTATTCGGGATGCGGTAAAAAAGCTATTTGTCGCTATTGACAAATATCTCGACGAATAAGAAAGGACGGATGATTATGAAAGTCATTTTTCAGGAAGATGTAAGAGGTAAGGGAAAAAGAGGCGAGCTGAGAGAAGTGTCGGACGGCTATGCCAGAAACTATCTCCTGCCCAAAAAACTGGCCATTGAGGCAACCGCCAACAACATCAACACCATGCGCCTGAAGGAAAAGGCCAGGGCCAAGCAGATGGCTGAGGAAAAGGCTGCCGCTGAGGCAAATGCCAAGCGTCTGCAGGAGGTCGTCCTAAAGATTCCCGCTAAGGCTGGAAGCAATGGCAAGCTGTTCGGCTCCATTACCTCCAAGGAGATTTCAGAGGAACTGAAACGCCAGTTTGATATCACGATTGAGAAAAACAAAATCGTTCAAGCGGATCCGATCAAAGCTTATGGGACCTATGAGGTCAAATGTAAGCTGGGTTATGAGGTCTCCGGCGTCATAAACGTCGTGGTTGTCGAGGATAAATAAGATCCAATTTCCCCAAATTGGAACCGAGGTGAATGAACTTGGATGAACTTCTGGGCAGACGTATGCCCCATAGTACCGAGGCGGAGCAGGCGGTCATCGGTTCCATGCTGATCGACCCCATGTGTATCTCCGAGGTGATCGATAAGGTCCACGCCCAGGATTTTTATCTCCAGGCGAACCGTGAAATATTTGAGACGATGTTCGCCATGTTCTCATACAGCCAGTCGATAGACCCCGTCACTGTACTGGACCAAATGAAAGTACGCGGCGTATACCGCGACGACTCCCAGAAGTATTTAGTCGAGCTGATGGAGGTCACGCCGACGGCGGCAAATGTGCTGAAGTACGCCGCCATTGTCCGAGACAGGGCACTGATGCGTTCGCTTGCCGAGGTGGCGGACGAAATTACGAACATGGTCTTTGAGGGCAGCGGTGACGCCGATGTGATGCTGGAGGCCGCCGAACGCCGGATATATACCCTGCGCCAGAACAGAACCGCAGGTGGGCTTACGCCGATCGCAGCGATCCTGCCCCGCGTATATGAGCAGATTTCCGAGGCGGCGACAAGCAATGCCCGTATCCCGGGGCTGAGTACGGGCCTTTTTGACTTGGACGATGCGATAATGGGCCTGAACAAGGGCGATCTTATCCTTGTTGCGGCACGGCCCGGTATGGGCAAGACGAGTATTGCGCTCAATATCGCGATGTATGTCGGTAAGCACTCAGGAAAATCCGTGGCGGTGTTTTCGCTGGAAATGTCGAAGGAGCAGCTTGTCTCGCGCCTGCTCTCGGGCGAAAGCCTGGTAGACGGACAAAAGCTTCACACGGGCGAACTGAGCCAGGAGGAGTGGCACCGTGTGACATCGGCGGCAACGACGCTCAGCGGAACAGATATCCGTGTGGACGACAACCCCAGCCTTTCGGTTGCGGATATGAACGCCCAATGCCGCAGAATCGATAATCTTGGTCTTGTTGTCATAGACTACCTTCAGCTGATGCAATCGTCCGGGTCCGGAAGAAGCTATGCCTCAGAGAGCCGGACACAGGTGGTCAGCGATATAAGCCGTATGCTGAAAATCATGGCAAAAGAGCTGAACGTGCCGGTGATCTGCCTTAGCCAGCTCTCACGCGCAAACGAGGGCAGGACGAATAAGCGTCCTCTCCTCTCCGATCTGCGCGAATCCGGCGCTATTGAGCAGGACGCCGATATTGTGATCGGCCTTTACCGCGACGGATATTATAATCCGGAGGTTGAAAATCCGAATCTTGCCGAGGCAATCCTGCTCAAAAACCGCCATGGTCAGATCGGTACCATACCGCTTATGTGGCTGCCCGAATATACAACCTATGCCAATGCGGAGAAGCATTATGATGACCCGGGTATATGATTTTTGTATGAAATACGCCATGCTGCCGCCGTCTTCGCGCGTACTTTGCGCCGTCTCTGGCGGTGCGGACAGTATGGCTATGCTCTATATTTTGCTGGAACTCTCAAAAAAACAGGGATTTTTCATTAGCTGTGCCCACTATAATCATGGTATTCGCGGCAGAGAAGCGCTCAGAGATGAAAAATTTGTTGTGGCCGAGTGTGAAAAGCTAGGAATACCGCTTAAAGTCGGGCGGGGGAATGTTCCCGCTTTTGCCGAAAAAAACGGACTGGGAACGGAAGAAGCGGCGCGCATGCTGCGTTATGCGTTTCTCGAATCTGCGGCGGACGAGCTTGGCTGCGACAGAATCGCCACGGCGCACAATGCCAGCGACAATGCCGAAACAGTGCTTATGAACCTTCTGCGCGGCGCCGGACTGCGCGGCGTCTGCGGGATATCGCCCGTTCGCGGCAGAATCATCCGGCCTCTGCTCTGCCTTGACCGCCCTGAGATCATAAGCTATCTGGAAGAGCACGATATTGCCCATGTGGAGGATGCGACGAATGAGAGCGACGACTATATGCGCAACCGCATTCGCCACCGCGTCATAGCACCGCTGCGTGAGATTTCTCTTGATTTCGGCGAAAAAATACTCTCCGCCTGTGAGACCATGCGCGAGGATGACGAATGCCTCGACAATGCAGCAAAGAAATTTCTGAGGTCACAGGGTGCCCATATAAGCGCCGCGGCGCTGTCGGCGCTGCCGAAGCCGATTGCTGCGCGGTGCGTTATGTACCTTGTCCCTTCGGCGGAGAAAAAGCATATCGAGGCCGTTCTTGAATTAGCGGGCGGCAGCAATGCACACGGCAGGCTCAGCATACCCGGCACAGAGGTTTTAAAGCAATATGATGACCTCTGTTTTGATATGGCCAATATTGAGCCGATTCCCGAAAAGGTTATCCGTCCGGGGGAGACGATTGAGACAAAAAGATATATTTTTTCATGCCGCACAGGTGTGGCAGAGCCAAGAAATAACTCCGAGAGTTATTTTTTCTGCTTTAAAATTGAAAAAATATGTGGTAATATAAGGCTTGGCACACGCCAAACCGGCGATACGTTACGTCAGAAAAACAGGGGAATTACGAAATCACTCAAAAAACTGTTTTCCGAAGCAAAAATACCGCCGACCTTAAGAGCAACGGTTCCGGTCTTTCGAGACGACACGGGCCTCTTGGGTGTTTACGGCTTCGGCGAGGATGAGCGCGCCGCAGCCTTGCCGGGGGATGCGTCTGTTATAATAGAGATAGTAGAAAAGGGTGTGGAGGAAGATTTTGAATATGAAAGATGATATTGATTATATCCTTTTTTCAGAGACGCAGATTCAAGAGCGCGTTGCCGAAATGGGTAAGGCGATTACCGCAAAATATGCCGGTACGGAACCCGTCTTTGTGGGTATACTAAAGGGCAGCTTTGTTTTTATGGCCGACCTTATGCGTAAGGTCGATCTCGAATGCTCGATCGATTTTATGGCGGTGTCGTCCTATGGCAACCGGTCCGTCACAACAGGTGCGGTAAAAATCAATAAAGACCTCAGTGAGGATATTGAGGGCAAACATCTTATTATTGTTGAGGATATCCTCGACAGCGGCGTGACGCTGAGTTATCTGCTCAAATATTTAAAAAACCGCAATCCGGCTTCCATTGCAATCTATACGCTGCTCGATAAACCTGAAAGAAGAAAAAAGGAAGTTAAAACAGAACTGGCGGGCTTTGTCATCCCCGACGCCTTTGTCGTGGGCTACGGGCTCGATTATGCCGAGAAATATCGGAATCTGCCTTATATCGGCGTACTCAAGCCTGAGATTTATAACAATTGAACCACCCTTAAGGTCAAGGATGTGATTATTTTTTGAACTATAATAAAAAACGCGCGAGAGATATCGGCTTCTATGCCATTATCATGATAATAATCCTGGCAACCGTATTCACCATGAACATGGACCAAGCTCCTAAGGAGCTGCCCTATTCAGAGGTACTCGATCTGTTTAAAAATGAACAGGTTGAGAGCTTTACCGTCGAGGGGACGACGCTCTACCTCAATCTCTATGAGGAGTTGGACGGGAGTAAGAAGGTAACAGCAGATCTCTACAGCGTCGATTATTTTAAGGAAGATGTCGACGACCTGGTAAAGCAGCAGTATGCGGACGGAATTATCACGGAGTACGACTATGACGTCGGCTTTGTCCTGCCGTGGTGGGTGTCCTTCCTGCCGTACCTCGGCGTCATTATCCTGTTCTCCGTCCTCTGGTATGTCATGATGAACCGCGCAAGCGGCGGCGCCGGCGGCGGAGCCGCCAAATTCGGCAAGGCGCGCACTCGCCTCGGCAGCGATGAGAAGAAAAAGATTACTTTTGCCGATGTCGCCGGCTGTGAGGAGGAAAAGAGCGAACTTCAGGAAATTGTCGAATTCCTCAAAAAGCCCAGCGCTTACAGCGATATGGGCGCGCGCATCCCTAAAGGTGTGTTGCTTGTGGGACCTCCGGGAACCGGTAAGACCCTCATCGCAAAGGCCGTTGCCGGTGAGGCGGGCGTCCAGTTCTTGTCTATCTCCGGTTCTGATTTCGTCGAGCTGTATGTCGGTGTCGGCGCAAGTCGTGTCCGGGACCTGTTCGACCAGGCGAAGAAGGTTGCTCCCGCCATTATTTTTATTGATGAGATCGATGCGGTCGGCCGCCAGAGAGGCTCGGGCCTCGGCGGCGGTCATGATGAACGCGAGCAGACGCTCAACCAACTGCTGGTTGAGATGGACGGCTTTGGCAACAACGACGGCGTCATTGTCATGGCGGCAACAAACCGTCAGGATATTCTCGATAATGCTTTGCTGAGACCCGGCCGTTTCGACCGCCAGGTTTATATTGGCCTGCCCGATATAAAGGGCAGAGAGGCCATACTGCGCGTCCATGCCAAAGGCAAACGGCTTGGTGACGATGTTGACCTCAACAGCATTGCACGCGGTACTCCGGGCTTCTCGGGCGCCGATCTGTCCAACCTTCTCAATGAGGCCGCATTGCTCGCTGTGCGCCGCCATGACCGTTTTATCACCATGGAGGATGTTGACGAAGCCATACTCAAGGTCCAGATGGGCCCGGAGAAAAAGAGCAAGGTTATGTCTCAGAAGGCGCGCCGGCTCACCGCCTATCACGAGGCGGGGCACGCGATAACGGGCAAGTACCTTGACAATTCTGATCCTGTCCACTACATCACGATTATTCCGCGCGGCAGAGCGGGCGGCTTTACCCTCTTCCGCCCCAAAGATGATCTGGAGGATTTCAGCTCCCGCGGTGAGCTCTTTGACAAAATTGTTATGTCTCTCGGCGGACGCGTGGCGGAGAGAATTTTCCTCGACGATATCTCGACCGGCGCATCCGGAGATATCCAGCAGGCGAGTACGCTCGCCCGTTCCATGGTCATGAGCTATGGTATGAGCGACAGACTTGGGCCCATCTCATTTGAGTCCAGCGCGCACAGTGTGTTCATAGGGCGCGATTTTGGACAGACAAAAAGTTACTCTGAAGAAATAGCCGCACAGATCGACGAAGAGGTCAAGCACATATTTGACGAGGCCGGTGAGAAATGCGAGCAGATACTTATCGAGCACCGCGATCAGCTCGTCGGTGTTGCGGAGTATCTCCTGAAAAATGAGACGATGTACGGTGATGAGTTTGACTACTTCTGTGAACACGGTGTTCTGCCGCCGAAAAATGATGAGGCGTCTCTCCAGCCGGACACCGGAGAGCCTGCGGAGGATGCGCCCGCCGATGACGCGCCTGCCGGAGATCCGGACGAGCAAACGCCGGGGGCTGATGAAACCGCCGGTGCTGAGCCTGAGGACAAGAAAGAATAAAAGTACAGCGGCGGAGGTCTCTACGACTTCCGCCGCAGATTGATGTAATAGAGGAGTTATCAGTTATGAAACTAGGCATCGTTGGGTTACCCAACGTGGGCAAAAGCACCCTTTTTAACGCCATAACCAATGCCGGCGCCGAATCGGCAAACTATCCGTTTTGTACGATTGACCCCAATGTCGGCGTGGTTGCCGTTCCGGACGAGCGGCTTGATTTTCTCGCCCAGATGTATTCGCCCAAAAAATATACCCCGGCCGTCATCGAATTTGTCGACATAGCGGGACTTGTCCGCGGTGCTTCCAAAGGCGAGGGCTTGGGCAATAAGTTCCTTTCAAACATACGCATGACAGATGCGATTGTTCACGTTGTCCGCTGTTTTGACGATGATAATGTCATACATGTCGAGGGGGGCACCGATCCTATCCGTGACATCGATATCATCAATCTTGAGCTTGTCATGGCCGACATGGAAATGGTCGAGCGCCGCATTGAAAAGGCAAAAAAGATGGCTAAGGGCGACAAGAAATACCTGCACGAACAGGAGGTATTCGAAGCGCTGCTCTCGCATCTCAACGATGGCAAGTCCGCACGCAGTTATGCCTGCGAAGAAGAGGACATGGCGCTCATACGCACTTCCGAGCTTTTAAGCCTGAAGCCCGTCATCTATGCCGCGAATATGGATGAGGAGAGCTTTACCTGCGGGTACGAGGGCAACGCATATTTCCAGCGTGTCAAGCATCTCGCTGAGACTGAGGACGCACAGGTGCTGCCGGTCTGCGCCAAGCTCGAGCAGGAGATCGGCGAGCTGCCGGAAGAGGATAAGCTGATGTTTCTGGAGGATCTTGGCCTCCAGGAATCCGGACTGGACAGACTTATCAAATGCTCATATACGCTTTTGGGGCTCATATCCTATCTGACGGCGGGGTCTGATGAAGTCCGCGCTTGGACGATCGTGAAGGGGACAAAGGCGCCTCAGGCGGCTGGGAAGATTCACTCCGACTTTGAGCGGGGCTTTATCCGTGCGGAAATTGTTGCATTCGAAGACCTCAAGGCATGCGGTACCATGGCGGCGGCGCGCGAGAAGGGGCTGGTCCGCAGCGAGGGCAAAGAGTATGTCATGCAGGATGGCGATGTAACTTTATTTAGATTTAATGTATAAAAAACGGATCCAGCTTCTGGATTTTGCTCGCGGCATCGCCGTTTTGCTGATGCTGTTTTACCACTTCATATTCGACCTTGCGCTCTTTAACGTGACATCATGGGAGTTTATGTTCTCCGGCCCAATGAATTTCTTGGAGCGAATCATTTCCTGGACGTTTATCCTGGTGGCCGGGTTTTCATCAAAGCTCAGCCGAGACAATTTAAAGCGCGGGGCAATCGTCTTCGCATGTGGTATTTGCGTTTCGGTCGCATCGCAGTTTGTCGGTGTTACGATACGATTCGGTATCCTGCAATTCTTGGGCTGTTCTATGGTGCTTTATGGATTGCTGGGACATTATCTTGAAAAACTCCCGCGGTTTTTCGGCGCCATCATGTTTATTACGTTATTTATTGTGACAGATTATATGTATCGGAATATCACGGTGCCAATAGAATGGCTATACCCTTTGGGGCTGCGCAGCGCCAATTTTGTATCGTCGGATTATTTTCCGCTGATGCCGTGGTTTTTCCTTTTCCTGATTGGGGCTTGGATGGCTTCCGAGACACTGCGCAGTGAGAGAAGGGTATGGATGGACCTGAGTTTCCCTGGCTGGATTACCTGGACAGGCAGACGGTCGCTGCTCATTTATCTTATCCACCAGCCGGTCTTATACCCGCTGGCGTATGTTGTCAGCGTGATTATAGCTTGACAGAGAGACATTATCGTGATAATATTCACATGGTATATCACTTATATCGACTGATATCGGCATTGACGGAGACGGCGGTGCGGTCAAACATCCAGAGAGGGCGGCAAAAGCTGCAAGCTGCCTTGTATGAACGCATATGGCTACCACTCCCGAGCTGGTCGGCTGAAAAATTATCCAGTAAGCTGACCCGACCGGCGCCCGTTAGAGCGCTACAAAGCGGCGGCAGAGATGCCGCAAGCAGGGTGGAACCGTGTCAATTTACGCACCCCTGACATTTGTCAGGGGTGTTTTGTTATTTTTAGGAGGCAAACAAATGGACGAAAAAAAAGGCTATACTTTTGAAAATCCCGAGTATAAAAAAGCTTATCGTCATACGACTTCTCATATTTTGGCACAGGCTGTAAAACGCCTGTACCCCGAGGCAAAACTCGCCATCGGGCCTGCTATTGAGGACGGATTTTATTACGATATCGACTGCGATACAGCATTTACCCCCGATGTTCTTGAAAAAATCGAGGCGGAAATGCGTAAAATATGCAAGGAAAAAATCAAACTTGAAAGATTTGAATTTCCGCGTGCCGAGGCACTGGAATTCATGAAAGACGAACCGTATAAGGTCGAGCTTATTAACGATCTGCCTGAAGATGCCGTAATCAGCTTTTACCGGCAGGGCGACTTTACCGATCTCTGCGCAGGCCCTCATGTAGACAGCACAGGCAGGATAAAGGGCAACGCGATAAAACTCACCTCCTGCACCGGCGCCTATTGGCGCGGCGACTCCAACCGTAAGATGCTTCAGCGTATCTACGGCACGTGTTTCCCCAAAAAGGAAGAGCTGAACACATACCTCGCCCGTATTGAGGAGGCCAAAAAGCGCGATCACCGCAAGCTGGGAAAGGAGCTTGGCCTCTTTACGCTTATGGACGAGGGCCCGGGATTTCCGTTTTTCCTGCCCAAGGGAATGGTTTTGCGTAACACCCTCATCGACTATTGGCGTGAAGTCCATAAAAAATATGGCTATGTTGAAATTTCCACGCCAATTATGCTGAACCGCCAGCTTTGGGAGCGCTCCGGTCACTGGGACCACTACAAGGATAATATGTATACCACGGTGATCGACGACACGGATTTTGCCATAAAACCGATGAACTGTCCCGGCGGCATGCTGGTTTATGCCTCCGAGCCGCACTCCTATCGCGATCTTCCCCTGCGTATTGGCGAATTGGGCTTGGTGCATCGGCATGAGCTCTCGGGCGCGCTGCACGGCCTCTTCCGCGTCAGATGCTTTACCCAGGACGATGCGCACATCTTCATGACATGGGACCAGATGAAGGATGAGATAAAAAATGTCATCAAACTTTTCGACGAGGTCTATTCCGTTTTCGGCCTGAGTTATCAAATTGAGGTTTCCACGATGCCGGAAGACCATATGGGCGATGAGAAAGATTGGAATTTTGCAACGGAGACGCTTAAGGAAGCGGTCTCCGAAATGGGCAAACCTTATACCATCAATGAGGGCGACGGCGCTTTTTATGGGCCAAAGCTCGATTTCCACCTCTCCGACTCTTTGGGGCGGACATGGCAGTGCGGCACGATTCAGCTTGACATGCAGCTGCCCGAACGTTTTGAGCTTGAATATACCGGCGCCGACGGGGAAAAGCACCGTCCCGTCATGATCCATCGTGTCGTTTTAGGCTCTATCGAGCGCTTTATCGGCGTTATTACCGAACATTTTGCGGGTGCCTTCCCGCTTTGGCTGTCCCCGGTTCAGGTAAAGGTCATGGCGATCACCGACCGCGTAAAAGACTATTCCCAGCAGATTGCCGATAAGCTTGACGCGGCGGGCGTTCGCGTCGAGACTGATTTTCGCAACGAAAAAATCGGTTATAAAATCCGTGAAGCACAGATGCAGAAAATTCCCTACATGCTGGTCGTTGGTGACAAGGAGGCTGAGTCTGGGGCTGTTGCGGTTCGCACCCGCAGCGGGGGCGACGAAGGGCTTATGGCCGTCGATGCCTTTATTGAAAAAGTGACTTCCGAGATAAAGGGAAAAAAGTAAAAATTTTAGCCGCGATTTTATAGAATAAGAATAGAGCTCCTCCGCAGACTATGAATAATAGCGTCATAGAGCGGAGGAGTTTTTTTGAAAGACAGAAGAAAATTATGCCTGTATTTGGCGATCATTTTTATACTGAACGTTTTTATTATCGGGTTTGCCCAGGATGCTGCGGCTGTGACATATTCACGCGGCTCAAGCGGTGATACGGTCAAGCAGATACAGACAAAGTTAAAGGACTGGGGCTATTACTCCGGCAGTGTTGACGGCATCTTTGGGTCGGCCACTGAATCGGCGATCAAATATTTTCAAAGCAAAAACGGCCTTACGGTCGACGGCATGGCCGGGCCAAAGACGCTGGCTGCGCTGGGGATAAGCTCAAGCAGCGCCACAAATAATTCCTCGGCAGACGTACAGCTGCTGGCGAGACTTATTTCCGCCGAGGCGAGAGGTGAACCCTACAGCGGACAGGTTGCCGTCGGAGCTGTCGTACTCAACCGAATTAAGCACCCGTCATTTCCCAATACCTTGTCCGGCGTTATCTATCAGCCTGGGGCGTTCAGCTGTTTGAACGACGGCCAGTTCAATCAGCCGGTTTCCGACAGCGCCTATAAAGCGGCAAGAGACGCGATGAACGGCTGGGACCCTTCGGGCGGTGCAATTTATTACTTTAACCCGGCAAAGGCAACGAGTAAATGGATTTGGTCACGGCCGCTCATTGTTACGATAGGGAAACACATGTTCTGTTCATAAGGTGCCGGGAGCCAGGGTGAAATCCATATCAATTGAGTTGAATTTCAGGCAAAAAGGATGTATACTATAGAAAAGCTCCAAAAAAGGAGGGACCCTATGGCATACTGCAAAAACTGCGGCGCCTATGTGGCCGACGGCTTTGATCAGTGTCCTGCGTGCGGTAAAGGTATTCGGGCCGGTAAAAGGAAAAGCGACGACGCCTGGGACATTTATGAAGATAACGGTATCAAGCGGGGAACGGCACAAAAACAACAGGAAACGACCGCTGATTCAGGATATTATCATTATTCCAATAAAAAAGCAGAACGGAATAAATCCGATGCCGGAAGAGCCAAAAAGAATGAGTTTCACGCAAATGAGTGGTACCAGTCTCAACACGAGGACAGGACGGTCTACACAGGTGAAGTGGTAAACGAAGATATCACGGCCGGCAGGAGAATGCTTGCCGTGTGCGCATATCTGGAGGCGCTGATCCTTATTCCACTGTTTGTCGACAGAGACAACAGCTTTGTCCGATTCCACATCAATCAGGGAATTGCGCTGGTAATTCTCAGTGTCATCAGATGGGTGCTGGTGGGAACATTTATCCTCGGAATATTCGCACCGCTCCTCAGCTTGGTGATTGGCGTTCTCGCACTTATGGGCATCGTTAACGCACTTCAGGGGAAACAGAAAGAACTTCCTCTTATCGGTGGAATAAAAATCTTGAAATGATTTCGCAATCCGTTTTTTTAAGCCGTTGGGACTTGGTTGTCAAGACTCAACGGTTTGTTTTTGCTAAATTAGATTTTAATCGATAAAAAGGTCGATAAAACGGTATCATCAGAGGGATTTTTACCAGGATTTCAATTAAATTTAAAAAAGGATAAAAAAAGGGGGAAAAGGGTGTTGACAAAGTGAGAAGGAGGTGGTATATTAATCAAGCGCTTGAGACACGGCGGCGCGGCCAAGAAAAAAGACGAAGCGATTCGAAAAAAGTTCTTGACAAAAGCGCCAGAGTGTGTTAAACTAAAAACCCGCTGCAATGCGGAGTGTACCTTGTAAATTAAACAATGTAAGAATAAAGCTTATGCAAATAAGCACCAGAAAAGGGCTTTTAAGTCGTTAAAGAACGACGTTAAAAAACTTTGAGAAT
>JBFWKZ010000013.1:0-30696 GCA_050252415.1 Oscillospiraceae bacterium | reverse complement strand
TATGGGCGATGATAAAATGCGTCCTGCCGATCTTGTCTATAACGCCTCGGAGAATTTCGAGCTCGGAATCATCCACGATGATCTCGGCACTCGGGTCCCCCAGCTCTTCAATAGTCATGTCGGTGTTGAACTTTTCGGGCATGGATATGGTTCCGACGGCGGGGTTAAAATTAAAAGTTTTGCCGGCGGCGTTTTGGTATATCCGCTCAGAAAGGCGCTTGTAGCCGGTGTAGTCCTGTTTTTTCGGTGTTGGAGGAACACGGACATAGTCCCACTGCAGTTTTTCGGCAAGAGCGGGGATAGCGTCTATGTAATCGGCAATAACGTCATCACGCCGTCCTGCCCAAAGCGCTTCCATCTCTTCCCAACCGGCATAACAGAGCGTATTATAGCCCATGATTCCCTTGAAAAATACGTTGTCAAATTTATTTTCACCTCTGGGCACACGATCCGGTTCCTCGTTTCTCAGTGCCGTATAAACGCGCTCCTTTGAATTCATGTGACGCCTCCTTATGATTGCCATATTGTAGTAGGTATTTAAATTATATAACAAAAATGAGGAAAACAACATGCTGCACAGGCAAGATATATGTGTAATCATTGCGACATTAGCTGTGCATAATATGATCAAATACTATAAATTATTCAATTAATTACGAGCCATTATAGGCAATACGCTCAATAATACCGAGCCGGTAAAAAGTGCCTCTGAGTATTGTCGCCAGCTCGTCGCAGGGTACCTAAATGAATTATCTCTTCAGGAGTTTAATACGGTCTTTGTAATTGGGCAAAATATCGGCAATCATGGCGTAAAACGCCTGACCGTGGTTTTTATGGGCAATATGGGCCAGCTCATGCACGACAACGTAGTCGATCGCGGCCTCTGGATAGCGCATCAGCCGCCACGAGAAGCACAGCCGGTTTTTAGCGCTGCAGCTTCCGAAGCGGGTTTTTGCTCCCGTGATGGTAATACCGGAGGGTACAAGACCCATAACGGCAGAAAAATAGGCCACACGCTGCGGCAGCTCCGCATTTGCGCGGGCAATAAGAGAGAGACGTTCACTATCCGTCGGCTCAGGAAAGGCCGCAAGCCGCCTGCGCTGGATTTCAAGATGGGTGGACAGCCAGTCCCGGTGCTTGAGGACAAAGCGGTTGATCTCAGCCCGAGAGCATTGCCATGGTGCACGGACCAGTATTTTGACATCTTGGGATATCTCCAGAGAAAGCGAGCGACGATTTGAACGGATAATCTCATAGGCTATAGGTTTTTCCGCATGGTTATCTGAAGGGTGAAGCATAGACGACCTCTGTTCTGTTTTTCTCTGCTATATTTTAACATATAAAAATACCTATTGATAGAGAAAAAGTACTTTTCCAAAAATCTTCTTCGTGATTTGATATAAATTCACATGATATGAAACGTTTCTTGACAATCGTACAGAAAGGTTTATCATATCCACATAATCGAAAGAAAAAAGAGGAACCAATAAATTGAATCTTAAAAAACTTGGGACATTCGCTAGGCATGAGAAGGTCCTTATCGTTGCGGCCATATGCGCCGCAATATCGATGCTGGCGATCCCGCCTGATCGAAGCTATGGCAAGTACATAGATTTTCAGGTCATTTTCATACTCTTTTGTCTTATGGCCATAGTTGCAGGCTTTCAGGAGTGCGGTGTATTTCGCATTTTGGCGCAGAAACTGCTCACCGGAAAACGCCGTCTTGGCACAGTTAACTTAGCGCTGACGTTGATGCCGTTTTTGACTTCTATGTTCATAACGAACGACGTCGCGCTCATCACCTTTGTACCGTTCACAATATTTATCTTTGAGACGCTGCACAGGAAGCGTGAAATGATACGCATAATTGTCCTGCAGACGATTGCCGCTAATCTTGGAAGTATGGCGACGCCGGTAGGGAATCCACAGAATCTCTTTTTGTTTTCACATTACGGACTGACTGCATCGGAATTTTTCCCCGTGATCTTACCGATAACCGGAATAAGCCTTGCGATACTTCTGCCGGCGGCACAAATTGGGGCGAGAGGCTGCGCGGAAGTCACTTTTGACCGAACGGAAAAAGTCAGACGTCCACGGCTTTTGGCGCTATGCCTCTGTTTATTTTTACTTTGTCTGTTCTCGGTTTTTGGCATACTCGACTATCGTATACTGGTGGCTGTTGTTGCAATATCACTGTTCTTTGCGGAGCGCACTCTGCTGTTGCGGGTAGACTATGCTCTCCTCTTCACTTTCATATGCTTTTTTATATTCAGCGGCAATCTCGGCGCTATGCCAACGATAGAATCCGCTCTGCGGTCACTGATGGACAGGAACGCGCTTATTGCGTCTGCGGTGGCAAGCCAGATAATAAGCAATGTGCCCGCTGCCGTACTTCTGGCGCCGCTGACGGAAAATTGGCACGACCTGCTTCTGGGGGTTGATATCGGTGGATTGGGTACGCCGGTGGCCTCGCTGGCCAGTCTTATTTCGCTCAAGCTCTACCTGAGGACTGAGGGTGCGTGTCCGGGACGCTATATGGTTGCTTTTACGGCCGCAAATGCACTAGGACTTGCTCTTTTACTGCCGTTGGCGGCAATTTAGCCTGTTGATCCGGCGCCCGTGAGGCGAATAGACCCAACGATTTTTCTGGGAAGAAACAAATAGAGAGGCACATTTAGTGCCTCTCTACGTTTACCAAAAAAGCGTGATAAATCAAGATTTCATGGCCTAGCGGGTGCAAGTCCCCAGTCCGTTGCCGGAACCATAGCGTCCGCCGCTGTGATTCCCGCTCATTCCGCCGAACCCGGTGCCCATTCCGGCACCGGTACCGCCGCTGCATGTGCCATCGCAATTTGCCTGATTTTCCTCCATAGCCGCAATGATCTCATCGGCTCGCTCCTGCGTCATCGTGCCGGCAGCTACCCGTTCGGCCAAAGCGGCCTTTTTCTGCTCAATCATCTGAGCTTTGAACTGCTCCAGCACACCGGCCTCATCGGCGATGGCGCCATAGGTTTCACCGGACTGGGCTCTCTCTGAAATGACACTTTCGACGGACTGACCGGTGAGCCCGGCCACGATTTCCGCCGGTGTGCCGGAACCTGATGCCGCCAGTGCGGTAATCGAGGTCGCACCGAGGGCGAGGACAACGGCTCCAACAACAATTAATTTCTTGAAATTTTTCATAATGATCTCCTTTTCATAAAATTATTATGGCATGCCCGACATCTTATATGCTATTGTGATAATCAGGTATTGCCTGAAATACTTCCTCCCAGCCGCTCAACGCCTTTTTCAAAGGCAGAGAGATGATTTTCAGAAGCATTTTTAAGTGATGTGAATACTGCTCTGACATCGTCAGGCAGGTCCTGTCCGAGAAAAACCTCATACATTGCAATGTTTTTTATCTCGGCCTCCACACCCGACGCATTGGCCTCAAGGAGGCTTCCGGGGACGGTGATGTAATCGGTTGCGTTATTTTCCGGTATTGTGACATCGTATTCGGCGAATAGTGGCTCAAGCGTTGAAATATGCTCCTCCTCGGCCTTAATAATATTGATAAAAGGCCGCTGATCGCCAAAGTCGTCAATGATTCTCTCATACTCGGCATGGGCAAGATATTCGTCCTGTATGGCATAGGTCAACATCTCGGGAAGGCTATAGGTTTTGCCGTCCTCCACTGCTGAGGCGCCAAAATCCACGTTGTTTGCTGTTTTGGAATCTTCATTTACCTGGGAATCAAAGCCTCCGGATGCTGCAACGGTGGTAATGATGATTGCGGCCGCTGCCAAAACGCTTATGGCAATTATCTTATGTTTTCTCAGCAATTTCATCAAGCACGCCTCCTTTTTGTTTGGTTCCTCCCTGTGATTTTATTATGCAGGACAGTTGTGTCAAAAGTGTGTTTTCTATTTTTCATTTGTTTGGTCTTTATGGGATGCGTTATGCCGCCGGAAGCGTATGGTCATCCAGATAGCGCTGCTGCGCTTCACTCAAGTTGCCCTGCTCGGTCAAAATCTGTACCGCTGTATCCGTCAGGAAGGTCTCTTCGGACGGTTCATAGGGGAGTCCAAGATAGTAGGCTACGAACATTCTGACGGAGCCTGTACCGATTTCATATTCCGATTCCCCATAAATGCTCTCCAGATCTTTACACTTGAAAGTTGACGCGTCATCTTCATCAAATCCAAACGCAGCAGACAAGTCCTCGATTGGGACGTTAAAAAGGCTGCTGATTTCGGAAAAGGTATAGGATCCCCGGATATCGGCCGGATCATATTCCCCTGAAAACTCGGATTCGGTTAACTTAGCCGGAGTCTTATTGGATTTCGTACTCCAAAGGCCGATAGCGGATGTGATGGCGATTCCCGCAATGAATATGGCCAAAACAATGATGATAGCGGTATAGGGCTTAATTTTCATGGCGAGCACCCTCCTTTTCCTTGCTGATCGAAATGGTGACGGTGTCTTTAACCGGGCAGGAGACATCGCTGGTGCATTTGTGGCAGCTAATGCATTGGTGATTGCGAATGACTGCTTTGCCGGATACTTCAATATTCATCGGACAGACGTCGTCGCATTTTTTGCAGCCGATACAGGTGTTGGGGTTGCGCCTGATTTTAAAGATACGTATGGTGTTGAAAAGGCCCAGAAGCGCACCGTATGGGCAGAAATATTTGCACCATGGCCGCTCAATAAAGAGTGACAGTGCAGCAATGACGCCGAGTACGATGTAGGCCGAAATTGCGACCTCGCCTGTAAAGAAATTAAAAAGGGCATAATAGGGGTCAACCGATTGAAAGACCAGTTTTGCGGTTGTGGCGGTCTGATAGAGCACCATAACGAGGACAAGATATCTCAGATATCTCAAAACCCGGTCAATTTTTTGGGGTACAATCCGATTGTACCGTTTTGGAAAAAGCTTTTTCCCAACCTTTCCGATCCACTCCTGAAACGTACCGAACGGGCAGATATACCCGCAGAAAATTGCTCCGAAGAGAAGCGCTGCAGCAAATCCGAGAAACATCAAGATAAAGGCGGCGCTATGTATTTTCTGAATAAATCCTCCGGTCGTCACAAATTCATAGATCGTTACGACCCCACCGAACGGACATATGGCATGAAGCGATATTTCTGGAATAAACGGGATTGCTATCCCTTCTTCAGCAAGCCACTTGCTGATCGCAATGAGAAATACGAGGGCAAACACCGAAATCTGGACGATGTGCCGGACGATGGTTGCTTTCTTCTTTTTCATAAAATCAACTCCCTTTTTTATAGAATCGGCTCTACCTTTCTTGTGAGCTTATCCTACAGATTAAATGTGGTAAATGTGTGTCTTTTTTGCTATTTTTTATACGATTTATTATTCAGGTGGGGACAAATCTTTGCCACGAATTTTTATCTATGGTATAATAGCCGCAAAGCGGCTATTATACCCGGCATGCCGGACGGTTCCGCTTCCGGCGGGAGTCCGGCTGCCATTTCTGTCGCGACCGCCTCGCCCCTTGCGGGGCAACCGGCAGCGATGACACTTATACCATGAATTAGAAGAATTCATGGTATAATAGCCGCAAAGCGGCTATTATACCCGGCATGCCGGACGGTTCCGCCTCCGGCGGGAGTCCGGCTGCCATCCGAGATATCAACGGTGACTGAAAAATGATTGAGGTGATGTTATGCCTAAAGTTCTAATCGCTGACGACAATAAACAAATAACGTCAATACTCGAAGAATACACAAAAAAAGAAGGCCATACGCCCTATGTTGCGTTTGACGGGCAGCAGGCGCTGGAGCTGTTTTTCAAAATCAACCCTGATGTGGTTCTTTTGGATGTGATGATGCCGAAGATAGACGGGTTTGAGGTCTGCCGTGAAATCCGAAAAAATGCCGACACTCCGGTAATCATGATAACGGCACGCGGAGAGGACTTTGAACGGATTATGGGCCTAGATATCGGCGCTGACGATTATATAATAAAGCCGTTTTCTCCCGGGGAGGTCATGGCAAGGATACGGGCTGTTTTGCGGCGCATTGCACACTCAGATATGCGCAGTAAACAGATCTTTTCATTTGACGGCCTGACAATTAATCTGGATGAGTATCAAGTCACAATCGGCGGAAAAAAAGTCTTGCTCACCAAGAAAGAGATTGAAATTTTGTGGACGCTGGCGACAAATAAGAACAAGGTATTTTCACGGGATAATCTGCTGAACAGCCTTTGGGGCTATGATTATTATGGGGACACCCGTACGGTGGACTCCCATATCAAGCGTCTTCGCGCAAAGCTGGACGAGTATTCGCACGAGGGATGGGAGATCAAGACGATTTGGGGCGTCGGGTATAAATTTGAGGTAGCACAGGATGAAAAGTAAAATCGCACGAAAGCTGATTTTTTATTTTGCGGCGGCGCTGGTTTTGCTCTCCATACTGATAGGTGTAATTTTCATTTCACTTTTCCGCGCTCAGACAGTCGAGGATAATAAAAACGATCTGGAAGCCCGCGCCAACTCAATTGCCGGGGCAATTTCCGAATATATGGGCAGTACGGGATCAAGCGGCATGGGAATGAACGGCAGCGGAAAAGGCGGCTACGGCGCTTATCTGCGGTTTATTGACGACATCGCAATGAGTGATGTCTGGATCGTGGACGAGGACCTCAATTTAATCGCGGTCAATCCAATGTCGGGCGAGAGCTATAATTATTCGGATCTGCCGGAGGACGCCGATCAGGTCGTGAAAGAGGTATTTGGCGGCAATACCACTTTCAGTGAGGGTTTCAGTGGTCTTTTGCAGGCTCCGACGCTTACCATTGGCACGCCTATTGAAATTGACGGACAGATTGTCGGCGCCGTTTTGCTCCATTCCCCCGTGGAAGGAATATACGACGCGACAATGCAGGGCGTTGGCATATTGGCCGTGAGTACGCTTGCGGCACTTATCCTCGCCGTAATTTTATCCGTGTTCCTTGCGCTTACCTTTACAAAGCCCCTGAATAAAATGACGAGCTCGGCCCTCTTGCTGGCCGAGGGCGACTATACCGTCAAAACCAACGTACGGCAACGGGATGAGATCGGCGAGCTGGCGCATGCCATCGACACCCTGAGCGACAGGCTCATGGCCGCGAAACAGGAAAGCGAGAAGCTGGACAAACTCCGCCGGGACTTTGTCGCCAACATTTCACATGAACTAAAAACCCCGGTCACCGTGATCAGAGGGTCGCTGGAAGCGCTTTGCGACGAGGTGGTGACGGAACCCGAGCAGGTAAAAAACTACCATCGGCAAATGCTGAATGAGAGTCTTGCCCTCCAGAGGCTGGTGAATGATTTGCTGGATTTGTCAAAGCTGCAGAACACCGATTTCAAAATCGACAGGCAGGAGCTTAACCTCTGCGATATTCTGAGGGATGCGGTAAGAAGCGCGGGGCATCTGGCGAGGGAGAAAAATATTGAGGTTCAGGAAAGCTTTGACACCCCTTACCACGCGGTAACGGGAGACTATGGCCGGCTGCGTCAGATGTTTTTAACCGTACTGGATAATGCCATAAAATTTTCGTCTCCCGGCAGTATAGTCCAAGTCGTACTGAAAGATAAGTGCGTCGCCATACGCGACCATGGCAAAGGGATCGCCAATGAGGATTTGCCGCATATTTTTGACCGATTCTATAAAGTAAAATCAGAGGAAAATAAAAAAGGATCGGGTCTCGGCCTCGCTATCGCAAAGCAGATTGCCGAGAGGCATGGCATTGAGGTGTCTGTTACCAGCAAGCCCGGCGAGGGCACAGAGTTTTGTTTTAAGTTCTAGCATAATAAGGGAGGCTCCGACAATGGATATACAGATGATTCTCGACACCTGGAAACCCAAAAAGCAAAATACAATGGCCGGCGTAGAACTGTGGGACGGCAAAGCGGAGCATTTTTCGGCCAACGAACTGCCGACAGCGGAAAACAGTCTGGGAATGCAAATCATTATGCGGGAAGGCATGGTGAAAAAGGATACCTGTGTGCTTGACGTCGGCTGCGGCGGCGGGCGTTTTGCCTTTGCGCTTGAAGCGCTTGGCGCAAATGTGGCAGCGACGGATTTTTCCCCGAGAATGATCGAGGAAGCGGAAAAGCAGCGGGCGCTGAGACATTCAAACGTAAGTTTCAGTGTGAATGACTGGCATACGTTGGACCTAGCCGATAAACGCTGGAAAAAACAATTTGACCTGGTACTGGCGAATATGACGCCTGCGGTAATGTCGGCTGAGACGTTTTTTAAACTCTCGGAGGCCAGCCGAAATTGGTGTCTCATGGTGAAGCCTGCCAGACGTGCAAATTCCATTTTAGATGAGCTTGAGTGCATTGTCGGCGCGGAGAAAGATTCCAAAAGGCTGGACGAAACAATCGCCTATTCATTTGATTTGCTGTGGCTGAGTGGCTATAAACCAAAGTTGGAATATGATGATCAGGTCAGGGAACACAATTTGCCGCTGGAAACCGCAATAAGGGAATATACCCTGCGTCTGAGTACGGCAAATGACCTCACCGAAAAAGGCAAAGCGGCCATTCGGGCTTATTTAAACGGCGTCTCTGAAAACGGAGTGGTTCATGAATGCGCTCAGACATCAATCGTCGCAATGTATTGGCGGGTATAAAATACTTTTTAATCTTAAATCTAAACCACAAATTGTTGCATAGCAAAAAAGCCGTGCTATAATATTTCACGAGCCGATTATCTCCGGCAGCGCGCCCGATATATTTCCAAACGAATTGACCAAAACCCGTTATAAGGAGTCGAGAATATCCATGGACACCATCAGCTTACTTGTAACTCTGGATAAAAATTATTTACCCCAGCTCCGTGTCATGCTCACATCTCTCTATGTCAACAACCCCAATGAAAAAATTGACGTTTTCATGATTCACCGTTCAATACCAGAGCCGGAGATTAAAAATCTACACAAATTTTGTCGAACGCTTGGCTTTGAACTCTGCGCTATCCAAACGGAAGCGTCGTTGTTTGATGACGCGCCGGTGAGCAAACAATACCCTATTGAGATGTATTACCGTTTACTGGCACCGCATTTACTGCCAAAAGGTCTAAGCCGGGTTTTATACCTGGATCCGGATATTCTGGTCATAAACCCATTGCGGCCTCTCTGGGAAACCGATATGCGCGGCCGCCTGTTTGCCGCAGCGCCTCACACCGGCAAGACCGAGCTTGCAAATGATGTCAACCGAATCCGCCTGGGTACAGAACACGACTATTATAATTCAGGCGTTATATTGATAGTCCTTACTCAAGGACGCGAAAAGATTGTTCCGCACGACATTTTTTGTTACGCGGAAGCGCATCGGAAAGAGCTTATTTTACCCGACCAGGACATATTGAACGGCCTTTACGGCAACGAGATTCTGAAACTAAACGATGTGTTATGGAATTACGATGCCCGAAACTACAGTACCTATTATCTCCGAAGCGGCGGTCAGGCCAATACCGACTGGGTGATCCAAAACACAGCCATCCTGCATTTCTGCGGGCGCGAGAAACCGTGGAAACCGCTCTACCGCCATCGTTTCGGCATCCTTTACAAGCACTATATGCGCCTATCAGAACGCCTTCAAAATCAAGAGCGCTTATGAAAATAAATAGATACTCGTTTGGCACCTGAGGCCATCGAAAAAAGTTCCCTGTTTAGCAAAGAGCTAAACAGGGAAACTAAAATATGACCGTTTTCTGCTGGATATGTTCAAAGCCGCTTTCGGAATAGCGCCGAAAGCGGCTTTATCTATATGCTGAGGGGCCTTCAAGCGGTCTGATCATATTTCATAAGTCCGTGCTGATTACAGTCATAGTACAGTTCGCCGGCATGCAGCGCCGGGAAACGTACCTCGCCCCCCTGCTCCGGATAGAGTCTCACCATCAGGGTACGGTCATAGCTCACATAAGTAAAAAACTTAAAAAATGCGTTTTTGTCATGTCATGCGGAAATGTGATGTAATAGTCGTCCTCTACGGCTTGGACCTCTATCCTGTGCGCCTCATCCCAGGACTTTGCCCTGAGCGGGACAAGCTTTCTGCCGCAGCACGAAATCTCCGCCTCTCCTGTGGATGTCTAGAATATTCCCACAGGTTGGACAAACATAAAACTTGAGCTTTTTCATATTTCCTCCGTCCGCGACGTTGCCGTCAATTTCTCCAGCTAAGAGTAATATTCTTATTATTTATTTTGAATCGGACATGAGTCTTATAACGCGAGCCGATAACGGTGCTTCTCGGCATGCGTGACTTTCAGTCTGTCGATAAAGCTGCTTGCGGCTCTATTCTGAAAACAGCTTTATTGATACAAAAGGGATTGCAGGCTGCCTACGCCTCATCGTCCGCTTTTGGTGGACAATGAGGCGTAGGCAGCCTGAGAAGTATTTTCGGGACGTACACGCCGCGCCCGAAAATGCCTTAATTTTATTTTGCCGCTGCGGCGGCCAAACTCTGCGAGGCTTTTTTGACAGTCTAAAAAGGTCTTCGGCGCTGCCGAAGACCTTTTTGCATCATTATTACTTTACATTGAAAGCGCCCATACCGGGGAACTGGGCAACATCAAACAGCTCTTCCTCAATACGGAGCAGCTGATTATACTTGGCAACACGGTCGCTGCGGCTTGGGGCACCGGTTTTGATCTGGCCTGCGTTTGTCGCAACGCTGATATCGGCGATAGTCGTATCCTCAGTTTCGCCGGAGCGGTGAGAGATAACAGCGGTATAACCCGCTCTGTTCGCCATCTGAATTGCATCCAAAGTCTCGGTCAGCGTGCCGATCTGGTTGACCTTAATCAGGATGGAGTTCGCAACACCGAGCTCAATGCCCTTCTTGAGACGCTCAGTATTGGTAACAAACAGGTCGTCGCCGACGAGCTGGATCTTTTTGCCCAGAGCATCGGTGAGCATCTTCCAGCCGTCCCAATCCTCTTCCGCCATGCCGTCCTCAAGGGAGATGATGGGATACTTATCGGCAAATTCGGTCCACATGGCTACCATGTCTTCACGGGTCATGACCGTTCCGCGCTTGGGCAGGTGATAGCATTTATCATCCTCGTTAAACCACTCGGAAGATGCCGCATCAACTGCAATACGGAAATCGACGCCGGGCTTATAACCGGCCTTCTCAATAGCGGTGACAAGCGCTTTGAGCGCATCTTCATCGCTGTCGAGATTTGGTGCATAGCCGCCCTCATCGCCGACGCCGGTGGCGGGGACGACCTTCTTGAGGGTATGAAAGACTTCCGCACACATGCGCAAACCGGTTGCAAAGCTGTCGGCAGAGACGGGCATAATCATAAATTCCTGAATATCAACGCTGTTGGTGGCATGCGCGCCGCCGTTAAGAACATTCATCATGGGCACCGGAAGCGTCTTTGCGTTGACGCCGCCGATGTAATTATACAGACTGTTGCCGGTGGCTTCCGCTGCGGCATGCGCACAGGCCAGAGACACACCGAGAATAGCATTCGCACCCAGACGGCTCTTATTTGGCGTGCCGTCGAGTTCGATGAGAAGCTTGTCTATCGACGTTTGATCAAGAACATTGAGTCCGAGAAGGGCCTCGGCGATTTCGCCATTGACATTTTCAACGGCCTTCAAAACACCCTTGCCGAGATAACGGCTTTTATCGCCGTCACGAAGCTCACAGGCCTCAAAAATACCGGTGGATGCGCCGGAAGGAACAGCAGCACGGCCGACAGTACCGTCCTCAAGGGTTACCTCGACTTCAACGGTGGGATTGCCGCGTGAGTCGAGTATTTCTCTGCCAAGTACGTCAACAATTTCGAAATACTGTTTCATAGTTAAATATCTCCTTTATATCATTATTGGCTTTGCATATTATATACCGCAATTTTCCATCCGTCAATGCACAAGCAGGCTCCGGCCGGTCATTTCCTCCGGCTTTTCAAGCCCCATCAGTTCAAGCACCGTTGGCGCGATATCGGCAAGCCTGCCGGGACTGAGCTTGACATCGGCCCCCACTATGATCAGAGGGACGGGATTGCATGTATGTGCCGTGTGCGGCGTATCGTCCGCTTGATACATCTGGTCGGCATTGCCGTGGTCGGCAAGGATAAAGCTGATCCCTCCGCGTTCCTCCATGGCCTCAACCACCTTCTGCACACAGGAGTCAACCACTTCGGTGGCCTTCACCGCCGCGTTCATATCGCCGGTATGCCCAACCATGTCACAGTTGGCAAAGTTCATGATAATGACGTCGTGTTTGCCGCCGCGAATATATTTTACCGCTTCGTCCGCCACCTCATACGCGCTCATCTCCGGAATGAGGTCATAAGTCGGGTATGTTTTCGGCGAAGGAACCAAAATCTGTGTCTCTCCCGGAAAACGGCCCTCAACACCGCCGTCCATAAAAAATGTGACATGCGCATATTTCTCCGTCTCAGCCAGTCGGAGCTGCGTATAGCCGCGCTTGCTGATGTATTCGCCGAAGGTATTCTTGATGACCTTTGGTGGGAAGGCGACATTAACCCATGTAAAGCGCTCATCATACTGCGTTGTACAGACATAGTGCAGTGGAAAAGCGCCAAACGGGCGGTCGAAATGAGTGAATTTTTCCTCGGTCAACGCTTTGGTAATCTCTCTGGCTCTGTCGGGGCGGAAGTTGAAGAATATCACGGCATCATTCGGGCGAATCATGCCGTCCCTGTCACAAATTATCGGGCGGATAAACTCGTCTGTTGTTCCGGTACGGTACTTTTCCTCTATGGCCGCCACAGGGTCATCATCAAATTTTCCGTCTCCCAATACCATTGCCCTGTATGCGCGCTCAAGTCGCGCCCAACGCTTATCGCGATCCATACCATAGAACCGGCCCATAAGTGTGGCCAATTTGCCGATTTCCAGTTCAGCGCACTTTTCTACGCAATTACGGACATAATTCAGACCCGTTGTAGGCCCCACATCCCGTCCGTCAAGGAAAGCATGGATATACGCTCGGCTCAGATTTTTTTTCTTCGCCATCTCCATAAGGGCATAGAGAATCTCTATGTGGCTATGAACTCCGCCATCGGACAAAAGGCCCATCAGGTGCAGACTTGCGTCATTTTCAATACAATAGTCCATGGCATGGCTGTACACCTTATTTGAATAAAATCTGCCGTCTGCGATCTGGTCCATAATTCGGGAAAAATCTTGATAGACAACCCGGCCGGCACCGATATTCATATGTCCGACTTCGCTATTGCCGATCTGACCCACGGGCAAGCCAACAGCCTCCCCGGAGGCAGCAATTGTGGTATTCGGACAATTTGCCATGAGTTTATCGATCTCCGGCGTTTTCGCAACGTAAATCGCATTGTGCTTATCTTGTACTCCAAGACCAAAGCCGTCTAAAATTATAATGGCTATGGGGCGCTTGTTCATCTTCTCACTCCTGGTGCGTTGCCGCTATGATCTTTGCGAAATCCTGAGGCCGGAGGGATGCGCCTCCAATCAGTCCTCCGTCGATGTCGGGCATCGACAGCAGGATTTCGGCATTGGAGGCGTTCATTGAGCCGCCATACACGATACTGATGCTCCGCGCCGTCTTTGCGCCAAAGCATTTTTTAACCACTTTGCGTATCTCGGAACAAACCTCTTGAGCCTGCTCGGTCGAGGCAACAGCCCCTGTGCCGATTGCCCAAAGGGGTTCATAGGCGATGATGCAGCGCCTGACCAGTTCTTCGCTGAGTCCTGAGAGCGCCGCCTTGACCTGATAGGTTATGAGTTCCAGCGTAAGCCCTCTTTCACGCTCATTCAGGCTCTCGCCAACACAGATGATAGGGCTAAGTCCCGAACCGACGACCGCCTTGACCTTTTCGTTTACCATAAAATTATCTTCCATATGATAACGGCGGCGCTCACTGTGACCAACGATGACATATTTGACGCCAAGCTCCGTCAGCATGTCACACGATACATCGCCGGTATAGGCTCCCTTGGAATATTCGGCGACGTCCTGTGCGCCGATTGATATTCTTCCGATGTCCCTTACAGCCTTGTTCAGCGCCGGAATAAGCGGGAACGGCGCGCAGAGAACGATATCGCACGTTTTGGTTCTCGGCAGTGCCGCCTTCAGCTCATCGACATAAGGCTTCACGGCCGACGGCGTCATATTCATCTTCCAATTTCCGGCAATGACTGCTTTACGATATTTTTTATTCATAGCTTCACCTACTTGTCCAAAAGACAGGCCACACCGGGCAGTTCCAGCCCCTCCATAAATTCCAAAGAGGCACCGCCGCCGGTACTGACATGCGTCATTTTTCCAGCCAGTCCGAATTTGTCAACAGCCGCGGCGGAGTCGCCGCCGCCGATAATTGTGATGGCTTTGGAATTTGCCATGGCTCGAGCCACCGCCTCCGTACCCTTTGCAAACGCGTCAAACTCAAACACGCCCATGGGGCCGTTCCAGATAATGGTACCGGCATTTTTTATCTCATCGGTAAAACACCGTATACTTTTCGGACCGATGTCCATACCCATCAGCTCGTCGGGAATATTTTCGTCGGTGATAGCGATCGGTTCGGCTTCCGGGGAAAACGCCTTTGCCGCAATAAAGTCACGTGAGTATAGGAACTTTACGCCCTTTTCGTCCGCTTTTTTCATCATTTCCCGGGCGTAGTCAAGTCTGTCGTCTTCGCAGAGGGAACGGCCGATTTTCCCACCGTTTGCCTTCACGAACGTAAAGGCCATGCCGCCGCCGATAATCAGGGTATCCGCCTTGTCGAGCAGATTATTGATAACGCCCAGCTTGTCGGAAACCTTAGCACCGCCGAGGATCGCTACAAGCGGACGAGCCGGTGCGGAAAGCGCTCCGCCGATTACCTCCAGCTCCTTCTGCACGAGAAAACCGGAAACGGCCGGAAGATATGCCGCAACGCCCACTGTAGAGGCGTGGGCACGGTGAACCGTACCAAACGCATCCGAGACAAACACCTCGGCCATTGAGGCAAGCTCGCGCGCAAATTCAGGATCGTTTTTCGTCTCCTCTTTGTGATAACGCAGGTTCTCAAGCAGCATGATCTCGCCGGGCTTCAGGGCATGGGCAAGCGCCTTTGCATCCGGACCGATCACATCCTTTGCCATCTTTACCGGCTGGCCCAAAAGCTCTGAAAGGCGCCGGCCGGCACCTGCGAGGCTGAGCTCCGGCAGCCACTCGCCCTTCGGCCTGCCCAGATGAGAACATGCGACGACCGCGGCGCCGTTTTCAAGCAGGTAGCGGATAGTCGGCAGCGCGGCCCGAATCCGCCTGTCATCCGTAATGACGTTTGTAACCTTATCTCTTGGGACATTAAAATCACAGCGGAGCAGGACGTGCTTACCGCGAACGTCTATGTCCCTGACGGTTTTTTTGTTGCAGTTCACTTAATATCCTCCTTCATTGAACCATAGTCCCGAAGGCCGGGGAAGCCCTGTTGCCGAAGCGCTTCAAAACAAAGGATGGCAACGCTGTTGGCAAGGTTCAGACTTCGTGCCTCGGCGCGGATCGGAATCCGCACACATCGATCATAATATTTTTCTCGGAGCGCCTGAGACAGGCCGGCCGTCTCTTTACCAAAAATAAGCTTCACATCGCCTGTGAAGTCGGCATCTGCGTAACTGCGCGGTGCTTTAGTGGTTGCCAGCCAAATATTATCATCTCCATGGCGTTCAAAAAAATCCTCTATATTTGCATAAACAAAAACGTCCACCAGATGCCAGTAGTCCAGTCCGGCACGCTTAACCGCCCTGTCGGAGATATCAAAGCCGAGCGGCTCAATGAGATGGAGCCGGGCGCCCGTGGCGGCGCAGGTTCGGGCAATATTGCCGGTGTTCATCGGGATTTCCGGCTCGACGAGAACGATATCAATCAAACACGCACACGCTCCGATCATTACGACTTAATGCTCTTATTGTATTCCAGAATTTTGAAGATTTCAAGTGCAAAACCCGAAATTTTTGCCTGTTTTATGCTATTTTTCGAATTTTTTACGATCTTATAGAAAAAGATTGCAATGGTAAAATGTATGGAATATAATGATAATCAGAACATTAGAAAGGCAGATTTGTATGATATTGTTGTCTATTGTCATCCCCTGCTACAATGAAGAAGAGATGCTTCCCATCACCTCCAAACGGCTCAAAGAGAAGCTGGACAAGCTTGTTAAAAATGAAACGATATCACCAAACAGCCGCGTAATGTTTGTCGATGATGGAAGCCGCGACGGAACCTGGCGTCTGATCGAGCAGCTGCACGAACAGGACGAACGCTTTACCGGCGTAAAACTCAGCCGCAACCGCGGCCATCAGAATGCGCTGCTCGCCGGATTGATGGTGGCAAAGGAATATGCCGATTGCGTCATTTCCATGGACGCCGACCTGCAGGACGACATCAATGCGGTAGATGGAATGCTTCTGAAATTTCAAGAGGGCTGCGAAGTCGTATACGGTGTGCGCAGTTGCCGTGAAACAGACACGGTTTTTAAACGGAGTACGGCCCAAAGCTTTTACAAGCTCATCAATGCGATGGGCGGCGAGCTGGTTTATAACCATGCGGATTATCGTCTGCTCAGCCGGCGGGCCCTTGAGGCGTTGTCCCAGTACCGCGAGACAAATCTCTTTCTGCGCGGCATTGTCCCTATGCTGGGCTTCAAAAGCGCCACAGTCGAGTACGAGCGCGGCGAGCGCGCGGCAGGGGAAAGCAAATACCCCCTTAAAAAAATGCTTGCTCTGGCCTGGGAGGGTATCACATCGCTGACGGCTCGCCCCATAACCATTATCACCTGGCTTGGCGTGGGTATAAGCGCCGTCAGCCTCCTTGTGATGATCATACTGGCTGTCTTCGGCGTGCTTACGCCCACCGCGGCCATTATACTCAGTATGGGCGTATTCAGCGGGCTCAACCTCTTCGGGATAGGCATCATCGGTCAGTACACCGGAAAAGCATATCTGGAGACGAAGCGGCGTCCGAGATATCATATCGAAAAGATTATAAAATAATCAAAAACGTCACAAAGCGTGTTGCTTCCCGCTTATGCCATATTTTAAAACGAATATCCAGAACGCCTGCATGTTTTCTGAAATACACGCAGGCGTTTTACTTTGGTTTTTTACCATATTCCCCTGACTTATAATAAATATAAAATTTTTACCGAATCGTTCAATTGAAAAATCCATTTTTAGCACAAAAAGCAATAAAATCCTTTTCCGCACAGCTAAGGTAGGTGTCTTTATGTGTCGCGACGCCAAATGTGGTCTGCATGGCGGAATAGGGCTTAATACACTCAGCAAAGAATATTTGGATATTATGAATCAACCGGGTCTCTGCGCGATGAAGTTATAGAAGGCCTTAAGAAACGGAATAAGATGGCTATTGATATCTGCCCTGGCGTGTGGCATAACCTAATGAATGTCCGCCTTAAAACGACCTACAAGCTGATAAACCAAGAAGCCAGCTCAAACTTTTATCCGGATATCTGCGTCTCATATTGAAAAGCATTCTGGGGCGGATTATAATAAAATCATCGCAAGAAACAAAATTAAGATTGGCCGGACTGCTTCGTATGCCAAGCAACCTGCCGCTTGAATCATCAGGTTAAGGCACGCGAGTTGATTTTTGGAGCTATCCGCGATAAGTTTTCAATAGCGCAAACCGGCCGGTCTAATATCCCAACAATATCAAGCAAGGACACGAACCAATGAATACGATGCAATTAAAACGCTCCTTTCTTCTGATCGGTCAGTCCAACATGGCAGGACGCGGTGACCGAGGAGAAGTTGATCCGATCAAAAACAGCGCTTGTTTTATGCTCCGTTGTGGGCTATGGCGCCCTATGACCGAACCGATCAATCCCGACCAAAGTATTTGGGAGGGATTCGGTAAATACGCTTTACATAGCGGCGTATCGCTTGCCGCCAGCTTTGCAGATGCTTATCAAAAAGAATTTGGGTGTGAAGTCGGCCTGATCCCCTGCGCTTACGGCGGCAGCCGTTTAATTCAGTGGATGCCCGGTGAAAATCTTTTTGAACATGCTGTGTTGCAGACGCAGCTTGCCCTGCGCGACAGCACGTTAGCCGGCATTCTCTGGCATCAAGGCGAGGGCGATAGCGGTACCATGAAGGAGGCGGGGAGCTATTTTGAACGCTTCAGCACGATGATCGAATCGCTTCGCAGCAGATTGGGGTCAGAAAACGTTCCTCTCGTCGTCGGTGAGCTCGGCAGCTTCGTTGGCACCTTTGAAAACGGAGAATATCCTTATTGGCAAGAGATTAACCGCGCACTTCACCGCGCTGAAGTTGAGCTCCCGAAGTGCGCTGTCGTACCTGCTGATGGACTGAGCAGCCGCCCGGATGGACTGCACTTCAATTCACAATCTCTGCGAGAATTTGGTATCCGTTATTTTGAAGCGCTGAAAACCATAAAATGAGCTTACTTTTACAACTAGCCGTTCATCACGGCTGATGAAAATAGGTGCCCACTGTCTGCATCGCTGCAGACAGTGGGCACCTATTTCAAAACTATTTCTGTATGATTTACCGGGCTGTCCGCCGCCTAAACGGCAAAATCGCGGACAATACAGCGGAATTGAATATTTCCCTGCAAGGCGGTTTCTTTTAACCGCCGGAAGGCATAATGCTGAAGTGCATATAGTCGTACCAGCCGCTGCGGTATCCCTGTCCTCCCCAGCCCCAGCCGTATTTCTTAAACGCACGGACAACGCTGCCGCCCGACGTTATGGAATACGAACTCGTTCCGGGCCACCAGCCGTTGCCAACGGAGCATTGCAGGATACCGTTTGAATAGTAGCCATAGGCATTTTGAGTCGGGTTGATGTCGATCGCACATCCCCAGCTGTGGCGCAGCGTATCGCTATAACGTGCACCGCCGACAGAATTTATTGGGAACTTTTCCGGATCGTTATAGATTTCAACAAATATGTTATAGACATCCTGCGCGACGAGCTTATGGACCTGCACCCAAGCCGTCGTGCTATATTTTACGCCCGAGGAATTGATTCGCCAGATGGGAATTTCAACATTCGTGATATAGTCTCCGGCGTCGGTTGCGCTGGTGAAATAGCTCTTGTAGGTACTGCCGAAAAGAAGCTGTTTCAGCGCGTCGGACGGCTTGCCGTACGCATTCAGCAGTCCGTTATTTTGTACCCAGATTGCAAACGGCGTATCCGTGGGGATGACGGACGGAGCGGTGGGGTCCTCCCGCTCGATAATCGTATAGTCAAAGGTTGGCTTTACGCGCTCGTTGCTCCAAAGCAGACGGTAGATGGCCATGGCCGCCTCGGCACGTGTCAGCTTCTGATTGCCGAGAAAGCTGCCGTCTGTAAAGCCCGTGAGGACGCCCTTGCCGTAGGCCTGCTCAACAAAGGGACGAAAGCTTTTGGAAATCGTACTATAGTCGGTAATTGCAGTCGAGGGCTTTGTGATCTCAACCGTATCCTCCATCATGACGCCGTCCATCGCATTCGACACCATTACCGCCATTTCATATCGGGTGATATATTGCTCGAGACTTGAAGCGTTAAGCGCAACAACGTTGTTGTCATTAAATTCAAGGATACCATTTTCACACGCCATCAGCCAGTATTCCTCCGACCAATGGATATTGCGAAGCGGGGTGGTCGACTCCTGAAGTTCCGTGGCAACCGCGACCATCTTGATAAACTCCGAGCGTTTGATGGGATCATTGGGACGAAAATAGCCGTTAGGATAGCCGTTAATAATCTCCAGCGCGCTCAGCCAACCGACACATTCATAAAACCAATCGCTCTCCTTCACATCCGGAAAGCTTTTGAATTCAAATGCAGATGCCGGCATACTCATTATGCTCGCCGCCGTGCAAAAGACAAGCAGCAGCGCGCATATTTTTCTTTTCAACAATATCTCCCCTTTATATTTTTCAGGTCAGCTTTCTCCTAATCAGTCTCAGCAGGCTCATAAGAGACGGGTTTTGACTGCTTTTACGCCAAATCAGCACCGCTTCCTCACTCACCTCCGATAAAATTGGAATGGCTTTGCAGTTTGGCATATAGGTTTTATCCAACTGTCTGGGCACAATTGCAACCCCGCCGCCCGTACTCACTCTGAGTAAAACGGAATCGACAGACGGCATGAGTGAAACGCTGTTTTCAGCCCTCAGGTCAGGCGTTATAAACCGGCTGGTGCTGCTGTCGCACACAAGTTCCAACCCGGAAAGCCTCTGAAGACTCACTTCACGGCAAGCGGCAAGCGGATTTTCGCTGTCGACCAGCAGACACAGGCCCTCACGCGAAACAGAAAGCTGATCAATATTTCCCAGATTCTCCGGCAGGCTGCCGCCCATCGTCATACCGAGATCGGCCTCTCCGCTGTCGATCAGCTTCCATATCTCGCCCGGTTCGCGGCGAAGCATACCCACGCGCACTTCCGGATGGCTTCGGCAAAATTCGGAAAAACTCTCGTACAATCCCGCCGGCTGAAGCTGTGCCGTGACGATTGAAAGACTGCGTCCGAAACCCAGCCCCGCACTTCGGACCATATCCTTGACATTTTCCACTCTCCGCATCAGCTTGGTGCCCTCATGGTAAAGCACGTCGCCCGCCGGAGTGAGGCGCACGGTGCGGTTGTCCCGCGTCAGCAACTGAACGCCCAAAATCTCCTCCAGGGCCGCGACATTCCGGCTCGTGGTCGAGTGACTTATGTACAGAGATTCGGCCGCGCGGGAAAAGCTGCGGTATTCAGCCACGGCAAGAAAGATTTCAAGCTGTTCCAGACTGATCGCCATACTTTTTAAAGAATAAAAGGATGCGGCATGAGCTGGTCAAGCTTATAGCTCACGTATCTGCCGCCCGCCTTTGTGCACAAAACTTCTATATTTGGAGCAAGCTCCTGCATAAATTGGCGGCATGAACCGCAGGGCATACAATAATTCTCACTCTCGCCGTGGATAGCAATGCGGACGAACTCCCGCTTGCCCTCACTGACGGCCTTGACAAACGCGGTACGCTCGGCACAGATCGTATCGCCAAGGGCGGCATTCTCCACATTGCACCCGGTATATACCGTACCGTCCGCACACTCGAGCGCAGCGCCCACAGCAAATTTTGAATACGGGATATAGGCGTTTTTTGCCGCTTTTTCCGCCATATCAAGAAGTTCCCTGTCTTTCATCGTCTTATCCTCCCTTAATCCCAAATACAAGGACCTTGTAGCCAAAATAGTTCATCACCATTGTAATGCCGGTTATGATAACCTTAGCGAAATACCTTTGCATTCCCCACTCGGTGAAATAATACATCAAAGTCGCGCTTACCACCCATGAGACACCGTTCACAACGACGAATCGTATAAACCGCATGGCCTCACCGGCAGCGCTTTCCTTTTTCGCATCGGAGAAGGTGAAAAAATGGTTTAAAACAAAGCTGCATAGGATGCCCGAACCGTAGCCGACGCTCTGGGCCGCCGCCGGTGAAAAGGACATCAGTTCAGAAGAAAGCGTAAACATTAAAAAGTCCACAAGCGTATTCACAAACCCGACGGCACCGAATTTAATGACGCGCATGTATTTTTTGATGAGCTCCTTCATCCGGCTCGCTCCCTAGTCTAAATTTATCGTCCAGTTTTCGAATGCATTAAAGATATTATATTGCGTCGGGCTGGCACCGTTGACCACGTTGCGGTGCGTAAGCACTTCTGTCTTTTCAAAACAGATAGGCACAATAGGCGCCGTGTCCAAAACATACTTGCACATAAGATCGCAGTACATCTGCCTGTCCTCATCGCCGGCGGAGAGATAATCGTTTATATAGGTCTCATATCCCGGGTCGGAGATGCCGCCGAAATTCAGCGATCCATCTTCCGTTAGGAGCTTCGTGAGGTTAAAATTGGCGGAGAGCTTGACCTCGGCATAATACATGTCGTAGTCTCCCTCTTCAAGAGCCGTTTTATAGTCCTCCCAGCTCAGCTCGCGGAGATTGACCTCAAGCCCAAGAGCCTCCAGATTTTGTGCAATGTCGCGCGCGGCCGCAACCTTTGAAGCCGTGTCGCCACAGACCAAAAAGTCAAGCTTGATATCCACCATCGTACTGCCCAGTGTAAATTCCAGTTTCCCGTCTGCATCAAGATCCTCAGCACCGGCATTTTTGAGTGAGGTGGCCGCCTTTTCCATATTATAGTCAAAGCTCTGGCCATAGCTCTGATTGTAAAGCGCACTCAGCGGACTTATCGGCATCGTACACGCGGTGGCACAGCCGTTCATCAGCTCCGTGACGATATTCTCCCGGTTGATCGCATAGGTGAAGAAATAGCGGAACTTGGGATAGCAGAAAAACGCGCTTTCCTGATTAAAGCCGATATAATGCAGATTTGTGGTATTGCAGTAGCGCTTTTCGTTCGCACTGCCGTAACCCAGGTCTCTGAGACCCGTGGGATCATTTTGCACAAGATCGATACTCGAGTCTTCGAAGGCTGAGATTGTGGCCTCCGGGCTCGTATATTCCTTTAAATAAATCGTATCGATCGGCATTTCCGCCGCTTTAGGGTGATCCGTCCACAGGACAAGGGCGGTATGGTCATCATTATATTCATACGGGCCTGTGCCCGGCGGGGCCGTCTCGCTGAGGCTGCCATTTTTCACAACCGGGATATTCAGCAGCGCAGGAAACTGCATATCCGCCTCATACAGGTTGACAAGAAACAGTTCGTCGTCCAATGCCGTCACACCATAGACGTTGGAAAGTCTATCGCTGTACTCGCCGCCGCGCATAGCACGTATGAGCGAATAGGCCGCATCGTGCGCAGTCAGATTGCTTCCGTCCTGGAATTTTACGTCGGTATCGACGTAAAACGTCCAGCTCTTTCCATCTTCAGAACTATAACTTTTGATAAGCTTCGGCGTAACATTAAAATTGCCGTCCACCTCAAATAAGGGCTCGTAGATCAGCGGCATAAAAAGCTGATTCAGCGCGCTTGTGTCGGTATAGGGATTAAACGTACCGCTCTGGTCGCTGTTAAGCGAAAAGACGTCGTCCGCCGCCGTGATGTCCTTGATTGTCTCCCCTATGTTGCTGCCCTGAACGGACTCCGCCGGTATTTCCTCATTATCGTCGCTATTATCGCCGCACGCCGCAAGCAATGCCAAAAGCATGGCAAAAGCGATCAGCAGGACTATTATTTTTTTTAGCTTGTTTGGCATACCTTTGTTTTCTCCTGTCAGGGGATGATGACAGCCGCCTGGCTTCCCCGCACGCCCTGAGTAACCCGGTGGGACCAGAATTTCTCCGGTGAACACATCGTACATGCTTCCGACACGTCGATATTTTTGCTGCACACCCCAAGCGTTATCAGTCTTTTCCGGTTGGCGCCCCGCAGGTCGACAAGATACTTGGCCTCACGATGCGGATGCGGGTATATAAATTTCTCCGCGTCTTGTCCCAGCCAGGCACGCAGCGCCTCCGGCACATCTGTCCCAACCTCAAAGCAACAGGCTCCGATTGCGGGACCGATCGCCGCATAAATATTTTTGGGGCTTGCCCCATACCTTTGCATCATGCCGACGGCAACGCCAAGAATATCCTTTACACTGCTGCGCCATCCACAATGGACGGCCGCGGCAACGTGCGCTCTCATGTCACATAGCAGTACGGGTACGCAGTCCGCAGTAAAACAAAGGATAGGAAGGCCTGGTTCATCCGTCACCAGGCCATCACATTCATAGCGAATCGGTGCGTACAGTTCCCGGCTGTCTTCATGCGTGACATAGCGAACCGCATTGCCGTGCACCTGTCTGGTGAAAACCAGATTCTTTTCATTAAACCCCAATGCAGCGGCCAGCCTGTGATAGTTTTCCCGAACATGCTCCGGCTTATCACCTCGGTTTTCCCCGAGGTTCAGGCTGGCGAAAGCGCCCTCGCTGACACCGCCGAAACGTGTTGTAAAGCAGTGACGCATGGGAATGAGGGTGCTCTGCAGCACCGTCACGCCATTAATTGTCCGTTCGGCAAAAGCCATCGCTCACCTTCCGTCTCATTCATCCCTGCCACAGCATTTTTTGTACTTTTTACCGCTGCCACAGGGGCAGGGATCGTTTCTGCCCGGTTTTTTTGCTTTGCGCACCGGCTGTCTCTTGACCGGCTCGCCGCCGGCGTTTGCCCCCGACTCACGGGCAACTTTCCGGCGCTGTACCGGCTCGCCCTGACGGACCTGTACGGTATAGATACGCCTTGCAACTTCGGCCTTGAGCCCTTCGATCATGGCCTCGAACATATCGAAGCCCTCCTGCTTATAGGCATCGATGGGCTTTGTATTGCCATATGCGCGCAGCCCGATTCCGCGGCGCAGCTCGCTCATCGCATCGATATGCTCCATCCAATACTGATCAACGACGCCAAGGACAATGACGCGCTCAAGCTCTCTCATCAACAGGTTTCCATCCGGCAGATTACCGAGCTCGGCCTCGCGCTTCGCATAGGCGCTGTCGGCAAGTTCAACCAGCAGTTCAGTCAAATGCGGTTTTGTGAGCGTGTCAAGAGGATATTTCTCAACAGTGATGTCGTCTTTTTTGAGGAAAATCGGCTGGAAGACCGCAAGTATCTCCTCAAGGTCATTTTCAGTCTCAGGATAGTCGGCAGACCCCATGGCATCCGTGACATGCGTTGCGATAAAGTCGTGCACCATGGTTTTGACATAGCTTTCGACATTCTCACCGTTAAGCACGCGCAGGCGCTGTTCATAGATGATGTTACGCTGAGTATTCATAACATCGTCGTACTCCAGTACGCTTTTACGGGATTGGAAGTTCCGGCTCTCAACCGTCTTTTGCGCCTGCTCTATCGCATTGGATGTCACTTTATAGTCAAGCGGCGTATCCTCATCAAGCCCCATGGACTCCATCATGCCCATAACGCGCTCGGAGCCAAACAGCCGCATGATGTCGTCGGTCATTGCAATATAAAAGCGGCTCTCGCCCGGGTCGCCCTGACGGCCGGCACGTCCGCGCAGCTGATTGTCGATACGTCTGGCTTCGTGGCGCTCCGTACCGACGATAAAGAGGCCCCCGGCGGCACAGACTTGCTTCGCCTCTTCGGCGGTCACCGCCTTATGCTCAGCCATTCTTTCAGCAAAAAGCTTACGGGCGGCAAGAATATCCTCGTCATCGGTCTCGGCATAGCCCGTTGCCTCAGCAATGGCTTCTTCCGAAAAGCCGGCCTTTTTGAGATCATGCTTTGCCAAATATTCGGCGTTGCCGCCAAGCATGATATCCGTTCCACGTCCGGCCATATTGGTGGCTATAGTGACGGCGCCGAGCTTGCCCGCCTGTGCGACGATCTCTGCCTCGCGCTCATGGTTTTTGGCGTTCAAAACATTGTGGGGAACGCCCTGACGCTTAAGCAAAGAGGAGAGATATTCGCTCTTTTCTATGGATACCGTGCCGACAAGCACAGGCTGTCCCTTTTTGTGGCACTCAACAATCTGATTTATGACTGCACGGTTCTTGCCCGCGTCATTTTTATAGACGACATCGTTATGATCCATTCTGGCAAGCGGTTTGTTGGTCGGAATTTCAACAATATCCAGTTTATAGATATCGCCAAACTCCTCCGCCTCGGTTACCGCGGTTCCGGTCATACCGGAGAGCTTGCCATATAAGCGGAAGTAGTTCTGGAAAGTAATGGTGGCAAGCGTCTTGCTCTCATTCTCGACGGTGACATGTTCCTTTGCCTCGATCGCCTGGTGCAGGCCCTCGGAATAGCGTCTGCCCAGCATAAGGCGCCCGGTAAACTCGTCAACAATGATGACCTCGCCGTCTTTAACGACATAATCAATATCACACTTCATGACGCCGTGAGCTTTCAGCGCCTGATTGATATGGTGATAAAGGGTTGTGTTGGCTATATCCGCAAGGTTTTCAAGTCCGAACGCGCTCTCTGCCTTGGCAATTCCGCGGGCGGTAAGCGTCGCCGTCTTAGCCTTTTCGTCGACAACATAGTCGGCATCAATGGTCTCATCCTCATCGCTCTTCTCGTCAATCGAGGTATAGACCTTTTTTGTCAGGCGGGAAACGAAGTCGTCCACCTGGCGGTAGAGATCTGTGGATTCCTCACCCTGGCCGGAAATGATCAGCGGCGTACGCGCCTCATCGATAAGGATGGAGTCCACCTCATCCACGATGGCAAAGGCATGTCCGCGCTGGACCATTGCTGATTTGTATATTGCCATATTGTCACGCAGGTAATCAAATCCCATTTCATTATTGGTGCCATATGTGATATCGGCGGCATAGGCGGCTTTCCGCTGGTCGGGGAGCAGTCCATGTACGATGAGCCCGACAGATAGGCCCAGGAAGCGGTGAACCTTGCCCATCCACTCGCTGTCACGCCGGGCAAGATAATCGTTGACCGTGACGATGTGAACCCCTTCACCGGCAAGGCCGTTTAGGTAAGCCGGCAGGACGGCGACAAGCGTCTTGCCTTCGCCGGTTTTCATCTCGGCGATACGCCCCTGGTGCAGCACGATTCCGCCGATGAGCTGGACCCGGAAAGGCTTCATGCCCAAGACGCGCCAAGCGGCCTCTCGGGCGGTGGCGAAAGCCTCGACAAGGATATCATCCGTCGTCTCCCCCTCGGCCAGGCGCTTTTTGAATTCTTCGGTCTTCGCTTTCAGCTCGGCATCGCTCATCGCGCCGTACTGCTTGTCCAACGCCTCGATCGCGTCGGCTATGGGATATATCTTTTTTAGCTCTCTCGCGCTGTGAGATCCAAAAATTTTTGACAGAACACTCATTATTTTACCTTCCCTTCGGAACTCAAACCCGCCCGGCTATACACAGGAGGGTGGTATTGTATGTTATGGTTTATGATTATACCACATAATTGTGAACAAAAAAAGAGATATCAGTTCAGAAATTATGAATTGGCAGGTTTTGATAGATATTGAAGAGCTGAAACAATTGTAGTATAATGGTTTAAATTTATGCAAGCAAACGGAAAGGAAGATACGCTATGAAACAACTGCTTTTGGGCAACGCCGCCGTGGCGCGCGGGCTCTATGAGGCAGGCTGCCGCTTCGTCTCCTCATATCCCGGCACTCCCTCCACGGAGATAACCGAGCATGTTGCGAAATATGACGAGGTCTATGCCGAGTGGGCGCCCAATGAGAAAGTCGCCATGGAGGCCGCTCTTGGCGCCGCCTTTGGCGGCGCAAGAAGTTTTTGCGCAATGAAGCACGTCGGCCTGAACGTCGCCGCCGACCCATTGTTTACCGCATCCTATATCGGTGTAAACGCCGGCATGGTCATTGCCGTCGCGGACGACCCGGGAATGCACTCCTCTCAAAACGAGCAGGACTCCCGTCACTACGCGATTGCGTCAAAACTGCCGATGGTTGAGCCTGCCGATTCCGGCGAGTGCCTTGAGTTCACAAAGCTCGCCTACGAAATCTCAGAAGAATACGACACGCCCGTTATCCTGCGCACATGCACCAGAGTTGCGCACAGTCAGAGCGCCGTGACGCTTTCGGAACGCGCCGAGCACGAATTGAAACCCTTTGAAAAAAATCCGCGCAAGTACGTCATGATGCCCGGAAATGCCATCGGCCGCCACGTCGTCGTTGAGGAACGGATGGAACGCCTTGCCGCTTTCGCGGAAACCACCGGCATCAACCGCGTTGAAATGGGCGATACGGCCATAGGCTTTATCACTTCCGGTACCGCTTACCAATACCTCAGAGAGGTGTATCCAAACGCCAGCGTTTTGAAGCTCGGTTTGGTAAACCCGCTTCCGATAAAGCTTATCCGTGATTTTGCCGCCAAGGTGGACAGGCTGATCATCGTTGAAGAGCTTGACCCGGTCATTGAAATCCACTGCCGCAACATCGGTGTAAAGGTCGACGGCGGAAAGGATATCTTTGGCCTGCAGGGCGAGCTGAGTCAGAACAGAATCGCCGAGCGCATGGGCCTAGGCACAAAAGAAACCCTTGAGTTCGGCGAACCGGTCCCCGCACGTCCTCCGGTGCTCTGCCCCGGCTGCCCGCATCGCGGACTTTTCTACACCTTACATAAACTTGGGGTGACTGTTTTTGGCGATATCGGCTGTTATACCCTGGGTGCGCTGCCTCCACTCAGCGCTGTGGACACCACGGTCTGCATGGGTGCCTCTATCTCCGGCCTGCACGGCTTTAACACCGCAAAGGGTGACGACGGCGCAAAAAATACCGTCTGCGTCATAGGCGACAGCACATTCATGCACTCCGGCATAACCGGCCTTATCGACATTGTTTACAACAAAGGGATATCCACCGTCATCATACTGGATAACTCCATAACCGGCATGACCGGTCATCAGCAAAACCCAACGACCGGATTTACGCTTAAAGGAGAGCCTGCCCCGGCTGTCAGCCTTGAAAAACTCTGCGAGGCGATCGGCATTAATCGCGTCCGCGTTGTTGATCCCTACGCGCTTAAAAAAATGGAGGCGACCGTCCGGGAAGAGCTCGCGGCAAACGAGCCCTCCGTCATTATTGCGCGCCGTCCCTGTGCGCTTCTGCCCCAGGTCAAAGCAAAGCCCTCTCTGGTCATTGACAGCGAAAAGTGTGTCGGCTGCAAAATGTGTATGAAGATTGGCTGCCCTGCCATCAGCTTTGCCGACGGCAAATCGAGCATTGATCCCACCCTCTGCGTCGGCTGTGATCTCTGCATGCAGATGTGCAAATTCGATGCGATCCGGACTCAGGAGGTGTAAATCATGAGTGAAACCAAATGCATTATGATTGTCGGCGTGGGCGGACAGGGTACCCTCCTCGCCTCGCGTATACTTGGAAACGTTCTTCTCTCTCTCGGGCATGACGTCAAGCTCAGCGAAGTTCACGGCATGTCCCAGCGCGGCGGCAGCGTCGTCACCTATGTCAAATACGGCGACAAGGTCTTCTCTCCCGTCGTCGACAAGGGTGAGGCGGATTTTATTCTCTCATTTGAGCGCCTGGAAGCCGCGCGCTGGCTTTCCTACTTAAATCAGGGCGGGAAGCTCATCGTCAACGACCAGCGCATAAACCCCATGCCCGTCATCACCGGTGCCGCCCAATATCCCGATGCGATCATTGAAAAAATCAAGGACAAGGGCGCCGATATGCTCCCGGTCGACGCGCTCTCCCTTGCGCTTGAGGCCGGCAGCAGCAAGGCTGTCAACGTCGTTCTCATCGGAATTCTCGCCTCTATGATGGACCTTTCGCTCGACGTCTGGCAAAAAGCGCTGGCGTCAACTGTCCCCTCAAAATTTCTTGAGATGAACAAAAAGGCCTTTGACCTCGGCTATAAGGCCGGGAAAAAATAGCGGCAGGCAATAAAAAACACTGTCTCCGCCACTTTCAGTTAAATAAAACAGTAAAAGGATAGGGACACGCGTCGTCGTGTTCCTATCCTTTTTTGTGATTAAAGCGTATACGAAAAGTTAAAAAGTTGGCCGCAGGTAAACGCCATCCGCTGGAAATTATTAAACAGGCTCATAATTCCGGCTCCGCCGAATATCCTTACCCGTCGTTTTTCATGAGATCAATGCAAGTCAGCACGATGCTGCCAATAAACAGCGCAGCCGTGATCCCCGCCGAGGCGGCAAGCACGATATATGTCACGATCCTCGCCCTCTTCATAAAAATCATCACCTTTATTTTATTTTGTAACGATCGTTCCGGTTTTCCCGGCAAGCCCTTCCCTTGCCGTCTGTAAGTGTGTTATCAGTGCACTCCTGCCTTCGCCGGATTCGGCAAACTGTACCACAGCCTCCATTTTCGGCAGCATAGATCCGGGGGCAAAGTGCCCCTCGGCGATATATCGCTTCGCGTCGGCAGTGCTGATTTGGGCCAGCGGTTTTTCATCCGGTTTGCCGAAGTTTATGCTCACTTTTTCCACAGCTGTGAGAATAATCAAACGGTCTGCGCCGAGGTCTATGGCCAGGCGCGCCGAGGCGAGGTCCTTATCGATAACCGCCCCGACGCCGCGCAGGCCCGTGCTGCTCGTCGCGGCCACAGGAATGCCGCCCCCGCCGCAGGCAACGACGACCTGATCTTTATCCAGCAGAGCCCGTACCGAGGCCAATTCGATAATTCGTATTGGTCGCGGCGAGGCGACGACACGCCGCCAGCCCCGGCCGGCATCCTCAATAACCGGATTGCCGCGCCGCACCATTTCGTCGGCCTCCCCGCGCGTCATGAAAGCGCCTATCGGCTTTGTAGGGTTAAAAAACGCCGGGTCGTTGGGGTCCACCTCCACTTGTGTGATGATCGTCACGACCGGGTGGTAGATTCCGCGGCGCAGGAGCTCCTCGGTCAGAAAATTCTGAATATCATAACCGATATACCCCTGGCTCATCGCCACGCATATGGACATCGGTGAGAGCGGGTGCTGGGGGTGATTGCGCGAAAGCTCCGTCATTGCCTGACTTATCATTCCGACCTGAGGACCGTTGCCGTGGGTTATGACGACCTTGTGTCCGTCCTCAATGAGGTCGGCTATCATACGCACAGTGTTTCGGACGGCAATCATCTGCTCCGGGAGGGTCGCCCCCAGGGCATTGCCGCCTAGCGCAACCACGATTCGCAGGCTGTCACTCATGTTAAAACGCCTTTCTGGCTTTGCCCTTTTCCTCAAGATTTTTTAATGCCTCGACGGGGTCCTTTACCTTGGACAGGAATATCATTGCGGCAATGATATACGGCTT
>JBFWKZ010000012.1:0-32207 GCA_050252415.1 Oscillospiraceae bacterium | reverse complement strand
GTGCTCGAGCAGAATTTTTGCGCCCATGAGTATCAGAACAACACCACCGAACAGCTCGGCGTGAGACTTAAACTTGGCTCCGACCATGTTACCGAAATAGACACCGGCTGCGGAAAGCACAAATGTGATTATACCGATAAAGCCGACGGCGGGAACGATTTCAACCTGTAAAAATGCAAAAGTAACGCCGACGGCAAGCGCATCGATACTTGTTGCAACGGCGAGGGGAAGCATTGCTTTTGGTGAAAAGTCTGCGCTGGCGGCCACAGGGCACTCTCGGGACTCCCTGATCATGCTGATGCCAATGAAGCAGAGAAGGCCGAAAGCTATCCAGTGGTCGATGCTTGTAATCAGAGATTGGAACTGCACCCCCAGAACATAGCCTATCAGCGGCATGACAGCCTGAAATACGCCGAAATACAGACCGGCGGTAAAACAGTGCAGTATGCCTACGTGGGACACGGACAATCCCTTACATATGGAAACGGCAAAAGCATCCATTGAGAGCCCAACCGCGATGATAAAAAGTTCTATTAGACTCAAAGTATCTTAGTCCTTCCAGTTGATCTTTGCCGCCGGACGGTTCGGAATTGTGAGGTAATCCTCATCGGCATAGCCGACCATCAGTGTGCAGCAGAGCTTTGCACCGTCGGGTATGCCGGCTATTTTCAATAGTTCAGGATCTGCGGAAAAGAGTCGGGTACAAAAGCCTCCCCAGCAGGTGCCAAGGCCACGGTCGTGCAGCAGCATTTGCGCAGTAGTCATTGCAATGGCACAATCGATCTCGGGATTTATCGCGCCATCGTGTATCCAACTGAAGATGAGACAAGGCGCATCGCAGGTTATGAGGTTTACACCGGACTCATATAGCCTGACAAGTCCTCGATTCTTTCCGTGTTCTCTGCACCAATCCAGAGCGGACTCCAGCGCTCTGCGCACGTGATTTCCGCCGAGAATGACGGTCCAGCCGTTGAGGTTCTGGTTTTTGCTGCTTGGGGCCCATGAGGCAAGATTGAGTACCTCTTCAATCATGGCCCTTTTAGGAGACTCTGGTTTGTAATTCCGGATGGAACGGCGGGCAAGCAGGCTTTCTTCAAGTGCATTTTTTGCGTTTGCCACGTTTTCCGGCGAGGGCGTAAGATAAATCGCGCCGGCAAGGCAGGTACTTTGGCAGTGGCCGCAGGAGATGCATGCCTCGCCGACGATCATCGGATAGCCGCCCTCCATCTTAAGGACCAGACCTGGACAGACTTTGGCACATTTACCACATCCTATGCACTTATCCTTATTAAGCTCTATCATAAGTATTCCCTCCAGAAAAACAAAAATTATTATAAACGCCCCGTGACAGGTGGTCTCGGGGCGTATCGTTTACAGCACCTTGGCAAGAAAAGCCTTCAGCCTTTCGCTATTTGGGCTTTCAAACAGCAGGGCCGGAGTGTTTTCCTCGATTATCACACCGCCGTCCATAAATATGACCCGGTCGCCCACCTCGCGTGCAAAGCCCATTTCGTGCGTTACGACGACCATGGTCATGCCGCTGTGAGCTAGATCTTTCATAACCTCAAGAACCTCACCGACCATTTCGGGATCAAGTGCGCTGGTCGGCTCGTCGAACAGCATGACCTCCGGCTCCATACAAAGGGCACGGACGATCGCGATTCGTTGCTTTTGCCCGCCGGAGAGTTGATTGGGATATGAGCCCGAACGGTCGGCAAGGCCCACGCGGTTTAGCAGTTCCATCGCTTTTTCTTCAGCTTCGGCCTTGGATTTGCCGAGAAGCTTAATGGGGGCGAGCGTCATGTTTCTTAAAATTGTCATATGCGGGAAGAGGTTGAAATGCTGAAAGACCATTCCCATCTTCTGGCGGTGGAGGTTGATATTTGTTTTACGGTCGGTGATATCGACGCCTTCAAAAAAGACTTTTCCGTCGCTGGGCGTCTCAAGAAGATTAAGGCAGCGGAGAAATGTGCTTTTACCGGAGCCGGACGGCCCGATGACAACGACAACCTCGCCTTTGTTTATGTCATAGTCAATACCGTCTAAGGCGCGGATCGCACCGTCTTTGAAGTGCTTTTTCAGCCCCTCGACGTGGATTATCGCATCAGTGCTCACTGCTTCTCAGCCTCCTCTCCAGCTTGCCGACAAGCCATGTAAAGAATAAAACCATTGTCAGATATATGATCGCGACAGCGAGCAGGGGATAGAAGTAGACAAAGCTGTTGCCTGAGATAATATTGCCGGCATACGTGAGGTCGGCAAGCCCAATATAACCCGCAACCGCCGTTTCTTTCAAAAGAACGATAAATTCATTTGCAAGCGCAGGCAGGACATTTTTAAATGCCTGCGGAATGATTATGTACCCCATGGTCTGAACATAGCCAAAGCCCAAACTGCGGCCGGCTTCGGATTGCCCTGCGTCAACCGACATAATGCCGCTGCGGATGATTTCCGCCACATAGGCGCCGGAGTTAATGCCAAATGCAAAAATTGCGGCTACAATTTTGTTATTGCTCGACGCGAAGATGACAAAATAAATAATCAGAATCTGTACGACGACAGGTGTGCCGCGGATGACCGTTAAGTAAATCTTAGCAATCGCATTACAAATGCCGAGAAGAAATTTGCTGATACCGTGTAAGCTCTGACTGTTATTGTCCCAAGTGACTCGGATTATGGAAACGATACCGCCGAGAGCAAAGCCGAGCAGCAGTGCAAAAAATGTGAGCAGCAGCGTATTTCCGAGACCCTTTACAAGCATCATGTAGCGGTCGTCGTAAATAAAGCATTTAAATATGTTATAAAAAAAATTGTGCAGCCATCCCGGCAGCGTTTGCATCCATGCCGGGGCCCATTCCAGCCACGCGTTCGCAACGGATATTTTGCCCATGGTGGTGCCTCCTTACAGGGGGATTTGAGGATAAAAGCGTAAAGATATTAAAAAAGGAATATAAAGGGCAGTCGCCTGCCCTTTATTTGGAAATGTCATGTCGCTTATACGTGATCAGGCGGTGATATACTTGTCGATGATCGACTGGACAGTGCCATCGCTGATAAGCGCTTTCAGCGCATTGTTTACGGCCTCATAAAGATCGGGGTTGTCCTTGGACATCGCGCCCGCATAGTCCTCGGTAATGTATTCGGTATTGAGGATCTTTAAACCCTCATTCTGTGAGACAAATACCTTGGCAGGCTCGTTATCGATTACTACGCAGTCGACCTTGCCGGTCTTAAGCGCCATAACGGCATCGGCACCGCGGCTGTAACGGTCGATCGTGGCCAGACCGGTGTCCTCAAGATCCATTGTGGTATAGATGTCACCGGTAGTGTTGCGCTGTACACCGACGGTGTAGTTTGAACCCTCAGCAAACAGGTCGTCGACAGACGCGATCGGACTGTCGTCTTTGACGATGATAACCTGTACGCCGGTAGCATAATTTTCGGTGAAATCGACAGCTTCTAAACGCTCGTCGGTAACGGTCATACCCGCAAGGCCGATGTCGGCTTTACCGGTCTGGACGGCAGTGATGATGGAGTCAAATTCCATATCCTCAATCTTAAGCTCAAGACCGAGCTTATCGGCGATGGCCTGGGCGATTTCAGCATCAATGCCGACAATTTGGTCGCCCTCATAGTACTCATAGGGAGGGAAAGCGGCGTTGGTAGCCATCGTGAGGTACCCTTCGTTCGCAGTGGTAAATTCACCAGCCGCCTCGGGAGCCGTACTTTCAGGGGCTGCAGACTCAGCAGCCGTGGATTCGGGAGCCGTGGACTCAGGAGCCCGTGCTCTCGGATGCCGTGCTTCCGCCGCAGGCGCAAAGCGCGAGCAGCATGATGAGCGCCATCGCAACGCCCATAAATTTTGTAAACTTTTTCATTTTTGTCACTCCATTAATTGATTATAAATTCACGCAGCGGTAGCGGTACCGTCGTGCGTGACTAGGGTAGATTATAATACGCACAGGGTTATTATGCAAGCCTTTTCATTCTTTTTTCATAAAATTTGTTTACTATGCCATATAAAATATGATATGAGAATTGAAACACAAATCATTATTTATACAAATATCGTGATTTATTTTGCAAGTTCATACATTGCTGAGACATATATTTCAGCATTTTTTATGAGATTATTGACCGTAATATACTCATTTGGCTGATGGTCCAGCATCTCTTCACCGGGAAAGATCGGACCAAAGGCGACGCAGTTCGGCATGGTTTTTGCATAAGTTCCGCCGCCCATACATAAAAGCTCAGCTTTAGTCCCGGTCTCGTTCTCATAGACGCGCTGGAGCGTTTGTATGAGTGCCGACTCGGGCGGCATGTAGATACTTGGATTGTGGCGAAAACTTATCTCTTCAAATCCGCCTGCCGCCATTTTGGCCCGCATTATGGGAACAAAATCGTTGGCATCGCGCGTGACGGGATATCGGATGTCCAGTGTGAGTGAGGCCTCCCCGTTTACAACACACATAAGCCCAAGATTTACGGTGATCTCGCCGGAGAGTGCATCCCGGCAATAGATGCCGAGGCCTTTACCGTTGACATCGGTACAAAGGGTATTTTTTATAAAATCAATAGATTCGGCGGAGTCACCGTCCGGGTTAAGTTCACTGAGTGCCCCTATCAGTCTGCAAATGGCGTTCACGCCCTTTTCAGGCGTACTGGCGTGCGCACCCCGGCCCTTGGCCTTGATGACGATGCCGCCATCCGCAAAGCCGAGCGTACAATGGGGGAAGGGGCGTTCGATTAGAGCCCTTACTTCATCCATCGGCAGCCCGAGTTCCGCTGTTGCGACCGCGGGGACAACATTTGGTGCAATCCCGGCATGCAGATAATGGATACCGCGTGCGGACGGCGCGATGTACCTGCGGTATTCCACCGCTACCGCGCCCTTTTCACCGTTTATAATTGGGAATTCGGCATCCGGCGTAAATGCCATAACAGGGATTTCTCCGCCATTAGAGACATAATGACATACGCCGGCGCAACCGGTCTCTTCGTTGAGACCGAACATTACGCGCACACGGCGGCGCAGAGGGATTCCGCTTTGAGCGAGCGCTTTGAGCGCGTAAATAGCGGCAATGGCGGGACCCTTGTTGTCCAGCGTACCACGGCCATATATCCGGCCGTCAGCGATGACGCCCCCGAATGGGGGATATGCCCAGCCTTCGCCCTCGGGAACGATGTCAAGATGTGTCAGCGCACAGATGAGCTCTTCGCCATCCCCATATTCGCACCAGCCGACGTGATTATCCATGCTGCCGGTGCGCAGACCCATGGATTTACCGAGCCGGAGGCAGTAGTCAAGACTTTTCTGTATTTCTTCACCGAAAGGGCAGCCGGGCATAGCCATGCCCTGAACGCTGCGGATTTTGACAAGACCGCGCAGACTTTCAACCATCTTGCTGCGGTCGGAGGCGATGCTCTCTTTGATCGTCATGATAGGTTTCCTTTCAAGATGTTTTTTTTATTATAAATCCCTTTTGTCCCTCTTTCAAGCCCGTTTGCTATTCCATTTGGAAGATATCGTGCTATAATAATATAAAACACCCATTATAACAGGCAGATAGCCCGATGTTTGTTTTGAGCCATTTTTTCGTTGAAAAATAATGGACGGTGAGCATTACGACGTAAAATCTGGGTTATTTATGCTATAATTAAAACCACAGAGGTAAACAAGATGGAAAAGAGATTAAAAATTTGCCGCATCATGTCCTATGTCGGGATCGCCATGGTTTTCGCTGTCTATATCGCCATGGCATATTTTTCCGGTCATCTGGGAAATATGGGTGAATTGCCATTTTGGCTGGTAAAAGGACTGCAGCTGCTGCTCGGCATCGGCAGCGCGTTTACCATAGCCGGTGTGGTTTTAGGTCTGTACTATAAGGGCAAGGCCGGGGGCAACGGCCTGAGCCGCAAAAATAATAGGAGGTAGAAATTAATGAATGAGCTCTCAGAAGAATTGAGTCAGGTCCTTCGGGATAATGGCGCGGTTTTAATCGGTTTTGGCGATGTTTCGGATCTCGTTGATGATGAACTCAATATCGGCGTGGCCATAGGATTGCCCATGCCGAAAGATATGGTTCGCTCGATTGAAAAGGATCCCACAGAAGAATACCGCAAATGGTACCACTATGCCAATGGGGTCCTCAATGAATCCATCAATGCCGGAGCGGATTTTTTGCGAAAACAGGGGTATGCGGTCCGCGAACAGACGACCGATAAGGTACAGCGGAGCTGTGATGAATATACGGCATTGCCGCATAAAAGTATTGCCATCCGTGCCGGACTCGGTTGGATTGGCAAGAGCTGCCTTCTGGTCACACCGGAATACGGCGGCGCGCTGCGTCTGTCCAGCCTTGTGACGAATGCCCCGCTATCCTGCGCGGAACCGATTTTAAAATCCCGTTGTGGCACCTGTAATGTATGCCGTGACATATGCCCCTATGACGCCATCAAGGGCGTAACTTGGGAACAGGGAAAGTCAAGGGATGAGATGTTTGACTTCGAGAAGTGCCGCAGCGGCACTGCGGAAAGATGCCTCGATGTGATCGGTGTCAGAATGACGATTTGCGGAAAATGCTTTGTCTTTTGTCCCTATACGAGAAAGTACATATCGAAATAATATGACCATCGGTTCGGCTTAACAGAATAGGATCAAAATCCCCGATCACAGGTTTATGCTGCGATTGGGGATTTTTCATATCACTTGACTGCCATTCATAAAAATAGAAATATGTTAATATTTTCTCTTGATTCCAGGGAAAACTATGATAAAATATTGATATTATTTTTATTAATAATGAATAAATTCATGGAGGGACGCCTATGAAAGACACAAATATTTCAACTTCCATCCGCTATATCGGTGTGGATGATAAGACTATTGACCTGTTTGAAGGGCAGTATGCCGTGCCGAACGGGATATCATATAATTCGTATATAATTATAGATGATAAAATAGCCGTACTGGATACGGTTGACAAACGCGAAACCGATGCATGGATCAAAAATCTTGAAAGCGCTCTTGACGGCAGGGAACCCGACTTCCTCATCAGCTTGCATATTGAACCGGATCATGCCGGAAATATCGGATACTTTATGGAAAGATATCCTGAAGTAAAGCTGGTCGCCAGTGCAAAGGCGGTTTCTATGCTGCCGCAATTTTTTGATTTTGATGTGGAAGGCCGTACCGTTGGGGTAAAAGATCGCGATACGCTTTGCCTGGGGCGGCATACCCTCACATTTTTCATGGCGCCGATGATACATTGGCCGGAAGTTATGGTGGCCTATGATGATGTTGATAAAGTGCTCTTTTCAGCAGATGCTTTTGGCAAGTTCGGTACGCTGGATACGGATGAAGACTGGACGGATGAGGCACGCCGTTATTACATGAACATTGTGGGAAAATACGGTGCGCAGGTGCAGTCGCTTTTTAAAAAGCTTGCAGGGCTTGAAATCCGTATGATATGTTCTTTGCATGGTCCCATACTTAAGGGGAATATTGACTACTACATCGGTAAATATAGGGTTTGGAGCCGTTATGAACCGGAAGATGAGGGCGTACTGATTGCCTATGCCTCCATGCACGGCAATACACGAGAAGCCATAAAAAAATTTGCCGAGATACTCAAAACGAAGGGCGCCAAAAGAGTCATCGTAACCGATCTTGCGCGCAGTGATATAGCTAAAGCGGTTGAGGATGCGTTTCGCTACGATAAATTGGTGGTCGCAAGTCCAACCTATGACGGTAACCTGTTTCCGGTAATGGAGGATTTTCTCTACCATTTAAAGATAAAGACATACCGCTGCCGCCGCGTCGGTATTATTGAAAACGGTTCCTGGGCGCCCGCGTCCGGGAAACTCATGCGCGCTTATTTTGAGAGCATGAAAAATATTGAGATAACCGAGCCGATGGTTAGTATTCGCAGTGTCATGAGAGCAAAAGATATTGAAGCGATGGAGGCTATGGCGGAGGAAATACTCAAATAAAACTATATGTAAGGTGGTCAAACCACAGTGGTAATCGGAGTTGATGTCGGGGGTTCGACGACAAAGCTCGTCGCCTGCGACGAAAAAGACAAAACAATTGGTGCTTATCAGATCGATTCGGGAAAAAATCAGGTTGAATCCGTATCCAGTGCTCTGGATGCGTTTTTCGAAAAAAATAGACTCAGTTGGACTGATGTCGATAAAATCATCCTGACGGGGGTTGGAGCCTCCTACTTTTCCGGGAATATCCATAGTGTGCCGACCTATAAAATATCCGAGTTTGAGGCCATCGGATTTGGCGGGCTCGCCGCCTCCGGGCTGGATGAAGCTCTGGTCGTCAGTATGGGGACTGGGACGGCGCTTGTGATGTCGAAAGGCAGTATGCACCGGCATATAGGCGGCAGCGGTCTTGGCGGCGGGACCCTCTGCGGACTTGGAATGATGCTGCTTAACGAGAGTAATGTCTATGCCATAGCTGACCTGGCGGAGACAGGACGGCTTGGAGGCGTCGATTTGATGGTGCGTGATATCTGCTGCCGGGAAACGGATACGCTTCCGCTGTGGCTCACGGCATCCAACTTTGGAAAGCTTGACAGTATGCCGACAAGGGGAGATATCGCTCTGGGGCTTATCAATATGGTGTTTCAAACGATCTGTAAGGTTGCAACGTTTGCCTGTCAGAATACGCCGATAAAAGATGCGGTACTGACGGGCACGCTTGCCGCAATCCCGCAGACAGGGCAAATTTTCCGGCAGCTGGGTGAGTTTTACGGTATGCACTTTATGATACCGGAAAACCCCGCCTTCGCAACGGCACTGGGCGCTATTGCGGCACATAAAAACGAAATAAAAACTGTGGTTTATTAATAGGTGCAGTCCAACTGTAATAAAGTTTCGTCTAAGTTTTATTAAAATAACATATTAATCTGTTTTTCCGGCGACATGTGCGGCGGAAAAACACCCCGACCCGCCGCACATACGGCGAAACCGGGATGCTTATGAAGGGTATGGGATAAAACGTGCCAATACCGTCGGTACGCTTAGCTGCGGCTTGTTAATAGCCGCAGCTTTTTAGTGCATTTTGCTGTATCAATCAGTCGGCGCGGGCGATGGAATAAGCGCTTCTCAGCTCACCATCGTCGGTTCCAATGCTCAGCTTGATCCCGTCGCCGGGACTTAAAATGACAGCCAGTTCATTATCCGCAGCGGAGATGACATAATACCAATCTTCATCCTGGAGACGGATGAAGTATTGCGTGTTGCCGTCAATGACAGCCGAACGGATGTCCGCTATCGCTCCGGTAACCTCGCTGGAGTTCACCGCCTCTCCGCTGACGATATTGCCCTGCTTGAGCATTTGAATATAGTTTGACTCACATTCGGCGACAGTGCTGCCGACGGCGACGATCTGATACTGCCGGACATTGACCATGGCGTACATCTTAACGAGTCCGGCCGCATCCTTCATGGCCATAAAATAGGTGGGCTGGTCGCTGATGTTCAGAAGGAGCGGGAATGTGGCGTCATATTTCAGGTGCTGTACCTCGCCCTCGGCGCTGCCCATTGCCGAGTACTCAGTAGCTCCGGCGCTGGGGTAGTACCGCGTCTCTTTGGTACGCTGATTTGTAAGGATAAATCCAACGTTGGACTGGTCGCCTCCGACGGAAGTGACGCCGGTATACATATAGACATCATCGTCCATCGCAAGGTAGTTGTAACCATCTGTCGTGACGGTGACGCCCTTTTGGCCTAAAATGGAGTTAATAAAGCCGTTTTGATACATACCGTGGTAGTCGTATTGCTGCATGATAAGGTCGGCAAAATATACCCGGTCGACCCAGTTGGGGACATCCTCATAATACTGACTCTCTCCGGTAATGGCGTTTACCAGTACGGCACCGTTTATATCACGGCCGCCGAAGAGGCCTATGGTTTTTACCATCCTGGGACAGACCCAGTATGGGGTGCCGTCGTCGTCAATCTCAAAGCTTGTGCCATAAAACATAAAGGTGGGATAGTTAAAACGGAGATGGCGGTAGAGGTTGCGGCCAAAATGCTCGTAAGTGGAATATTTGATGCCGTCGTCAAGGCGAACGACCTCCACATTTTGCGTGACCATGTCGAGTACAAGATAGGCCGGCGTACCCTCGGCACGGTTGTTGAACCATTTTATGACATCGCCGTACATAAGCGGTGTGACGCGAACAGGCCGACCCTTATAGTTTATTTGGGTATAGTTGTTTGCGACCTCGAACTGAGAGACCATATCTGAGAGCTCGCCCAGTTTACGGTCGCCAAGCTTTTCGGCGCTGGCCGCGTCCAGCATGGGAATCTGATCAAAAGAAATTTCTTTGACTTCAGACGAAAAATCGCCGCTTTCGACCGTGAGCAGCCGGTTGTAGGCCCCGGCGCGGAAAATGGGTGCGGAAATAAGCGAGCCAAATATCATCAGAGCGAGAAGTGCCACACAGATGACGGCTGGGATAAAGGCATTTTTCTTGAGAATTCCGATGAGCTCGCCGACGCTTTCAACATGGTATATGCCGACAGATATGATTGAGATAAGGCAGTAAACGGCGCTGAGAATAAAGATAAAGGTATAAAAAGCATTGTCCTGCAGATTGATTGCCGGCAGCTTTATATAAAAATAAATAAAGCCGACGATGGCGGTAATGAGCAGCTTAACAGCGGTCAGGACTGTCTTGTTGTTTCTCATAGACTCTCCTTCCAACCGGAGAAATGAGGTTCCCGGTCTCTGTTCCATGTAAAATTGTTATTATTTAACTATTACATTATACCACTTACATATGCAAAATACAATTAATTTTGGCTTGACTTTGAAGAGGGCATGATTTATAATAGCACAGTCGGCGACACTGCTGTGGCGATTAGGCCGAAGATGTATCATTGAAAATTATACAAATCCTCTGATGGATACAATTGAATATCGCTTTTTGGTAGAGCAAATATATGGAGATGTCGCCTAGTTTGGTCGAGGGCGCACGACTGGAAATCGTGTAGGCCGCAAAACGGTCTCGAGAGTTCGAATCTCTCCATCTCCGCCAATCATAAGCCCGCACAACATTAGATGTTGTGCGGGCTTTACTTTTTTTATGCACCATCAACTGTGTCAGCAATTCGGCGGGTTCTATTGGCATTAATATCGACCCGGCTTTTGTGGCCAAAATTTTTTATATTACTTAAATTTTCAGAAATATCGGTGCAAATTCAAGGAATATTCTTTTCCCTACTATTCAATGAAACTTCTTCGGAAAACGGATCATCTTCAGAATGTTGAGTAAAGTCATCAAGATATTTACTGATATGATATATTTTTTCCCAGTGGGCAAGAGCTTTTTCTGAAAATTGAGTTTTACAACAGGGTACCGCAGGGACGCTACTGACAGACTGCAGTGTAATAGGATCGTTCTCGCTTGGGTTGTCTTCGGTTTCCAGGATCAAACAGCTTTTATAAACGCTATAATTTTTGTGAGGCTGAATGATACCATTTATAAACAAATTTTGGTATGAATTACAACCTGGTTTGGAAATTCCGTCCAAACCATACATCGCTATTTCGTCCTGATTGGTATAGATTTTACTGCCATTTGAATAGGCATTATAAGACGAAGTGAGTGTTCGGAAAAGGCGTCGTTCCGGGTCGCGGATAACGACAGATTCCAAAATGACAAACGCACCCTTTGCGGGGACGTCTTCGGTGGTCAATTTGAGCATGCCTTTCCTGACGCAATAATTGGCTTTCGGCTGAAGAACGCCGTTGATATAAAGATTAAAAAAAGAGACTTCATAAGGGGAAGGAATCCCACGGCTTTTATATTCCGGCAATTCGTCCTCATTCGTATATATCTTCTTAAAACCGTCGGATATCACGCTGTATTGCCATTCAGTTGAGTCCACTGTTTCCCAATTAGCGTTTTTCCAAGTGACAAACAGTATGATAACAGTCTGGCCTTTAGAGGGGATGTTTTGTGTTGTGAATATCAGCTCGCCCTTTTTCAAAATGTAGTTCTTCTTTGGCTGCAGCAAACCGTTAACAAAAACATTATAGTATGAAACTTCCTCTGGAGAAAGAATTCCAAAGCCCCTATACTCCTTTTTTTCATCACTGTTTCGGAAACAACGTTTTTTTCCGTCTGCAATGGCATCGTACTGAGATACTTCAGCCCGCAGCCCGGCGTTATACAGAATACAGTATTTGCTGCTGATTTGGGTACTGTCAAATATCTGATCGGCATGGATGCAGGCACTGCCTATTACGCAAAGATTCTCATCAACCCGGGGAACCAGAAGAGCGGTTTTTTTTTGCGAGGAAGCATACGTTTCTATACTTATCAGAATCTTAATCTGTCCAACTTCTGAAGTACATTTATGCTGACAGGAAATCGCCCAGACATGAAAATTTATCAACTGGAAAGTAACGGAACTTGCTTTGGGGACGGTAAGACAAAAAGATGAAATAATGCAAAAAGGAATCGGCGGCGAAATCTTTTCCTCGTCTTCGTAAACGACGATGTAGCCCAAAATCGAAACAGACCAGTGTTTATCATCACAGATACGCATCAGAGTATATGTAACGGCGCCTGGCTCGTATGGGCTAATCAAATTCCCGAACTGGTCGGTCAGTCTGCATATAAGGAAAGGACTGTGTTTGGACACAAAGTTCACCTCGGACAATCAGCATTTTTGTGCTCAACAGGAGTAAACATCCCGGGCGTTCGTATATGCTGAGAATTTTGATAATCATTTTGCGATTCTGACCTGAATGACAAAATCAATCCAGCGATTTTTATGTCAGCAGGATATGTCTATTTTGATGAAATTATGAATACAAATTAGAAAACAATGACGGTAAAATCAGAACCAATGGAGGCAGCAGCATGAATCTTTTCGGGAAAAAAGTATTGGTTACCGGTGCAGACGGGTTTATCGGCTCCCATCTGACGGAGGAACTGGTTCGCAGAGGATGCTCAGTTCGTGCTTTTGTTTATTACAATTCGTTCAATTCATGGGGATGGCTGGAACAGTCCCCCAAAGAAATTCAAGATAATCTTGAGATATTTCAGGGCGACATCAGAGACCCTTACCGCGTAAAGACTGCTTTGCAGGGATGCAGTGCAGTTTTTCATTTGGCCGCTTTGGTTGCAATACCTTTTTCATATTATTCTCCGGACGCGTATATTGACACTAATGTAAAGGGGACGCTTCATGTACTTCAGGCCGCGCGGGAGCTGGAAATTGAACGAATTGTACAAACCTCTACAAGCGAGGTGTATGGAACGGCGGAATTTGTGCCTATCCCGGAAACGCACCCTCTGCAGGCGCAATCGCCGTATGCTGCTTCAAAGATTGCGGCCGACCAGCTTGCACTTTCATATTATCGTTCGTTTTCCACCCCCGTTTCTATTATCCGCCCCTTTAACACCTATGGCCCCCGTCAGTCAAACCGTGCGGTGATTCCAACGATCATTACCCAGATTGTGCAGGGAAAGCGTAAAGTTCAATTGGGCTCTCTTACCCCTACAAGGGATTTTAATTTTGTACGCGACACGGTTAGGGGATTCTGTGAGGTTGCCAGTTGTGACGAGGCTTTGGGCGAAGCCGTCAACATCGGAAGCAATTTTGAAATTTCCATCGGTGAGACGGTCAGGATGATCGCTCAGGTCATGAATGTAGATGTTGAAGTGACGGCGGAAGCAAAACGTATCAGGCCGGAAAAAAGCGAGGTTCAGCGGCTGTATGCGGATACAGCCAAGGCCAAACGGCTGTTTTGCTGGGAACCTGAATTCGGGGGATTGGAGGGTTTCAAAAAGGGCTTGGCGCTGACTGTGGAATGGTTTTCAGACGCGGAAAATCAGAAACGGTACAAGACAGGCGGGTATGTGGTATGAGTATGCATGAAACAGTAAACCCAGAGGAAATTACATCCATCCTGGAAACAGTGCTATCAAATGAGGTGAAACCGGTAGCCCTGCATGAACCGTATTTTTCGGGGCTCGAATGGAATTATGTGAAAGACTGTCTCGATTCCGGCTATGTTTCCTCTGTCGGTTCATACGTTAGTAAATTTGAAGCAGACTTATCTCGGTTTACAGGAGCGAAATTTGCAGCGGCGGTGGTCAACGGCACTTCGGCACTGCATATTTGCCTTAAATTAGCGGGAGTGCGGCCAGGGGACGAGGTGTTGATGCCCACTTTGACGTTTGTTGCGACGGCAAACGCCATTTGCTACTGCGGCGCGGTTCCACATCTGGTCGACAGCGATATGGGTTCGCTTGGGGTCAACGGCGGTAAATTGGGCAACTACTTGAAAACAGTAACCAAGATGCAAAACGGAATCTGCTATAACAGACTGACGAATCGACCGATCCGCATACTGGTTGTCATGCATACCTTCGGGCATCCGGTGAATATGGAACAGCTTTTTCAAATTTGCGATGAGTACGGATTGACACTGATTGAAGACGCAGCCGAATCGCTAGGATCGTATTATAAAAACATCCATACCGGCAGGTTCGGGAAGCTCTCTGCTCTCAGCTTCAACGGGAACAAAATCGTGACTACAGGCGGCGGAGGTGCAATTCTGACCGACGACGAAGAACTTTACAGGGAAGCAAAGCACCTGACGACGACGGCAAAGCTACCGCACCGTTGGGCGTTTGTTCACGACGAGGTCAGCTATAATTACAGAATGCCGAACCTTAACGCGGCGCTTGGCTGCGCACAGCTTGAGCAAATCGGAGAATTTCTCTGCCTAAAACGGGCTCTGGCGGAAGAATACCGAAAAGCCTTCATCGGTGTACCGGGGATTCGTGTTTTTACGGAACCCTCATACGCAAAGAGCAACTACTGGCTTAATACGCTGATATTGTCGGAAGAAAATGCTGCGCTGCGCGACTCGATTCTTGAGGAAACGAACCGTCAGGGAATAAAGACGCGCCCTGCCTGGACGTTAATGAACCGATTGCCCATGTTTCAAAACTGCCCCCAGATGGATCTTTCGACAGCGGAAAGTCTGGAACGCCGTATCATAAATATACCAAGCAGCGCAAGGCTTGGTTTGCCGTTTTTACCGCCGGGGAACGATATGCCGTAAAAGCCCGATGCTTTTACGGCAGCTTTAGTGTTAATGTCACCAAATGCATCTCTGGCAAATATAATAGATTGGAGATTGGCATTAAAGCAAGGCGTGACAGCCTTGTTAAAGTGCCATCTAATCTACCGGAGGTACGTTATGGACGAATGGGAAAAAGCGCTGATATCTGCCGATTTCAGAATTTACAAAGCCATTGAAATCATAGATAAAAATTCCCAGCAAATTGCTGTTGTAACGGATGATGAAGGAAAACTGCTTGGCACTGTCACAGACGGTGATATACGCCGCGGTATTCTGAAGGGAATACCTTTGGACAGCCCTGTCAGCAGTATCATGAACCCTCTCCCAGTTACAATACCTAAACTGAGCGACCGAAAAAGCATCATCAATATCATGAAAGCGAATAAACTGCATCACCTGCCGGTCGTAGATGAAGCCGGACACGTGGTTGGACTAGAAAGGCTCGACTGTCAGCTGCCCGATTTTCGCAGCGACAGCTGGGTTGTCATCATGGCTGGAGGACTTGGCAAAAGGCTTGCGCCCATGACAAACAGCTGTCCCAAGCCCATGCTCAAAATCGGCGGAAAACCCATTCTGCAGACTATTTTAGAGCAGCTTGTGCAGCAGGGTTTCACGCGGATTTGCATCTCCGTCAATTATTTCTCAGAACAGATCAAGCGTCATTTCGGAGACGGCTGCGATTACGGTGCGGAAATTCATTATCTTGATGAAAAAAAGCGGATGGGGACAGCCGGATCCCTCAGCCTTTTCCCGTTTCATACCGCGGAGCCTGTTCTTGTAATAAATGGTGATGTTCTTACAAAACTGGATTTTAAACAGTTTATTGATTTTCACCGGGAACATCAGGCCAAAGCGACGATAGCTGTGACCACATATGACTATCAAGTGCCTTATGGTGTCGTCAAAGCGAACCGCGACCGTTTGATCGGCTTTGAGGAAAAGCCGGTTTACGCAAGCTTTATAAACGCTGGAATATATGCGCTGAGCCCCGAGACGCTTCGGTATGTGCCCCAAAATTCCTTTTTCGATATGACCAGTCTGTTCGACATACTCCTTCATGATAAGGAGGCGACCTGCGTTTTTCCCGTCCGGGAGTATTGGATTGATATCGGCGGCAAAAAAAGTTTTCATAAGGCCTGCAAGGAATACGGCAGTGTGTTCAACAAACGATCTGACTGATAGGAGGAATTATGATGAAGGAGATAACAAGTCCTGAACAATTGGAATTTCGCAGCCTTATGGCAGCTATCCGTGAGGAAGCGGCAATGCTTGAAAAAACAATTTTATCGGAAGAGGAAGAAAAAGAGGAAAGCGCGCTGCTTCAAAAATACGACGAATTGCTTCGCAGTCATGCCATCAGTACGCTAAATATTCTTGCGCAATATCAGCTTGGAGGGTGGAGGGATAACATCGATGATGAATGAGACTAAGAAAAAGACCGAGCAAGCCGCATTTGAGCCGCGGGACGGGCACATATATGACGTTTTGCAGACGGCTGCGGAGCAGTTTCGGAGCGGCGAGGATGCCGCGGGCATCAAAAGCCTTCTGGCGGCGGCTAAGCTCGAAACAGCGGTGGAGGGCGACCAGTGTTCGCAGCGACCCTGTATCGGTGAGCGGCTGCTGCCCGGTTTAAAGACGCTGCTTTTTTATATACAAAACCAGGATATCGCCGGGATCACGGATCTTTTAGAGGATGTCCTATTACCGCTCAGCGAAGAATGGGCGAAAGGGGACGACGGAGTATGAAGATTGCAAAGTCCGATGAAACGCAAGCGATGTATCAAAAGAACTTCGATCTGCTGCCGCAGTGGCTTAAGGATACCGTGTCCGGCGTTTCAGAAGAAGCGCTGGGGGAGAGAATTGAGGTTACATATAACTCCGAAGGCCTCCCGGTCTGCATTTACAAACGGGACGGCGCCGTGTTCCACATCACAAGTGAGCACCCGATAAAAGAATCCAAAATGTGGGTAAGCTCACTGCATCTTGAGGAGTCATCGCTGGCATTCCTCTATGGCTGCGGTTTCGGATATCCGCTTTTCGAAATGTTTGCGAAAAAGCCACCGCAATCGGTTGTTGTCGTGTTTGAGAGAGACATTTGCCTTTTTAAGGCGATGATGTATTATTTCGATCTGTCGCCTCTTTTTGAAACGCAGAAGATTATTTTTTATGTTGGCGACAGTGCCTGCTTTAGCAGGGCGTTTTCTGAATCATTCTGCAGCAGGCTTTTCTTTGTTGCCTCTAATCCGACAATTTTATTTACCCTTTCCGCAGCGCGGCACTTCAAACAGGAGTATTTGGAAATTCATCGGTATATCTTCGGCAAGCTGACCTTCGTGATGTCGTGCGTGGGGAACAGTCATCAGGACGATATGCTGGGGATGCGCAATCTTTTCGCCAATTTAAAGGAAATTGCCGAGAGCCCGTTTCTCAGCAGCATGAAAGACAAATTCCGGGGCGTGACGGCGGTTATCGTTTCCAACGGGCCGTCGCTCGACAAAAGCATACCGCTGCTGAAAAAGATCCAGGGCAAGTGCCTTATGATCTGTGCGGAATCGGCGATCGTGCCGCTTACTAAAAGCGGGATAAAACCTGATGTCCTATGTGTCCTTGAGCGTTCAAAGATCGACTACCTATATCATTTTAAGGACCGCCGATATCCGCCGGATATCGCCCTTTTTGCCCTCGTAGTGGCCGATCCTCGTATTTTCTCCTCCTTCGCGGGAGAAAAACTGCCTATCTTCAGAATGGGAGAGGGAATTAACCGTTGGGTTAACTCAATTATCGGTGACGAAAGCGCATTGGATGCCGGCGCCAGTGTGGCACATCTCGCGGCGGTATCCGCCATCCACCTCGGCGCCGACCCCATCATATTCGTCGGCCAGGATTTATCCTATGGCCCAGATGGCGCCACGCACAGCAAAGACGCCGTCATCTCGCAGAATATAGGAAAGCCGGAGCGGAATTTATTCCACGCACTTCCCACGGTCTTGGTGGAGGGCAACGATGGGAAAATGCTTCCGTCAAATCGGATCTGGGCACATTTCCGGACCGGTATAGAAACTATTATTTCCAATCACCCGGAGCATCATTTCTACAACGCCACTGAGGGAGGGGCAAAAATCAGGGGCGCCGGGCGGGAAAAATTTTCGCAGTTGATAGAACGGTATTGCACAGAGCCTCTCCCGTATCGGGTAAACGATCTGCTCGCTGAGGAAAGAAAGAAGATTTCCGTCGAGGAGCGCGGAGAGATGCTTAAAAAGCTGACGGCGGATATAAAACACTATGCCGTCATGTTCCACAATATGGCGCGTGAGATAAATTTAAAAAGGCTGGAAAGCGAAAGAATGCTGCTTTTGTGCGTCGATAAGGATGAAAAAAAGTATATGGAAATATTTGATGTGGTTTATAAACGGAATCTATCATTTTTTTATCAATGTTTATCCGACAACCTTTCCTGTTTCTTTTTTCAGCGGGTTCACTGCGCATATTTCTATTTGATGGATCAATTGGGCGCAATTGATACGAGGGAAAAAAGAACAAAGATATTTGACCTACACAGGCAGTTCTTCCGTGACCTCGGAGCGGTCAGCGGGAGCGTCGCGGTGGCACTGGAAAAAACCGCGCTGGAAGCGGAGTCCCTGACAGAAGAAGGAAAGGCGGTGTGAAAGCTATGGCGGTACAAAAACAGTTGAGCCTTTGCGTTATTACAAAAAATGAGGAATCGTTTCTTCCGGCCTGCCTGAAAGCTATGGATGGAATAGCCGACGAGACGATCGTAGCCGACCTTGGCTCCCAAGACGGCACAGCGGATCTCGCGCGGCGGGCGGGCGCCGCGGTATACACCCCAGCGTGGGAGGGCGACTTCAGCAGGATCAGGAATTTCTGCATGGAGCGCGCGTCCGGCGAATGGGTACTTTTTCTGGAGGCAACCGAGACGATCGCGCGCGAGCAGGTAAAGGAACTGGAGCTTCTTTTGCAAAATCCCACTGCGGAAGCCTACCTCGTCGAATCGGACGACGGGCAGGAAAAAGGCGCCGTGACTTTGCCGACGCAGAGCCTTCGCCTGCTGCGCAACCGGGCAGGTTACCGTTTTCGCTACCGCTCCTTTGCATATATACCGGATGAGGAGCTTTTTTCCGTTCAGAACTGCGGTCTTCGCGTCGTGCGCCTTGGGAAAGGCGCCGAATGGCAGGCAAAAGAGCGGATCGAACTTTTGCAAAAGGATATCGAGGAGCGCCAGCAGGATGGCTACCTGCGCTATGTAAAGGGTGTTCTGCTGCTGCAAGCCGGCAAGTACAAAGAGAGCGCCGCGTCGTTTGAGCTTGCGCGCCGCGCCTTTTGCGGAGGATATCTCTATACGCCGCATCTGTATAAATGCCTCGCAATCTGTTTTCTGGCGCTCGAAAGGTATGACGTGGCGGAAGAACTCCTGGCTGAGGGCGCGCTGCTTTTTCCCTTTTATACAGATATTCAATTTCTGCGCGCGGAGCTGTATGCAAAACTGAATAAAACCGCGCAGGCGCTTCAGCTTCTGGAGACATGCCTTGTTTTGCAAAAGTGCCCCGCCGTCTGCGTGCCGCGGCCGCAGACAGGCATTCACGATATTGAAAAAGCGATTGAAAAACTCCGGAGCGACCCCGGTGCAAAGCCTTGACGAGGCCGCTCCGCATTAGGCTTTTATCACTGATGCTGCGCGGCGACATATAATATTAGTGTGATGCGAATCCGCCGCTGGACTTGTCGGGCAGCTTCACCCGCGCAATGTCATACGCAGACGGCTCCGCAGAGACTTTTGCGGAAAGGAGAGAAAAAATGGCTTTACAGCTTTTTAAATTGGCCGGCGCGGTACCTGCGATAGAGACGACACAAGATGTCCATCAGTATTTTTATACGTTTACCGATTCTGCCTACGTTATTTCTGCCGGTCAATCCTATACGCTTGCAGTAGCAAACTGGGTTATCAGTGATGGCGGAACGACGGACGCGTTTGTAACCGACGCGGCTTCTAACAGCCTGTTTATTCAGGGCGTTTTGCAGCAGCCCGGCATTTATGTGATATCTTCAGCCTCTGTTAATATCGTTGCATCCAGCGCTATTTCTTTGGACGCCAACACACCTATTACCCTGCAGACCTATAATGCCTCTGCGTCGATGTCGACGACCACGACATTCGCCATCCCATAATCAAGGCAATCTAACAAGGAGCCGTCCGCAATGGCGGCTCCTTGTTTTTGCTACCTCTCTACAGCAATTCCAGTTAAGTTTGGGAGCGATAAGCTTTTGGAACGTACCGCCAAAGGCGGCGGCAAAGTGAATCTGCATTGTCCCATTCTTATCTGGAAATGCTGTAAGCTGCAGCATCAGGCGCTTTAGCTTTTCAATATCATATAGTGCATCCTGCCCACATATCATTATATAAGATACGCTTTTCTTACCCCGAAAAACGAAAACTGGTGGGCTTGGAATCATGAAGGAAATCATACTTGCTGGCGCAGGCGGACATGCGCTTTGCGTAATCGACAGCATCCTTTCGCAAGGCGTTTATAGAATCGTCGGCATTACGGAAGCCGATGAGTATACGCGAAAAAATATATTGGGTTTTGACATTATCGGAGACGATTCATTTCTCGAAAAATACTATCAAAACGGCGTAAAGTATGCTTTTGTGACGGTGGGAAGCATAGGAGATACATCCGTCAGGGAAAGGCTGTTTATCAAATTAAAAAATATCGGCTTCATTTTACCTCCCGTTATAGACAAATCCGCAAACGTGAGCAGTTATGCGGACTTGTCTGAGGGAGTGTATATCGGAAAGAACGCCTCGGTCAATGCAGGAGCTGAAATAAAGGCCATGGCGATTATCAACACCGGAGTGATTGTGGAGCATTCCTGCAGAATCGGCGAATTTGCGCATATCGCCCCAGGTACTGTGCTTTGCGGGGATGTCACAGTCGGAAAGCATACACACATCGGTGCGAATACGACGGTTAAAAACGGTATCATCATAGGAAATCACTCGCTTATCGGCGCTCAAAGCAACGTGGTGGATCATTTGCGGGATCATATAATCGCATACGGAAATCCATGCAGAAGGGTCGGTTACCATGGATAAAATTCTTATTATCGCGGAAGCGGGCGTGAATCATAACGGAAACCTTGAAAACGCAAAAGAATTGGTTCGTATTGCTTCAGAAGCCGGTGCCGACGCGGTGAAATTCCAGATCTTCAAACCTGAGAAGCTGTTGACAAAATATGCGCAAAAAGCCGAATATCAAAAAGCGGGAACCGGTAAAGGCGGGAACCAACTGGATATGTTGAAAAAGCTCGCGCTCTCCGACAGGGATTTCCTTGAACTGAAAGCTTACTGCGATGAAAAGGAAATCATGTTTTTATCCACGCCGTTTGATTTTGAGAGCGTTGATTTTCTTGCATCCATAGATATGCCGATCTATAAAATTCCGTCCGGGGAAATAACAAACCTTCCCCATCTGATAAAAATAGCAGGGTTAAAAAAACCGATTATTTTATCCACTGGAATGTGCGACATAAACGAGGTGCGCTCCGCCGTCAACGCACTGATTGCAAATGGAGCCTATGATCTTACACTCCTCCATTGCAATACGCAGTATCCCACACCTTTTTCAGATGTAAATTTGAAAGCAATGCGCACGATGAAAAATGAGTTTCGTTTAAAGGTCGGTTACTCTGATCATACGCTGGGGACAGAAGTGTCGATAGCGGCGGCGGCACTTGGCGCGAATGTGATTGAAAAGCACTTTACAATCAGCCGGGATATGCAGGGACCTGATCATAAGGCAAGTCTTGAGCCTCTGGAGCTGAAAGAGATGATTACAGCCATAAGACATATTGAAACAGCTTTGGGAGACGGCCAAAAACGCGTTACGGAATCGGAGCGCTGCAATCTTGAAATCGTCAGAAAGAGTATTGTAGCAAAGCAAGCGATCTATGCCGGGGAAACGCTGACGGAAAAAAATATTACCGTAAAAAGGCCCGGAAACGGGATTTCGCCCATGAGATGGTTTGACGTGCTTGGAAGCCCCGCAATAAGGGATTTTGCCGAAGACGAATTGATTGAAATATGAGAAAAAATATCTGTGTCGTTACGGGATCAAGAGCGGAATACGGTCTGCTTCGTCCCTTGATAAGTAAGATCCGGAGTGATAACGCCCTTAATCTTCAGATTGCCGTGACAGGAATGCATTTGTCGGAAAAATTCGGCCTTACCTACAGGGAAATTGAAGAAGACAACTATCCAATTCACGCAAAAATTGAGATGTTACAGGACGGCGACGGCAACGAGGCGATGTCAAAAGCCATTGGAGCCGGTATTATTCGTTTTGCGGAATACTTTTCCTCTTCAAAGCCTGATTTCCTGATTGTTTTAGGTGACCGGTTTGAGATATTCGCCGCCGCGACGGCCGCGGCGGTAGCCCACGTACCAATCGCACATATTTATGGCGGAGAATCTACCGAAGGGGCCATTGATGAATGCTTTCGGCATTCAATCACAAAAATGAGCTATCTGCATTTTACCGCTGCCGAGCAGTACAGAAAACGAGTCATCCAGATGGGAGAAGATCCCAAACGGGTTTTCAATGTCGGTTCGCTTGGCGTTGAAAACGCCGAGCGATTAAAGCTGCTTTCGAAAGAGGAACTGTCATGCCGGCTCAATTTTAATCTGGATAAACCGTTTTGCCTCGTTACGTTTCATCCCGCGACAATGGAAAACGATACGGCAGGCGGCCAGTTTTCTGAGCTTCTTTCCGCAATAGACGAAATGCCGGATATGAATTACATCATTACGAAAGCAAATGCGGACGCAAACGGTCAAAGCATTAACAAAACGATTGACGAATATTGCAAAGGCCGGGAGAATACGTTGGGCGTCGCTTCTCTGGGCGTGCTGCGTTATCTGTCGGCGCTGCAATACTGCGAAATGGTAATCGGAAATTCGTCCAGCGGCATCATTGAGGCGCCCGCCTTTGGGAAACCGACCATCAATATCGGAGAACGGCAAAAAGGAAGGATCTGCGCCGGATCCGTTATTTCATGTGATCCGGCACAAAAGGACATCCTGCGCAGTATGAAGCTTGCCCTTTCGGGGAAATTCAAATGCAAAATTAAGCGGATGACACTGCCTTACGGCGGCGGAGACGTATCCGGAAAAATATTAGGCGCCATAAAAGAATTTTTGGAAAAGGATAAAATCAATCTTAAAAAGAGCTTTTATGATTTGGAATGATACGTGACCGTATCCTTTTAAAGTCAAAAATCGGAAAGATAATCGCCGCTTGTTTACTGGGGATGATTCTATGTACAACGGAAAAAGAATTCTTGCTGTTATTCCCGCCCGCAGCGGTTCAAAAAGACTGCCCGATAAAAATATTCTGCCTTTCAATGGAAAGCCGCTTTTGTCATATAGTATAGAAGCGGCGTGCAATTCAGGTGTGGTCGATGAGATATTTGTCTCTACCGATTCCGCAAAATACGCCGATATAGCGAAAGCAAGCGGCGCAAGCGTGCCGTTTTTACGGTCAAAGGCGCTTGCCGGAGAGCAGTCTTCATCTTGGGACTGTGTTATCGAGGCGCTGAAAAATTATGAGATTATGGGTAAGGTTTTTGAATATGTCCTATTGTTGCAGCCAACTTCTCCGCTCAGAAGGTCACAGGATATCGTGGCTTCTCTCAGTTTGTCGGAGCAATTGACGGCTGATGCCATCATATCCGTTTGCGAAACGGAGCATTCCGTCCTTTGGTGTAATAAGCTGCCCCCAAATAAATCGATGCAGAATTTTATTGCGAACGAAATAAATAATATCCCAAGGCAGAAGATGCCTGTCTATTATAGGATTAACGGCGCAATTTATCTTATCAGGTCGGATTATATCAAAAAATCTCAGGATATCTTTCACTGCCATTCTTATGCATACGTTATGCCAAATGAAAGATCGGTGGACATCGATACGAAATATGATTTTATTGTGGCTGAGGCTTTGGCGAAGATACTTTTATAGTATTGCGTTATATATTTTTTGCTGGAAGGATATCGGGATCATGCATCGTATTATAGCGCGTCTTGATATTAAAGGGCCAAACCTTGTAAAGGGTATCCATCTGGAAGGGCTTAGGGTACTCGGTAAGCCGGAGGATTTTGCAAGGTATTATTATGAATCCGGCGCCGATGAACTGATGTATATGGATGTTGTAGCGAGCCTTTACGAAAGAAACAGCCTGAAGGACATTATTTCGCGGACGGCAAGGGAAATATTCATTCCGTTGACAGTCGGCGGTGGAATCCGCTCCATTACGGACATCAGGGAGGTATTGAGAGCGGGCGCTGATAAAGTCTCTTTAAATACCGCCATAATCCGTAATCCGGGTCTTATAACGGAAGCGTCCGGAATTTTCGGCTCGTCAACGATTGTCGTAGCCATTGAGGCAATTAAAAGTCCTGATGGCAATTATTACGCATATGTCGACAATGGCAGGGATGCAACAGGCGTTGAAGTCGTTTCATGGGCAAAAAGAGTGGAGAAATTGGGAGCGGGTGAAATCGTCATTACCTCGGTGGACAAGGAAGGAACCGGGGAAGGCTACGATCTTGAACTGACAAAAAAGGTGTCGTCGGCGGTTTCGGTTCCGGTTATCGCACATGGCGGAGCGGGTAAAGTTAGCCATGTAAGAGAGGTGATTGAGGCGGGCGGCGCGGATGCCGTCGCTGTTGCCTCAATGTTTCATTATGAGACAATAAGGCATATCAGCCAGTCATTTACCGGCGCAAAAGAAGGAAATATTGAATTTTTGAAAAAGGGGAAACCGTTTACGCCAATTCATCCGGCAAGCATTGATGCAGTAAAAAAAGAGCTGTTTAGCCATCATATCCCATGCAGATATTGTGGAAATGAGGCAGTGGAATGAGCAGGTCGGGATATGTGGCAATTATCGATTATCAAATAAGTAATCTTTTCAGCGTTCAGCACGCGCTGCAATATGTCGGCCTCAATTCCGTTATCACGTCAGACAAGAATAAGGTCATTCATGCCGACGCGGCTGTTCTGCCCGGCGTCGGGGCGTTTGGCGACGCCATGAATAATCTTGATAATCTTGACCTGATACAGCCGATAAAAGATTTTATAAGCAGCGGCAAGCCGTTTATGGGCATATGTCTGGGACTGCAGCTGCTGTTCACGGAAAGCGAAGAATTCGGAAAGCATCAGGGACTCTGTGTTGTTCCCGGAATTGTCAGAAAATTCGCTTTCGATACCGTGCCGGGAGAGCGGATTGCTAAAGTTCCTCAAATAGCGTGGAATCGGATTCACAGAGCCTCGCAGAAGTGGGAAGGGACAGAATTGGATTCGCTGACAGACGGTGAATATATGTATTTTGTTCATTCCTTTTATGTTGTGCCTGATAGTAAGAGGGATATCATGAGCACGACTGAATACGGCGGGCTGAATTTTTGCTCAAGCATTAAAAGGAATAATGTTTTTGCGGCACAATTTCATCCGGAAAAGAGCAGCCGCGCCGGAATTAAGATTCTCAATAACTTAAAAAACATCGTTGACAGGGACAGCAAATATAAACAGTGAGTAACGAGAGGAAGCTTTTCTAATGGATCAAAAAATAAAAGCATATTATGGTCTTCCGGAAAAAGTTGCGTTCTGTAAACAATGCGTCATGTCCAATCAGAGACCCGCGTCAGCTATCGAATTTAGGCATACGATTGAAAGCAAAAAGAGGACTCTGCATATTGATGATGACGGCGTATGCGACGCGTGCAGGACAGCCGAAGGAAAAGACCAGATTGATTGGGCGAAAAGGGAGCAGGAACTGTTGGAACTGTTGGATAAATACAGAAAAAGTGACGGCTCATATGATTGTATTGTTCCGGGCAGCGGCGGAAAAGACAGCGCTTATCAGGCTCATGTACTGAAATATAAATATGGAATGAACCCCCTTACGGTAACGTGGCCTCCCATTCTTTATACCGATTATGGCTATCAAAACTTCAAAAACTGGATTGACGTCGGCGGCTTTGACAACATAAGCTTTTATCGCAACGGCCGTGCGATGAAAATATTAACTAAGCTTGCTATTGAAAATCTGTTTCATCCATTTCAGACATTTATTATAGGGCAGAAAAACATTGCGCCGAAAATCGCGCTGAAATTTAATATTCCGCTTATTTTTTATGGGGAGAATGAAGCTGAATACGGGAACCCGATTGCGGACAATTCCACATCTTTGCGCGATAAGTCATACTATACTTATAAACACATTGACGATATTTACCTGGGCGGCATTTCAATCAATGAAATCATAAAACAATATGATTTAAGGCTATCTGATCTTACATCATTTTTACCTGCCCCTTATGAAGATTTGGAAAAATCTAAAATTGAAGTGCATTATCTAGGTTATTATTTGAAGTGGACTCCGCAGGAAGTATACTATTATGCTGTTGAAAATACCGGCTTTAAGGCCCGTCCTTTCAGAACACAGGGTACATACAGCAAATACAACAGTATTGACGACAAAATAGACGACCTTCATTATTATACGACGTTTATAAAATTTGGAATCGGACGCGCCACATATGATGCTTCTCAGGAAATCAGGAATCATCACCTTACGCGTGAAGAGGGTGTTACGCTGGTCAAAAAATTCGATGGGGAGTTCCCGGACCGATACTTTGACGAAATTATGGATTATCTTGAGATCAATCCGGAGTATTTTAAACATGAGCTGACTGATAAATTCAGATCCCCTCATCTGTGGAAAAAGGTAAACGGTGAATGGAAACTACGTCATACCGTTGCGCGTACAGGGACGGATGACTAATATGGCTATAAAACGCGTTGTTGCACTAAACTGAAGCTTTATAAAGCAATTCAAAGCTGAACGCATGAACTATCTGGATCATTACAACAACCGCCGCATCAAGGCAAATGTAAAGGGCTTGCCACTTTACGATTCCTGGTGCGGCTTTTTTCATATTGTCTCACTCCGCTTGTTGTAATCATGATTTCTTAAAAATGGTGGGTACAATATACTTGAAAATTGTTATTATTTAGTATACTATAAGAATAATCATATAGTGAGGAGACTGTGTGTTATGTCTCTTGAAAATGGAATTCTTGGATACCTTTCGCTTAAGCCGCTGTCCGGTTACGACATTAAAAAAATATTCAATATGTCGGCGGCGTATTTCTGGCCGGCGGATCAGGCGCAGATATACAGAACACTGACAAGTCTGGAGGATGACGGCCTTGTTGAAGTCAGCGGGTTTGAGCAGGATGCGGGCCCCAGTAAAAAGCTGTACAAAATTACGGAAAAGGGGCGCGAAAGGCTCCATGACTGGCTTTTAAGCCAAAAGCAATCGGATTACGTCATACGCAGGCCGTTTCTGATGCAGATGTTCTTTTCGGGCGAATTAAGCCCAGACGAACAGCTTGCGCTCATTGACGCACAGTATGAACAGACGCAAATTCTGATAAACCGGCTGAACGAAAATTACAGCAGAAATAAAAACAACATGGCACAGACTGTGGGGCTTGCAGAAGATGATCCGCGATTTAAGGCGGCCGAACGGGTAAACCAGTGGGGCGTTTTGAGCTGCGAGACCTATTTGACATTTTTAAGGCGCATCCGCGAGGAGATTTCAGCCGACATCTGGGGATGAGAGAACGCTGAATGAAAACAGGATAGAGGAGGATACCTATGAAGCAGATCTGGAAAAAATCACTTTCACTGACATTGACTTTATGTATGCTGATTGCGCTGATGCCCCAGCTGGCGCTGCCGGCAAAGGCGGATCTGGCGGATACGATGACAGATTTATATGAATCTGTGCTAACAGACGGCGGTGCCGCGCCGACGTCCGGCGTTTATTCCATCAGCAGCGACACGGAATTGTACTTACTGGCTGAATATGTCAACGCGGGTAAATCCAATGAAGGCCTAACCTTCTGTCTCGACGACGATATCGTCTTAAATGATGTGTCCCATGCGGACGAGTGGAATGACGGGACGGAAGGTCTCAACGCGTGGGCGCCAATCGGCACAAATAGTAATTATTTCCGCGGTACCTTTGACGGCGGCGGACACACGGTAAGTGGCATTTATATAAGCGCTTCGGATTCCGACTATCAGGGCCTGTTTGGTTACCTCCGTAGCGGCGCAACCGTCGAAAACGTGGGTGTGGCCGACAGTTACATTATGGGTGATTCTTATGTCGGCGGTGTGGCCGGGTAACAGCGGCACGGTTCAAAACTGTTATAATACGGGTACCATAAGCTGGAAACGTATGTTGGCGGCATCGCGGGATACAACACCGATGGCGGCACGGTATCATACTGTTACAGCGCGGGTACCGTGAGCGGCAATGTTGGCGGCATTGTGGAAGACAACGACGATGGCAGCACGGTATCATATTGTTATTATGATACTCAGATGTGCGCCGCAGGCACGATATACAGCGAGGAAACAGACGGCGCGGAGGGACTGACCACCTCGGAAATGACCGGTTCGGGCATGCGGTCCGGCGAATCAGGCGAAGGCTGGACGGATGAAAACTGGGCGTTTGAAGATAATTTGTACCCGCGCCTTGTAAGTATGGACGATACCGATGCGGCGTACGTGTCGGCGGCTCCGGTATTTCTGGCGGACGGCGACACGGCGTCCTGCGTAACGGCTGATTTCACCATGGGCACGGATAACGGCGTATACTGGTGCTCCAGCGACAGCGATATTATTTCAATCAGCGGCGGCGACGCAACGGTAACCCGCCCGGACAGCAGCACGGAAGTCACCCTTACGGCGGCTGAATTAAGCGGCGTTACCAAAACCGTCACGCTGACGGTGGCAAACAGCCTGATTGACAGTACGTACGCATACAGCGGCGGCGACGGAAGCGAAGACAATCCGTATTAGATAAGCTCAGCCGATGACCTGACTTATCTTGAACTCAATGTCAACAATGTTCCCGATTACAGCAGCGGAAAATATTTTGTGCTGACAGCCGATATTGCGCTGGGATACTGGATCGACGGCGACGGCGACGAAGCTGTGGACGACGGGGAAATCTGCGATGCCAAAACCGGCGGCAGTGCCTATACGTCATCCAACTGGACGCCCATAGGCACGTATAGCAACTATTTCGAAGGCAGCTTTGACGGCGGCGGATACACCATAAGCGGAATTTATATCAATTCCGAATTAGAATACGCGGGAATGTTCGGATTCGTCAGAGGAACCATAGAAAACTTAAACATTTCAGCCAGCTACCTATACGGTCAATTTTCTGCCGGAGGTATCGCGATACTAAATTACAGCGGTACGATTGAAGACTGCTCAAACACCGGCACCGTAAGCGGTGACTATGCGGCCGGCGGCATTGCGGGAGCCAACTATGGCACGGTATCGTATTGTTATAATACAGGCGCCGTAAGCGGCGACTCTGCCGGAGGCGTAGTTGGAGGGAATCGGCTCGGTACAGTTCAAAACTGTTATAACACCGGCAGCGTAACTGGAAGCGGCGGCTCCGACTCCTATTCCGGTGGCGTGGTTGGGGCGAGCAACGGTATGGTGAAAAACTGTTACAACGCGGGCAGCGTAGCTGGAAACGGCGACTATGTCGGTGGAGTCGCCGGGGATGACAGTGGTAGTGTCACGGGCTGCTATTATGACAAAACCGTGTGCGGAGAAATCGGCGGGATCAACGGCGGGGATACCGACGGCGCCGCGGGCAAAACGACGTCGGAAATGCAGACGGCCACCGCGTTTGACAATTGGGACACGGATGTCTGGCTATTTGAATCGGGACAGTATCCCCAGCTGAAGACATACGCGGCAACCGTCAGCCCCGACAGCAAAACCTTTTCATCGGCGAAGGTCGGTTACAGCACGCGAACGGCCGAGGAATTCACCGTCACCAATACCGGCACGGGAACGATCACCAGCCTGTCGGCGGCGCTTTCGGACGGAACGAACTTTGAAATCAGCACGGCTTTATCGGCCGACAGTCTTGAGCCTGGCGGCACCGCCACGGTGAGCGTACGACCGAAAGACGGCCTTGCCAAAGGTACCTACACCGATACGCTGACCATTACCGGAAGCAACCTATCACTGAGCGCAAGCCTGTCCTTCACGGTGAAAAAGTCGTCCGGCTCCGGCGGCAGTTCGTCCGACGACTCTTCCGACGCGTATGAGGCGCAACTGTCCGGCGACGGCTCCGGCAGCCTTGACGTAACGGTGGACGAAGACACGGGCAGCGCGTCGGCGGCGATTTCCGACGAGCAGAGTAAGCTTATTTCCAGCGGCGGTTCCGTCGTGGTTACCATGCCGGAAATCGACGGCGTGACCGACTATTATTTCAGCATCCCGGTGGCCGACCTCTCCTCCGGCGACGGGGACGGATCCCTGACCCTGAGCACAGAGTTTGCCGACGTTACGCTGCCCTCTGACATGCTGACGGGAACGGATGCGTCCGGCGGCACCACGGCGCGGATCGCGATCGGTGCGGTTGATTTCTCCGGCCTGTCGGAGGAAAACCAGGCGGAAATCGGCGGCAGGCCGGTCATCTCCCTCTCTCTTTCCATCGACGGGGAGCAGACGGATTGGAGCAATTCCGACGCCCCGGTAGCGGTGAGCATCCCGTATACGCCGGCGGAGGACGAGGATTTAGATGCCATTATCATCTGGTACATCGACGGGGACGGGAATCTCAACTGCGTGACCAACGGGCATTACGATGCGGACACCGGCACGGTCGCCTTCTATACCACCCATTTCAGCCTTTACGCAGTGGGCTATCACAGCGTGCGCTTTGAAGACGTGGCTTCGGACGCGTGGTACTGCGACGCGGTCACTTTCTGCGCCGCCCGTGAAATTACATCAGGCACCGGAAACGATCTGTTCAGCCCGGATGCGGCATTAACGCGGGGGCAATTCATTACCCAGCTCATGCGGGCCTACGGCATTGAAGCGAACGTCTCCGCAGACGACAACTTCGACGACGCGGGCGACACATACTACACCGGCTATCTGTCTGCGGCAAAGCAAATGGGAATAACAAACGGCGTTGGCGACAACCTGTTTGCGCCGGAAGCGGAGATTACCAGACAGGATATGTTCATGCTGTTATACCGGGTGCTTGATGTACTGGAAAGTTTGCCCGAAACGGACCCCTCCTCATCCCTGCCGGATTTCAGCGATGCTGACGGCATATCGGATTATGCCGAAACGGCGATGGAAACATTCGTTGTAGCAGATATCATATCCGGCAATGACGGTAAGCTCGATCCGCTGGGTAATTCCACCCGCGCCCAGATGGCGCAGGTCCTGTACAATCTGCTGGGGCAATAAGCAGCGTTCGACAAAAAACAGCTACCTTTCCGTCTGTTATCCGGAAGGGTAGCTTCATTTTTTGCGGTATAACGATTGTAATATCAGACGCAACGCAATATAATTATAAATAAATCGCAAGATTGCAAATCTACGACCGGGACAATTTTGTTAGATTTATGAGCTTCGCAGTATGTTTATAAACATGCTTATCAAACAATCAATAATCACTGAAATCATGTTATTATGTTGTAAAAATGTTATAAAACTTTACAAAGTGACGATATAAAAACTTATGGGATGAAACATCTGAATTGTTGTTTCTCCTTAGTTACGGGCGTAAAGATATAATAAGATATAAGCAGATATAAGGCGACATACCCCCCGCAGCGCCCCTGAAAATCGTGTAGGCCGCAAAACGGTCTCGAGAGTTCGAATCTCTCCATCTCCGCCAGAAAAGACATATTTTTTCCGCCAAGGGGAAGATATGTCTTTTTTTAGTGCGCCCGGCATGGGCAATAACTTGGTGGTGAAAGTCCACTACGTGCTCGGTAGCAGGAAGCGTTAGCCGAAGGCAAGGGTGTTTATCGTGAGGTGGAATCCAAAGGAAGCCGGATGTCAGAGCAAGGAGTTTTGGCGGGCAAAGTTTCGGGCCGACGAACAGGAATCGCATAGAAGGCCATGCAAGGGCGGACGAGTCTGCTAAGCAAGA
>JBFWKZ010000011.1:0-33350 GCA_050252415.1 Oscillospiraceae bacterium | reverse complement strand
GGACCGTGGTCATCTTGAAGGGCGGCGACCGGCCGCTGATGATCTACGGGCGAAAACAACTACAAAAATCTGCAAATTTAATCTGGGATTATGTCGCTTGTCTTTATCCCGAAGGGAATATCAGCGATGAATACACCTTCTTTTTTCAGCAGGAGGAGATTGCAAAGGTTTTGCATTATGGCTATGACAGTCCGTATGAGGAGAAAATGCAGCGGCTGCTGAGCGCCGGTTAGCTTATCCGACTGCTCGGGTATCGCACGGGGACGGTTTTCGCTGCGCCCTCTCAAAAAATGAGCTGTCCTACGACGGCTTATTTTCTTTTGCCGAAAAGCTAAGCGCGGATAGGAAATCACGCCTCATCCGCGTTTTTCTTCTTTTCCGGCGGTAATGGAACAACCTTCAATTCCGGTTCAGGTCGGTTGATGTACCATTCCTCGCATTCCTGCTGCGCCGTGATCAAAATATTGGCAGCCTCTTCCGAGGCCCGAAACATCTTGAGATACATTTCTTTATAATCCGGCATAAACAGCGCCTCCAGCGGATATAATTTAGATATGTTTTATATCTATTCTGATATCATAACATAAAAAGAGCCTAAAATAAATACATATTAAATTTATTTTGAGGTGATTATATGGCTACAAAAAGCCTTTCTATTCGGATTGATGATGAATTGTTAAACAAGCTGCACGTCGTAGCCGATTATGAGGGAAGGTCTGCAAACAGCCAGATTCTCATCCTTATCCGAAAATGTGTCGAAGAATATGAAAAGTCACATGGGCCAATCGATAAGAGAAGCAAATAAGAGATTGGCCGCATAACCAAGGGTAACCAAGGGGACGGTTCTTTTGATTGCTAATACCTAGCAGTTATGATAATGGGTGACACATGAGAATGGTCTCTTTGGTGTTTACAGAGGTCAAAAAACAAAACAAATCAAAATACACCCGCGCCAGAGACGGTTTCATCTCCGGCGCTTTGCTATGTCCTGCTTTTCCTTGCGAAAAACCAAGATTTGGATTATGATGAAGATATTCCCCAGAGGACCCGCTTCGCTGGGCTCCTCTGGGGTTCCCTTTTTATTTAAACCGCAACGGCGGGCGAAATGAACTATCTTATAGGGGATACCCGTACCCCCTATAAGATAGTTCATTTCGCCCGCCGCGGATAAAAATCTCATACGGGGACCCCGCTGCACGTTGTGCAGCGGGGAAATAAGCGCTCAGCGCACCACCGACAGCAGATAAACGAAAGCCCCCGCCGCCGCAAAGGCCGCGCCGGCAATCCAGTAGACCGGCACGAGCGCGCTTGTCGTCCCGTAGATCTCCACTACGCCTTTAAAGCAGCTGCCGACCGTCAGCGCCGCGACCCCGGAATGATAGAGATTCAGGGAAAGCCTCCCGGGATACCGCAGTTTTTCGATGAATCCTATCGCCGCGAAGGGCAGCGCGCCGCCGAGCAGCGGGAAAAGGAAAAGATAAACCATGTAGTCGGAATAGACACCGTGGCTGTAATGCTCATAAATCGTGCTGAATAGGCCGCAGAACAGGGATACGCCGAGGTAGACGGCGGCCGTTTTCCGCGCGCTCTGTTTTTTCAGCCGATTATCCGATATAGACAATGTCGCTCACCTTTCTCTCCGTAATCTTTTTGCCGTCCGTCGTCGGATTGTTGACGACGGCGCCGTTAAAATACATGGTGGCGGAGCCGCCGCCGTCCAGATTATAGGCGGTGGTAACGCCGAGCCCCTGCATAAATTCGGCGAGTTGGGTGAGCGTAAACCCCCGGCTCTCGCTTGTGCGGCCGTCGGAGACCACCATGACATAGTGCAGGCCGTCGATGATGCCGATCGCCGTGCGCGGATTGCTCGTCATGGCCTTGTCCACCTCTTCGCCGTTGGTCACGGTGATCTCGCCGTCGGCGATAAGTCCCGGCCCGAAGGACAGTACCTGCACGGCGCCGCCCTCCAGCAGCTCGTCTGCGGTCGTCTCGCCCTCCGTGATGATACCGAAGGCGCCGTCCGCGTAGATCACGAGGTCCTGCTGGGCGGAATCCGCGGCGGTATCCCGGTAGATCGTCCCGTTTCGGATCACATAGCCGTTCCGCGCCCCGTAAAAGTCACCGTTGATCGCCAGGACGGCGTTTTCTGCCTCCGCGATGACGGAGGTCTTTTCGGTGACATTTTTCCCGTACGTGTTGTCCGCAAAAGCCGTTTTCAGGTAATCGGCACTGGAAAGGCGGATATCCGCCACATAAATGTTCGTGTTGTTCTCCCGGTATTTGGTTATCGTGACGGCGACATTGCCGTCGCTGTAGCTGTTTTCGGTGGTGACGGCCTCGCCGGCCGACGTGCCGCCGGAATCCTCTGAATCCGACTGCGGGGTCTCGCTGTCCAGAATCACATAGGCTCTGGGGATGACAAACGTGTCCAGCACGGCGCAGAGCGTAAACGCCAGCAGCAGCAGCGTATAGGCCGCCGCCCAGACATAGGGTTTTTTTAAAAGCCACATAACCATACCGCCTCTTGCCTTATGCTTTGCCATTTTCAGACGCCTTCTCCCCATCGGGCTTCGGGCCCGCCGCCTTTTTCCGGAAGATCAAAAAACGCTGCACCATGTAGCTCAGGGTAAAAAATGTGATCTCCGTGACAACCTTGGCGGCAAACCGGTTCACGCCCAGGCCGCTCACGAGATAGCTCAGGAAAATCGTATTCCCGCCGAGGATGCAGGCGGCGAGGGCAAAATACTGCGCCGCGGTTTTCACGCCGCCCTCCTTGTTTTTAAAGACATAATGTTTGTTTATCATATAGTTGACACTGGCGCTCACAATGCGCGCCGTGATATTGGACAGCGGTACGCTCACGGCGGTGCCGAGCCCTCCGGTGAGGATGACCAGCAGGCTGTACATGCCGTAGTCGACGAGAAAGCCGGTAAAGGACGACGCGGCAAATTTCAGGATCTCACGGTACACGCGGAGGGAATCCTTCACCGTGCAGAAATGCGAGGCCGCGTTGTTGTCGAGATAGATGGTCTCGATCCCGACCTCCCGGATCGGGATCTTCTCTTTGGCACAGGCCAGAAGAACGTTCATCTCATATTCATACCGCTCGCCGTTTACGCCCAGCATAAAGGGCACGAGGTCCGCGCCGAATGCCCGCAGGCCCGTCTGGGTGTCGCTCACCGGCACGCCGGTAAAGAACTGATAGACCTTGCGCGTCACCGTGTTGCCGAAACGGCTCCTGGCCGGAACATCCCCGCCGAAGCTGCGGCTGCCCAAAAACAGGCAGCCGGGATTCGCCTCGGCGGCGGCGCACACGCGGACGGCGTCCTTTATGCTGTGTTGGCCGTCCGCATCCATGGTCACCACGACGGCGTCTTTCGGAAAATGCGCTTTGATATAGTTCAGTCCCGTCTTCAAAGCGCAGCCCTTGCCGCGGTTTGCATGGTGAGTCAGCACATGCGCACAGCCGCCTGCCTCTGTAAAGATGCGGCAATAGGCGCTGCCGCTGCCGTCGTCGATGACGATGACCGTAAATCCCGCCTTGCTGAGCTTTCTGGTAAGCGCCGTGAGCGTATCCGTCGGCTCGTAAGCCGGGATCAATGCGATCCGTGTTTCCATTTTTGGACCTCCTCGGGTACCGGCCCGCCGGGCCATGTCTGCTTTGATACGCATAGGATATTCCGGATAAATTGAATAAAGCTTGAATTTTCGCGTTTTGAGCCTATTGTTCAGAAAAAATTCATAAATTCAGGCTCTGCCCGGATGCTGAAAGTAAAAATAGGCCTCGAACTCAGCTTTGCTGAGTTCGAGGCCTATAAAACGGGCAATAATTTGCACTACTCCGGCCATTGATCTTTGGTCACGCAGGTAATATGTTCCGTCCGGATATCGTGCATAAGCGGCCAAACGATATTGGATTTGGTCTGGCAATACCGAAACCCGCATTTTTCCTGTACGCGTTTCGACTTGTCGTTGCCGTCAAAGTAGCCGCACCACAGCTTCCGGATGCCGGCTTTTTCAAAAGCATATTTCATAAGTGCTTTAACGGCTTCGGGCACCAGGCCCCTTCCCCAGTACGGCACACCGATCCAGTAGCCGATTTCCGCCTCGTCACGGCCGATCGCCAGATTGCTTTTTTCGCCGATCATGAGGCCGATGCTTCCGATTGCCTTTCCCTCTCCCTTTTGAACGATGGCATAGGTCTCATCGGCGGAGAGGACCTCCCGGATTATCCGGCGGCTGTCGTCAACGCTGGTATGGACGGGCCACCCCGCGGCGGGGCCTACGCGCGGGTCTTTTGCAAATTCATATAAGTCCTCGGCATCGCTTTCCCGCCATGGCCGCAGGATAAGCCGCTTCGTTTCCAAAATCATCTCATGTGCTCCTTTCAAATCTAAATTTTCCGCCGGGCAGGACGAAGCGTTTTCCCGGCGCGGCTTGCTCGGCCGCATTTTTCTGATCAATTATATCAAATTTATTGAGATTCTCAAGAAAAACATGGCGCCCCGCCACAGTAAGCGCGGCCGGAATACAAAATGCAGAAAAAGGCCCTGAACTCAGTTTTCAAAGTTCAGGGCCTTTTATGAGAGATGGATAAACAATAATAATGGCCGCAGCGCAGCCGCCATTTGGCCGTAAAGCGCCGTGTGGCAGCCGGGCGGGCGCAAATTCCGGCTACGGTTTGATATAGGCATAGCCCGCCATCTGCCGGTCCGCCAGCTCCCTCACCCCCGCGGGGACGACATCGGCAAACGGTACGATCTGCTCTCTGGAAATTTTCATCCCGTTCAGGGCGTTTTGACAGGCGACAAACCGCACGCCCTTTTGCACCAGGGCGTCCATCGCGCGCAAATCGTCGGCGATGTGATCCGGCAAATAGCCCTTGACGGCTTCCGAATTGGCCAGCACCTCGATTTTGGCATCCGGCGATAAGCCGTCGTACGACATAAGCAGGTTCGCGACATTATTGAGGAGTACGCGCCATTTTTGCATCTCATCGATATGGAAAATGACCTTGGGCTCCACGAAAACCCCACCTTTCCGGCGCCCGATGTGAAGGCGCCCGACATTTTTCAGACAAGCGGCAAGTTGTTCAGGACGGTTTATTCATATAGTCATGCTCTTTTTTGAGCTCCTTATAGAGCTGGAGGACGTTCCAGGCGCTGTTGGTCGCGGTGACGACGGCTTTTATGCAGTCTCTTTTGACGCCCTGTTTTTTCAGCGCCGTCAGGGCTCTGTCCATCGCGGTGCCGTAAATGCCGCACAGCAGCAGCATCTGCCCGTCCAATTCGTCGCCGTCATAGACGGCGTCTGTTTTCGGCAGTCCCCTGCTTCCGGCCAGAAAACCCAGGCTCTGCAAATAATCTTCCTTTGCGACGGACGCCACGTCAATGTGTAAGGGAAGAAGCGCTTTGATGATCTTCTGCCGGTCCTCTGTGGAGGCGATATTAAATAATAGGACTTTTTTCTTCATAGCCGCACCCCAATCTTACCTTTTAACGCGCGCCGCGCTCCGGTGCGCTTTTATTTAATTATACTAAATTTTCTCAATTTTCTCAAGCGCAACATTGAGGTAAGCATCGTTTCAGGAAGATTCGGCCTTGAATATTGCCTTATACAATACAAATAATAAAATCGGTGATTATTTTGAAAAATAAAAAGATATTTATCGCGCTTTTGATCCTTTTTCTTTTGGCCCTGCCCCTGCCGTGCTCGGCGCAGTGTAAAGAGACGATCGCGCTTGACGATTCCATGCGGCTGAACGATATGGTCATCACCCTGCTCATGCCGCCGGTACGTGTGGCCGTTCACCGCTATTATGAGCCCTATTTGGAGATCGAGCCGACGGTCTTGCCCTACAGCGGCTCAAAAATCATTGCGATCCAGGGCGGCGAGGGCATTCATGAGGGAGTGTACAATTCATATTATACCGTGACGCTCGACGTTTTGCCCTACGTCGGGCCGCATCTCTCCGTCGGGAAAGACCGGCTCACCCTGAGCGTCCGGCCGGACGGCGTCTGGGTGACGAACTATGAGCATCTGGAGAGCTATGAGCTGACGCCGAACTATCAGACGCTGCTCAAAAAACCGCTGCCATAATTTTAAGGAAAACGAATGCATGATTTTTTGATTTCTGTCAATAACTAAGATGGTACGATAAGTCTTATAAAATTAAGAGCTGAAGTGCTGCACTGTGTCGATGAAAACGCATACAATGACGTATGGTGCCACAGTGGAAAAGGCCGTTCAAGGATGAACGGTCTTTTTTATTGATTTCCTTTTGCTCAGTGCAAAAGGCTTTTTTTAATTTTTACGCCCTCCGGCGTCGCCGCGAGGCCGCCCTTGCCCGTCTCTCTCAGCGCCTCCGGCATGCTCTCCCCCACCCTGCGCATGGCGTCGATTACCTCGTCGGGCGGGATCACGCTCTTCATACCGGCGAGGGCCATGTCGGCGCATGAGACGGCGTTGACCGCGCCCACGACGTTTCGCTTGATGCACGGGACCTCCACGAGGCCCGCCACCGGGTCGCAGACAAGCCCCAGCAGATTTTCAAGCGCAAAGGCCAGCGCATAGGCCGACTGCTCAGCCGTGCCGCCGTGCAGATAGACCAGAGCGGCGGCCGCCATGGCGGAGGCCGTTCCGATCTCGGCCTGGCATCCCCCCTCGGCCCCCGCGATGAACGCCCGGTCGGCAATGATCTGCCCGAAGCCCGAAGCGACATAGAGCGCCCTCACGATCTCGCCGTCATCGGTGCCGTGATCCTCGCTGTAGGGGATGAGCACCGCCGGGAGCACGCCGCAGGAACCGGCCGTCGGCGCCGCGACGATCTTTTTCATGCAGGCGTTGGATTCGCCCATCCGGATGGCCTGCGCGATGACCCGGCCGATAAAATTGCCGCCGATCGTTTTACCGGCGCTGGCCGCTTTTTGCACCAGCGCGCCGTCGCCGCCGGCCATGCCGCTTGCCGAGTGCAGGTTATCCTCATACCGGTTCGCGGCGCTTTTCATCTCCCGCCAAAGTCTCGCCATTTGGGCCAGCGAGTCCTCCCGCCGGCTGTCCCGCTCCCGGAGATCGTTTTCCAAAATGACCTCCCAGAGCGCTTTATCCGCTTTTTCCGCTTCCGCAAGCATCTCGTGCACAGAATGAAATGACATAGAAACCTCCCACATAAAATGACGCTCTCCCGCCGCCCGCCAAAGGCGGCGCGCGTCAGCCGTTCGTATTCAGATAAGTGACCTTTAATATTCCGTCGATGCGCTCCAAAACCGAGATGATCTCCGCCGGGATCGGCTCGTCGGTTTCGATCACCATCACGGCGTATCCGCCGCGCACATCCCGGTAGAGCTGCATCGTGGCGACGTTGATATTGCGGAAGGAGAGAATCGACGTCACCTGGGCGACGTGGCCGGGCTGGTCCATGTTGTGGACGATCAGCGTCGGATAATCGCCGGTGACATTGGCGTCCAGGCCGTCGATTCTGAGGATCTTTATCCTGCCGCCGCCCAGCGAGGACGCCACGACCTCCAGCTTCCGCCCGTTTTGTCCCTCGACGCGGATAAGCGCGGTATTCGGATGGACGTTTTTGAGTTCGATGTTTCCAAAATGCAGGGCCAGGCCCTCCTGCGCGGCGAGCGCCAGGCTGTTTGGGATCCGTTCGTCGTCGGGCTTCATCTCAAGCAGGCCCGCGGCGAGCGCTTTGTCGGTGCCGTGGCCCTTTCCGGTCGCGGCAAACGAACCCTGCAGCAGGATTTCGGCGGCGACGGGCCTGTCCCCGAGCAGCTTGCGCGTAACATACCCGATTCTGACGGCGCCCGCCGTGTGGGAACTGGAGGGGCCGACCATGACGGGACCCAAAATATCAAAGATGCTCATTTTATCCCTCTCTCTAAAAAAATACGCAGACGCGCCAAAAACCGGAATTTCAAAACCGTAAAGGCGGTTTTATTGGCCAAATAAAATAAAAATTACAGCAAAGATAGCCAAAGCGCCATTGCTGCAATTGTGTTTTGTGCTATAATTACAGTATAACGAAAAATTCAAAAGAAAACAATACGTGAAGCTGAACAATTCTGCCGCCGTATCCGGCCGCCGGATATAGCCTGTTTCGCCAGCGTGACGCGGCGGTGGCCCGGCCGGTAAATCTTTCCGTCTGCGCAGGGCCGGAGCAAAGCGATTGATTTTTTCGGATTTTTTGATTAAGATGAGATAAAGCCCAAGAAACGTGATTTAAGGCGGCGCGTTATTTCAAATGCCCGGATACGCTGCCTCGGGGCCTGCTTGCAACACGGGCGCGCGGTCCGTTTTACAGACAAGCCCTGAAAAAAGGAGGATGAGAGGATGGATATTCAGCAGCTGATTTATGCCGTTGAAGTGAACAAATGCGGATCGATCTCCAAGGCCGCCGGAAATCTTTATATGGCTCAGCCCAATCTGAGCAATTCGATACGGGAGCTGGAGCGGGAGATCGGGATTGTGATCTTTAAGCGGACCCCAAAGGGGATCGAGACGACGAAGGACGGCGCCGAGTTTCTGCGGCATGCCGTCGACGTGATCGCCCAGATGAACGCGCTCGAACAGTACTATTCCAAAAGGCAATCGAACATGCTGAGGATCTCCATCACGTCGATGCGGTCCTCCTCGGTCTGTCACCGGATCTGCCAATACATCAACATTTTGAACCGGGAGGGAAAGCCCTTCCGCATCCATTTCAAAGAGGCCACGAACTACGACGTCATCAGCGATATCGCGAGCGATCAGGCGGCCGTCGGGATACTGCGGGCGAACGACTCCAATTTCGAGTACTTTCATCAGCTCGCCGATGCGAAAAACATGGCGCTGGTTCCCCTGCCGGAGGAGATGTACTGTATCCTCATGTCGGCCCACCATCCGCTCGCGGAGGTCGGCTCCCTGACCGCGGAAATGCTGACCCCCTACACCGAGGTCATACACGGGGACTTTGAGACGCCCTGGTATCCGTATTCGAACGTCTACCGCCATGCGCTGCCCGCCGACAACACCGAACGGCTGATCTTCACCTATGACCGGGGCACGCTTCTGGATCTGGTCCGGGATGTGGACGGCGCCTTTGCCTGGACCATGCCGACGCACCCGTATGTGCTGCGGGCCTATTCGCTGATTGAGCGGCATTGCGAGGATTCCGGGATGGCGAGCAAGGAGGCGGTGATCTTCAAAAAGAATTCCGCGCTTCGGGACGACATCGATCCGCTGATCGGGCTGCTCACCAATCCGCCCTCCGCTTCCGGCGGCATATAAGCCTATATAGAATATATATTTCCATGAAATCAAGACGTGTGGTATTTTAGTATCATAACTAGAAAGGGCAATGAGGTCCGTTTTGGGCGTGCACCGAATTGCCAAAAATGAATTCTGTGTATACCGGTTGACAAAGCTGTATACGCAGAATTTTTTTATTTTGAGAGGTGGTTATTATGTCAAAGCGATCGCTTGAGCGGCTGAGAGCTCTCTGCCTGACGCCGGCGCCCTCCGGGTTTGAACGCGACATCGCCGTTAAGCTCAAAGCCTATCTGACGCCCTTCTGCGACGGCATCGAGACGGACAACGTGGGAAATGTCGTCGGAAAAATATGCGGCTCCGACAGCAGCCTCGAGCCGGTCCTTATCAACGCGCATATGGACAGGATCGGCGTGATCGTCTCCAATATTACTGACGACGGCTATCTGCGCCTGGAGAAGATCGGCTGGCTGAACGACAAGGTCATGCCGGGGCTCAATCTGGTCATACGGAACAGGCGGCGCACCGAATGGCTCCCGGTGACGGTGGGGACCAAGTGCTCCCATCTCATGACGCCCGAAGAGCAGAAAATGGCGCAGCCTCTCGGCGAACTGATGATCGACTCCGGCTGCGACAGCGCCGAGGCGGTCCGGGCCAGAGGCATCGAGATCGGCAGCCCCGGCGTCTACATGCCGACGTTTACCCGTATTACGGAAACACGAGTATGCGCGACCGCGCTGGATAACTGCGGCAGCGTCGCGGCGCTCATCGGCATCGCGGAGATTTTAAACGGCAGCCGGCCCATCCGCGACGTCTATGTGGCGGGCAACGTGTGGGAGGAATACAACCAGCGCGGCGCGGCGTTGATCGTAAACCGGCTCCGCCCCGCGGCCGTCGTCAGCATGGACATGCTCTTAGCGGGCGACACCCCGGATACGCACGGCCATTTCTGCGGCGCGCTGGGCAAGGGCCCGATGGTCTCGTGGTTCAATTTCAGCGACCGGCCCTGCAACGGCACCATTGCGCACGAGGGACTCTACGACCTGATGGAAGAGACGGCAGAGGAGCTGGGCACCGGCCTTCAGCGCTATGTCTGCGTGGGCGGCCTCGGCGACAACGCCTATTCCCAGCTTGCGGGAGACGGACCGGCCTGCATTGAAATCGGCGCGCCGGTACGCTACGCCCACTCGTCCGGCGAGGTGGCGGATATTGCCGATATCGACAATCTGGCCCGCCTTGTGGCCGGCGCCGTGCGGAAGCTCGGCCCCGGTTTCTGCCGGAAGCGCTACGAGTTGGACTGATCTTAAAAGTCCGGGCGCTCCCGCAGCCGTGAGCAATTTACGGCATATCACACGCAACATGGAGGAAGTATGAACCTATACGAACAAGCGGAGAACATCCGCGGCAGGCTGATCGATTACCGCCGCGTTCTCCATCAAATCCCGGAAATTCATTGCAATCTTCACAACACCATGACTTTTGTCACCGGCAGGCTGCAAGAGATGGGCGTCGCGTATCGGATCATTGAGGGCGGCGGAATCGTCGCCTGCATCGGAAACGGGCGCGCAGACAAGGCGTTTTTACTGCGCGCGGATATGGACGCCCTGCCGATCACCGAAAACAGCGGCGAGCCGTTTGCCTCGAAAAACGGCTGTATGCATGCGTGCGGACACGATCTGCACACCGCCATGCTGCTTGGCGCGGCGCAGCTTCTGAAAGACAATGAGGCGTCGCTTCCCGGAACGGTCAAGCTCGTGTTTCAGTGCGACGAGGAGGGCGTCACCGGCATGCGCACGCTGATAGACGGCGGCCTGATGACGAATCCGGAGGTCGGCGCCGCCATGGCGCTCCACGTCTTGCCCGGTATCCCCGCCGGCGCCTATCACTGCGCGCCCGGCTACGCCAGCTCCGCGGTGGACATCTTCCAAATCAAAATCACCGGCAGAAGCACGCACAGCGCCACGCCGCAGGACGGTGTCGACGCCATCAACGTTACCACGCATATTTTTCTGGCGCTTCAGACCATTGTCAGCCGCGAGCTGAGCGCATCCGAGGTCGTCACCCTCACCAACGGCTATCTGCATGCGGGCACCGACGCCTACAACGTCATCCCCGGCACGGCGGTATTGGGCGGCGGAATCCGCTCCTTCAATTCCGAAACGGCGGAATTTGCCCGGACCCGGCTGGTCGAAATCGCAAAGAACATCGCCGTCGCCTTCCACGCCGAATGCGAGGTGAACTTTCTCTCCTCCGCACCGGCCTGCTATAACGACGAAGCGCTCGTCGGCCTGGTCGAAGGCGTGGGAAACCGCCTCGGGATGCGCCCGGTCGTGCGCGGCGTGGAGATGGTCTCCGAAGATTTTGCGTTTTTAAGCCGGCTCATCCCCAGCTGTCTGGTCTGGATCGGCGCGGGCGGGCCGGACGCGCGCTATCAGGGCTGCCGGCTGCACGACGCCAACGTCCGGTTCAACGAGGATGTGATCCCCTACGGCTGCGCGCTGCTGACGGAATGCGCCGTCACCTGGCTGAGCGGCCGGCATACATAAGAGACCGTCCGCGTTTTCAGATACGTTCAAAAAATTGTTCTGTTGATAAAAATCAAAATGTTCCTCTTTCGCCATCCCGCGCCGGACTTCTCCGCTGCGGCGTTTGCCCGAAAGCGCCGGGCATCCCGATTTTTTGACACAGAACATGAAATAACTAGGACTTGTTTGGAAAATCAGCGTGTTTGGAATTTGAGACGAATTTTGTGTCGGACAAGGCAGATTTTCGCAGGCATAATTGCTTTATGGCAAGAAAATTTAACGCAGTACGGCGCAAAATTTGGCCAAAGGACATATACGAGGATTTTTCAAACAAGCCCTAAGAAAAATTGAAAGAAAGGGAAAATGAAAATGAAAGCAAAGTATTCAAGTATTCTTCTCAGCCTGGTCCTGGCATTCTGTCTGCTGATGTCGGCCTGCGGAAGCTCGGGAGGCTCTGCCGCGACGTCCGCGGCCCCCGAGACCGCCCCGGCTGAAAGCACAGCCCCGGCCGAAACCACCGGCTCCGGCACTTCCGATATCAATATCGCCCAGTGCACGGACATCACCTCTCTGGACCCGCAGGGACACAACAGCGTCTCCTCCGGAAACGTCACCCGTATGCTCTACGACTGCCTGATCCGTCTGGATACGGACGGCACGACCTTCGTCCCCATGCTGGCCGACAGCTGGGAATGGCTGGACGACAACACCATTGAATTCAAGCTCAAGCAGGGCGTCCACTTCCATAACGGCGACGAGCTCACCTCCGAGGATGTCCTCTACACCTTCGACCGCATGGCCCAGTCGGGATTCTGCAAGCACCTGATCACGATGATCACGGATTCAAAAATCATCGACGACTATACCTTCGACCTCACCGTCTCCGATGAATCCGCCGCGCTGCTGTCCTCTCTCGCCCACCAGTGCGCCGGCATCGTCGACAAGAGCTATACGGAGGACCTTGAGGCCTCCGGCAAGACCCTGTCCGAGGCGCCGAACGGAACCGGCCCCTATAAGTTCGACTACTGGAACGCCGGAAGCGACTGCCGTCTGGCCGCGTTCGACGACTATTACGACGACAATTACGCCGCCAAAAATTCCGGCCTGGTCTTCAAGTATTATCCCGAGGAGTCCAGCGCCGTCATCGCGCTGGAGACCGGCGAAGTGGACGTCCTGCTGGATGTGCCCTCCACGTCCATCAGCGAGCTGAAATCCAACCCCGATATCACGCTGAACGAGTTTGAATCGACCGAGCTGACCTACATCGCGCTCAACTCCAGCTCCGGCGTCTTTGCCGATTCCCGTTTGCGCGAGGCCCTGGCCTATGCCATCAACCGCGACGACATCATTCAGGTCGCCGTGGACGGCTACGGCGTGCCCGATTACGCGCCCATCGGCGTGGCCGCCATCGGCTATACCGACACCAAGGTCAAGCATGAGTATGATCCCGATAAGGCCAAGGAACTCATGACCGAAGCCGGCTATCCCGACGGTTTTGAATTCACGCTCCAGTGCTATCCCGCCCTGCAGAAGGCGGCGCAGGTCGTCCAGAACGCCTGCCTGGCCGTCGGCATCACCTGCAACATCCAGGTCACCGAGGAAGCCCAGCTGTGCGCCTCCGCCGGTATGGGCCAGCACGACGCGGGTATGGGGTATTGGTTTGCGAACGCCGAGCCCGACAACAGCTATTCCCCGCTGTTCCACTCCGACAACAACCTGAAGGGCGGCTATAACTGGATAAACATCGCCGATCCCGATCTGGACAGCCTGATCGAAGAGGCGAGAAAGATCGCCGACCCCAACGAGCGTCTGGAAAAATACGGGGAGATCAACGACTACATCTGCGAGAATGCGTACTGGATACCGCTCATTTCCGAGGAGGGCTTTGTGGCCACCCGCGCCGATGTCAAGGGCATCGTCCTGTACGCCATCGAGATGCATCTCTTCCAGGGCATTACCAAGTAATCCGTCTTTTCAGACGATAACTCCGCTTTAAACCGTGCAGGCGGCCGCCGACAGGGACCGCCTGCATGCAGGTATTTTGATCTTTTAAAGTGCGGCCGTGAGCCGCCCTTCCAAACGCGACATGTAAGTGAGGTTGGAATATGTACCGCTATATTTTTAAACGATTGCTGGCTCTGATTCCCGTTTTGCTGGGCGTTATCCTGCTAATCTTCCTGATCATGGATTTTACGCCGGGGGATCCCGCAGTCATGGCCCTTGGCGGTATGGCCTCTCAGGAACAGCTGGAGGCGTTCCGGGTAGCCAACGGGCTGAACGACCCGCTGCTGATACGCTATGTGCACTATGTTTTTAATCTGATTCAGGGCAATCTGGGCACCTCTTACCGCACCGGCGCTCAGGTTTTGACGGAGATCTCAAGCCGTCTGCCCGCCACAAGTATTCTGGCCGTCGCCAGCATTCTGCTCGCCCTGCTTTTAGCCGTCCCCATCGGCATCATCTCCGCGGTCAAACAAAACTCGGTGATCGACTACGTCGGCATGGTGGCCGCTCTGCTGGGAATCGCAATGCCCTCCTTCTGGCTCGGCATGCTGCTGATTCTTCTCTTTTCCCTCAATCTGGGCGTGCTGCCCTCGGGCGGCTACGGCAGCTGGCAGTATCTCATCCTGCCCGCCTTTACGGTCGGCACGCTGTGCGCCGCGAATATCGCGCGGATAACCCGCTCGTCGATGCTGGAGATCATCCGCCAGGACTATATCCGCACGGCGCGGGCCAAGGGCGTCAACTACCGCAGGGTCATCCTGAAGCACGCGCTGAAAAATGCGTGGATCCCCATCATCACGGTGGCGGGGCTGCAGTTCGGCACGCTGCTCGGCGGCATCGTCATCGTTGAAAACGTCTTTTCCTGGCCCGGGCTCGGCAACTACCTCCTGACCAGCATCAATTCCAAGGATACGCCCGCGGTGCTGGGCTCCATTGTGATCTTCACCCTGATCTTCGGTCTTGTCAATCTGCTGGTGGACATCATCTATGCGTTTGTCGACCCGCGGATCAAGTCCCAGTATGCAAAATAAAGGAAGGCAGGTATCGTTATGGAAAACAACAACAGCGGGCTGTTCGCAGCCGGTCCGGTCACCCCTACCGAAGAAGAACTGAAAATTCTGAAAAAATACAAAAAACGCAATCAGTTTGTTGAAGTCGCGCGCCGCCTTCGGAAAAACAAAGCCGCCGTTCTGGGATTTATCATCTTGATTACGATCTTTACATTGGCGTTTATCGCCAATATCCTATACGATTATAACAGCGCCGTCGTCGCCGCCAACTACTCCGAAACCCTTCAGGCGCCGTCGCTCGCCCATCCCTTCGGCACGGACGAGATGGGCCGCGATCTCCTGGCCCGCGTCATATACGGCTCCCGGATCTCGCTGACCATCGCCGTCGTCACCACCTGCATTTCGTTCACCGTCGGCGGCATTCTGGGTGCCTACTGCGGCTATCTGGGCGGCATGTTCGACGCCGTCGTCATGCGGTTTATGGACATCTTTCTGGCGATCCCGAACATGCTGCTCGCCCTGACCATTGTCGCGGCGTTCGGATCGAATTTAATGAATCTGATGATCGCCATCGCCATTTCCGACATCCCGCGGTTTGCGCGTATCCTGCGCTCGGCGATACTCTCCATCCGGGACAGTGAATATGTGGAGGCGGCCAAGGCCGTCGGCGCCAAAACCCGCACGATCATTTTCCGGGAGATCATCCCAAACTGTCTCGCGCCCCTCATCGTGCAGGCCTCCATCGTGATGGCCGCGGCCATCATCACCGCCGCCTCCCTGAGCTTTATCGGACTGGGCATCCAGCCTCCGACGCCCGAATGGGGGTCCATGCTCTCGGGCGCCCGGGACTATATGCGCGAATATTCCTATATGACGTGGTTCCCGGGACTTGCCATCGTGATGACGGTACTGGCCTTCAACCTGTTGGGCGACGGTCTGCGCGACGCGCTCGATCCCCGTTTGAAGCAGTAGCGATTGGAGGATAAAATCATGCAAAACACACCCGAACTTCAGGTGGAAAACCTCAGGGTCGAATATCATACGGACGGCGCCGTCGTCAGGGCCGTCAACGGCATCGGCTTTGATCTCGAGAAGGGCAAAACCCTCGGCCTCGTGGGCGAGACCGGCGCCGGAAAGACCTCCACCGCGCTGGCCATCATGCGCCTGATCCCGAATCCGCCCGGAAAAATGACTTCCGGGGTCATCCGGTTCTCCGGCAAAGACATTATGGCCTATTCGGAGCGCGAGATGGACGCGATCCGCGGCGACGTGGTCTCCATGGTGTTCCAGGACCCCATGACCTCCCTCAATCCCGTGCTGACGGTCGGCGATCAGATTGCCGAGGTCATCTCCATCCACCAAAACCTGGGCAAAAAAGAGGCGCTTGAAAAGGCAAAGGAGATGCTGGAGCTGGTCGGCATCTCCGGCGACCGCGTGAGCGAATACCCGCACCAGTTTTCCGGCGGCATGAAGCAGCGCGTGGTCATCGCGATCGCGCTGGCGTGCAGCCCGCGCATCCTCATTGCCGACGAGCCGACGACGGCCCTGGACGTGACCATACAGGCCCAGGTCCTGTCCATGATGAACGACCTCAAGCGCAAATACAACACCGCCATGCTGCTCATCACGCACGACCTCGGCGTAGTGGCGGAAATCTGCGACTATGTGGCCATCATGTACGCCGGCGAAATCATAGAATACGGCACGATCGAAGAGATCTTCGACCACTATAAACACCCCTACACCGACGGCCTGTTCGGCTCTTTGCCCGATCTGGAGCACCGGCACGAAAAGCTCAAGCCGATACCGGGCCTGATGCCCGACCCCGTCAATCTGCCCGAGGGCTGCTTCTTCCAGCCAAGATGCAAATATGCCACAGCGGCCTGCGCCAAGGGCCATCCGGGCAGGACCTGGGTTTCGGATACCCACTATGTCTGCTGTCTCGGCTATCAGCCGGACAGCGGCATGGCCTTTAAGGACGGTGAATTCAAATGAGCGAAAATCTGATCGAAGTCACGAATCTGTTCAAATATTTCAAAACCAAGAGCGGCATGCTCCACGCGGTCGACGACGTCTCCTTTTCGATCCGGCGCGGGGCCACCCTCGGGGTCGTCGGCGAATCGGGCTGCGGCAAATCCACCACCGGCCGCTGTATCCTCCGCCTGCATGAGCCGAGCTCGGGCCGGGTTTTGTTTGAGGGCAGGGATATTCTGGCCATGAACAAAGACGAGCTGCGCGCGGTCCGCAGGGATATGCAGATCGTTTTTCAGGACCCTTTCGCCTCCTTAAATCCGCGAAAAACCGTCAGCGAGCTGGTCGGCGAGCCCCTGCGTCTGTACGGGATGTACCATTCCAGACTGGAAAGGGATATCCGCGTCATGCGCCTGATGGACATCGTCGGGCTTGCGGCCCGCTTTGTCAACTCCTACCCCCATGAGCTGGACGGCGGGCGCCGTCAGCGCATCTGTATCGCCCGCGCTCTGGCGCTCGGCCCCAAATTCATCGTCTGCGACGAACCCGTCTCCGCCCTCGACGTCTCGATCCAGGCGCAGATCCTGAATCTGCTGAAGGCGCTGCAGCAGGAGTACGGGCTCACCTACCTCTTCATCACGCACGACCTCTCCGTGGTCAATTATTTCTCGGACGACATTCTCGTCATGTATCTCGGAAAAATGATGGAGCGGGCGCCCTCGGAAACACTGTTCGACAACCCTCTCCACCCCTATACCAAAGCGCTGCTCTCGGCGATACCGGTCCCGAACCTGCACAACCGCAAAAAGCGCATTTTGCTCAGGGGCGAGATCACATCGCCGATCAATCCCCCGGCGGGATGCCGCTTCGCCCAGCGCTGCGATTACTGCACGGAAAAGTGCCGGACCACGGCGCCGGAGTTCCATGAGGTTGAAAAAGACCACTTCGTGGCCTGCCATCTCTACGCAAAATAGCCGGTTTCAGCACGGCAAACAAATTGCAGACAACAGGCAAAGCCTGTTGTCTGCATGGGGATATCATGCAAGTCCGCTTGCCGCTTCCTTGCATGATAAGTGTCATTTCCGATGCGCATGTCCCCGAAAATGACGAATCCCACTTTATTTCCGCCGTGCGCGGCGAAAACTCTGCGAGGCTTTTATAGCCGAATCGTTCTTTATAGGCCAATATGCCCATTGCCCGGGTTCCCGGGCAATGGGCATATTGTTCTTCTCTCTCTTTTTGTCTGAACCGCCTGCCGCCTTATCCGCAAAGGCCCGGCGCGTCGTTAAATCAGTTCGGATTTCTGGAGCAGTCTTTGAACCATGACGGCGATCTCGGCGCGCGTGATCTCGTCCTTCGGGGAAAGCGTCGTATCGCTCGACCCGGTGACGATTCCGCACTTGAGCAGGGCCGCAACATCGGTTCTGGCATAGCTTGAAACCTCCGCCCCGTCGGTATACTGTCCCAGAAGCGCCTCGGCTTCGCCGTCGGTGAGGCCGACCTCCAGTCCGGTGTGCTGCATGGCGCGGCCTATGAGCGCCATCGCCTGTTCACGCGTAATGGTGTCGCCGGGGCCGAAGGCCTCCGCGCTGTATCCGGTGATGAGGCCATACGCCGACGCGGTGTCGATATAGCCGTTAAACCAGTCGGAAAGCGACACATCGTCAAAGGCGCTCTCATCCGTCTCCTGGGCAAGCCCCATCGCGCGAACGAGGATTGCGGCGGTCTCGGCTCGGGTTATGCTGCCGTCCGGATTAAAGAGGTTGTTTCCAACGCCGGTGACGACAAGCCTCGAGCCCATGTCGTTGACGGCATCCTTGGCCCAGTGGGCCGTCATATCGTCAAACGTCACCGGGTTATAGATAACCGAGTAGGTGCTGTTGGTCAGGCTGTTGATCTTGGCATAGTATTTGCCGTCGATCACCGTGACCTGGGTCGGCACATGGCGGAAGGTTTTGTCCGCGTTGAGCACGACGCCCGTTGTGATCTTGGCCGGATCAACGCCGTCCGGTATCGCGATCAGGCGCTCGACATAGGCGCTGAACGTCCTTACGGAGACCGAGGCGTCGCCGCTCGTGCAGGTGATCGCGAAATCGACCGGCTCAGCGACGAGCTGGTAGCCGCCCTGGTTTGCCGCGTCCTCAACCAGCGTAACGGTATCATCGGAGGGCTCGGCAATGGTGATGTTCACATCGATGTCCTCCGGATCGACCTGCGAACCGAGCTGACCTGCGATGCTGTCCAGATCGATCTGAGCGAACGGCAGGCGGTAGGTCGCGCTGCCGGTTGAGATCTCAAGCGTCGCGTCTTTGTCCTGCATATCACTGACCATGCCGCCGGTCATGACGGTGGTCTTCGTCGGCGACTCGTCCCCGATCGCGACCTCAAGCACCGTCTTGCCGTCCACCGTCTTTTCCGTTCCCTGAGTCGTCTCTTCGCGGTCGCCCAGAATCAGCTGGATGTTGCCGCTGTCACCCTCTGGGGGTGATGACGGCGACGACGGCGACGATGGTGACGGGTCCGAAGCGCCCGAGTATATTCTGAACGTGCCCTGTACGAATGTGATGTCATAATTGGTGTTGACGGTATTTTCAGACGCGGTTATGGGATAGGAACCGGTATCTTCTCCCGCCTCACGCGTGACGGCGATATCCAGGTCATTTTCATCCGCCAGCGTGCCGGCGGTGATCGAATAGGTCAGTTCAGGGTCGGTTCCGCCGACACGCTTGCTCGCGTTTCCGGCCGTGACGGTCACCGCCCTTTTTTCAACCGTAAACGTCGAGGTCAAAAGCGCTTCAAAGCTGTAGTTGTCGTCCGCTGCGCCGCCGATCGCGATGGTCGTGTGATAAGTGCCCGGCGCGTCGCCGGGGGTGTAGTCGGTGCCCAGCGTAAACGACGTATCGTCCAGATCCGAAACACCCTCTCCCGTGACAAATCCGCTGTATGTCACGGTCACCGCCGGCGCGGCGTCACCGTATTCGATATCATCCGCCACAGCCGTAACCGTCAGCGTTCTGTTTGAAACCGTGAAGGTGCTGCTGTTGAGCGGGCCGAAGCGGTAGTTATCGTCCTCTGCCGTGCCCGCTTCGATGGTCGTGCCGTATGTCCCCGCGGGATCGCCCATCGTGTAATCGGTGCCCAGAATGAACCCGGCGTCGTCGATATCGTCCTCGGTATCGCCGCCAAGCAGGCCCTCATAGTCGAGCGAAACTTCCGGCTCCGGATCGCCGTAGCCAATGTTGGGGGCAACCGCGGTAACGCTCAGCACCGCTTTGCCGATGGTCGCATCCTCCGGAAGGCTGTCGGAGAGCTCATAATAATCGTCGTAAGCCGACGCGATGGAGAGGGTCACGGTGTAGTCTCCGGTATTTTTGAATTCCGAGGCCAATCCGTCCGCCTTGAGCACATAGCTGGCCTCCACAATGGCGGACAGCGCATGGTTCCGCGTGGCCGTACCGGTCAGCGTGACCGATTGGACGCCGCCGGAATAGGTCTTGTCGGTGCCGCCGATCGAAACATTGAGCAGCTTCTTGACGGTATGGAAGGTGACGGTGCTGTCTTGTTCGTTATAGTTGTTGTCGGAGGCCTTGGTCGCCGTGATCGTCACTGTTCCGACGCCGCAGATTTCAACCGTTCCGTCACTCGTCACCGTGGCGACCGACTCGTCGCTGCTGCTCCAGTCGATGCCGCCGGTGCCGTTTCCGCCGTTGGCATAGAGGGCGAAGGTGTCCTCATACTGGAGCTCCCGCGAGGGCAGTCCGCCGATGGCAAGGGTATAGGTTTGGTCGACGGCCGCGATGGTCAGAACAGCGCCCGATGAGGAGCCCGTGTAGTTGTCGTTAGTCGTCTCCACCTGAATGGTATAGGTCCCCGCCGCAGTTGGGCTCTCGACCGGGGTGCCCGATGCGCTGTAGACGACCGTATAATCGACACCCTCGACAAGCCCGGCATCGCTCGGCGTCACATCGGCAAACTGTGCAGACCCCGTATAGGATTTGGTATTGTTTATAATAGTATAGGTCACGGCCTTTGGCGCCACATCGAGCGTGATGTCGGCCGAAGCGGCGTTATAGTCGCCGTCGGACGCCTGCGACGCGGTGATGGTCACGCTGCCCGCGCCGGTGATGGTGACGACGCCCGTGCCGGCGCTTATACGGGCAACCGTCTCGTCACTGCTGCGCCAGGTCACCGTTCCGGTGCTGTCGCTGTCTACCGCCAGCCTAAAATCGCTGTCGCCATAGGTCTTGTCAAGGGCGGTGACGACGGTCAGGTCCGCGCCGCTGCGCACGCCGACGGAAACGTCGGGTACGTCGATGGGCAAGACCGACACCGTCGCATAGATCGTCGTGCTTGCGGGCACATAATAATTGCTCTCCGCCCCGTCGACGGCAACGCCCGTGACGGTGACGACCTTCCCGGTACCCGCATGGTCGGTCAGGAGCGTTGCGGCCGAATAGCTGGCCGTCACATCGGCAACCGTCGTATCCAGCGAGACCGTTACGGTCGTGTTGCCGGTCTCATAGTCTCTGTTCTCCGCGTCTGCGGTGATATTGAGCGCCTTTTTCCGGGCCGTGAACGTCACGGAGGCCGTCTGCGCGTTGTAGTTGCTGTCGGCGGCCTTGGTGGCCGTAATCGTCACGGTTCCCACGCTGCGGACGGATACCTCGCCCGCGTCGGTAACGGTCGCGATATCGTCGTCGCTGCTGCTCCAGCTGACGGCGCCGGTGCCGCTGCCGCCGTTTGCGGAAAGGATAAAGCCGTCGCCGTATTCGATGCCGTTATCCGGCAGGCCGCTGATCTGGATGTCGTACTGGCTTGTGCTCGATATGGTGAGCGTACCGGAAGCAGAGCCCGCGTAATTTGTGTTGACCGTCGCGACGGCAATGTCGTATGTACCCATCTCCCTGGGCTCGGCCACAGGCACGCCATCCTTGCTGTAGGTCACGGTATAGTCGGTGCCCGCGGTCAGTTCGGAAGCGCTGGGCACGACGGAGGCATACAGCACGTCGCCCGTATAGGTTCTGACCGTGTTTGAAATGGTATAGGTGACGGTTTTTGCGTTCACCGTGATGGCCATGGACGCCGTCTGCGCGGTGTAGTTGCCGTCGGCCGCCTTAGTGGCTGTGATGGTCGTTGTGCCCGCCGCCCGGACGGTCACATAACCTCCGGACGTGACGGAGGCCGCCGCCGGGTTGCTGCTGGTGTAGGTCACGGCGCCAGTGCCGCTGCCGCCGGCAGCGGTCAGCTGGAAGCTGGCGTCGCCGTAGGTCTTGGTCAGGTCGCTGCCGATGGACAGGGCCGAGCCGTCCGCCTCGTTAATCGTCAGCGTCGCCGGCGCTTCGGTCGTTTTGGCCGTATAGTTGCCGTCGGCGGCGATGGTCGCCTTGACATAGTACACCCCGGCATAGACCGGCGCTGCGCCGTTGGAGGCCGCCCCGCTGCTGGACGGCGTCGTCAGGGTCGAGCAGGCTCTGTCTGTATAATAGGTATAAGATACCGTGCCCTGCGGCGTATCGCCCGGCAGAACGCCGGAGACCGCAGCCGGAGCAATGCTGACGGCACTTCCGCTGTAGAGCGCCGTTTTATCGCTGACGGTGATTACGGGCGTCGCCGCCGTGATTTCACCGATTGCCTGCTGGACATAGGTAACGGCGTAGTTGTCCGTCGTATCCGTGCCGCCTGAAGACACGCTTCCGGCAGGGGTCAGGGTTTTGCCCGTGCCGATATTTTTGGTATCGTAGGTCTGGCTCCAGGTTCCGTTCTCGCCGGTGACCAGGGCGCCCGATGTTATCGTCGGCTGGCCCGCGGAACCTGTCGTTCCGTCATAAACCTTGGAACCGGACGCCGCGGTAACCGTGATGGGCTTTTTCGCGACCGTAAAAGTCTGCTGCACGTCGGCGGCGGCATAATATTCCGTGTCGCCCGCCTGAGACGCCGTAATCGTCGCCTCTCCGGCGCCCACAATCGAAACCGTACCGCTCGCATCCACCGTCGCAACGTCGGTATCGGAGCTTGCGTAGGTCACGCCCAGGCCGGAGCTTGATGTGGCGGCCGGGCTAAATGGCGCGTCGCCGTAGACCACGTCGGACAGCGCGTCAAACGTGATGGTCTGATGGAACTTAAAGGTATAGGGGCCGAACATGCCGATGGTCTCGTTGCCGGCGTTGTCCACGAGCTTGTAATGGATATAGAGAGGCGTTGCGCTGGGCTCGCTGAAAGCGACTGAAAAATACGGGTTGGTGCCCAAATTGCCCCATGTCTCAGGCATCTCCGTACTGTCGGTGATTTCCACATATCTTCTGCTGAAGCCGCTGCCGCCGCTGTCGGAGACGGTGATAGTCATCGTCGTCGCGTCGTCATAGGCGCCCGCAGCCGTATCGCACTCCGCCGTCGGCCCTTCGGTATCGTCGACGACCGTTATATAGCGCGCGGCCGTTTCCGAGAGGATGCCGTCCTCATTTGTAACCTGAAGGGAAACCTTATAGGTACCCGCGGCTTTTGAGGAGAAATCGAACTGATTCGAGCTGGGCGTCATCCCCTGGTTCGAGCCGTCTTTCGTCACGGTCCAGGCCTCGGCAGTAATCGCTCTTCCCGCCGGGTCGTAGCTGGTGTCGTCGACCGCGACGAGGCCGTCGCCGTTATAGAGACAGACCGTCTCGGGGTTCAGCCTGAATTCGGCGATCGGCTTGAGGTTTTCCAGCGTCGCCGCGTCGCTCTCGGTCGAAAGATATTTATAGGCCGGCGCGCTCTCCACATCCTGGTTATCCGTCACGACCAGCTTGATGATGTAATTCTTGCCGGCATCCAGCGTTGCCGGCGCACCCGACGTCCAGGTATCCGAGGTGGTCTCTTTCCAGCTATAGGCGCTGGTTTTGATCCCATTTCCCTCGGTGCTGTCCAGATCATAGGAGTTATTAGTCAAAGTAATATTGCCGCTTCCGTCATCGGAAGCATCAAAACTCGCAACCGGCCTGCGATGGACATACACCGTTTTGACCAGCGTGTCCTTATAATAGATATCATATTTGCCGGTCTGTGTCAGGGAGATGTCCAGAGCGTTCAGATAGAGTCCGTCATAGGGCACCGTACCTGTGGAGTTCCCAAAACAATCCGGGTCATGGTCCACTTTCCACTTGCCGTTCGGCCAGTCCTCATCAATGGTCTCGGACTGCTCCACGGCGGGGCTGACCGCAATGCTGTTGGGCATACCGTAAAGGGCATACTCCACATCGGCCTCCTGAGTGCTGCTGTAGACGCCGTAGATATAGTCCGCGATGCTGTCGACGGAATCCGCCGCCGTGTTGTCGACGAAGGTGCCTCTGCCGTCGTTCTTCGCAACGAATTCGGTGGCTTCCGTCTCATTGGCCGACGTGCCCCATCCGATATAGTGGATCTCGTCGTTGCCGAGTCTCGTCAGGATTTCGCCCAGCGCCACCGGATCGCTGAAATCGCCGACGCTTCCGTCCTCAAGATTTACGATGAAGCGCTGCGACGCGTCTCCCCACTCCGGCTGACGGATGACCTCCGCAAACCGCTTGGTGGAATTGGTCGTCATAGTAACGTTTCTAAACGCAGCTTGCGGCTGTGAGTTGGCAAAGAAGCCCCAGGAGCCGTCGATATCGCTGCCGTCCGCGGTGGTATAGTCGAAGATTTGTTGATAATCGCCGTAGCCGCCGCCGCTTGAGGGGGCCTTATAGAGCTTCGCGTTGTCGCCCTTGACGACCAATTTGAATTTATACCATGAATTTTGCGCGCGTGTATCGCTTGCATTACTCACCAGCGGACTTAAATACGTACTTGACCCATTCCCATTGATTTCGTATAAGCCTGTGGCATGAGAATTTTGCGTTAAGGATTGCTGGCCCGTTGACCAAGTGGTCGTTTCTCCGCCGCAAAAAATATAGGCATAGCCATGCTCATTAGTGGTAAACCCTGCATTCGATACCGTGGGGAAATCCGTCATACCGAAGGTGATGCCCATATCGTCATTATCCGAAGTGGCATAGCCCATTTCCAGTTCAAGGGTGTAGTCGCTGGAGTCGAAATTCGGATCGTAAAATCCCGACCAATAGGCATTGGTGGTCTTGATAATCCACTTATTAGTCGAATCATATTCCCAGTCTTCCGCAGTATCGTTATACCTCTGCCACTCGCTGAATATTGCGCTGGCATCGGCTGAATTCGTCGAAGTTACCGATGTTTCGATCGCCTGAATGTTGATTTCGTCTAAAGGAATTCCTCTGGCCTCAAGCGCAGCTCTGAGCTCCGCTTCAAAGGTCGACGCGTCCTTTTCGGAATCGCCCACCGTTAAAACGATATCCAGGTTGTAATCTTGGCTCACCGAAATGCTGATGTCCTCCGGCTCCACAGCAATCGCCGTCCCCGTCAGGATTGCCATGTTGGATAACATTGAGATGATCAGTAATACCGAAACAATGACTCTCTTCATCCTTTATCCCCCTTGTGTTTATTATAATCACATTACCATAATCTGCTAAAACCGACAACTCCTTTTTGTGTAAATGTTACAAATTAATCTTAAAAATGTCTTAAAATATCCAAAAAGTTACTATTTTTTTCAAAATAAGCCGGATTACGCCAAAATATGCGGTGTTTCCATGTCGGAAGAGGGTATTTTTTGGCGAAAAAAACAATTGTGACGGTTTTTTCGCCGTGTCTGCCCGTTATCTTATTGATAATGACAACTTTAAAATAATAACTCCGGGGAAATTCCGCCCTCGCGGTGTCTCTTTTCCATAAAAAATATGAAAAAATGGAAGGCTTTTGTGATAGCCTTCCATTTTCTAGGCTGTGGACAAAAGGCAAAGCCTTTTGTCCACAAGGTAAAAACAGGCAAGTCCATTCACCACGGACTTGCCTGAGAAGTGTCACTGCGGCGGCACATGTCCGCCTCCGTGACGGATGATAAATTTTTTTGCCGCTCCGGCGGCAAAACTCTGCGAGGCCTTTGCGGCAGATTGGCTTTGCCTTCAAGCCGGGAAGTCTTTTGTTATAGCCTTCCTTTTCTTTCCCTTACCCATGCGTTCGCCGCTTTCGCGCCGGCACAGCACGGATATCGGCCGATACCCTATATCGGGACATCGCGATTCAGCTTCTCGCCGCAGTACGGGCAAAACACGCTTCCGTCGGGAAGCGCGCGGCCGCACTGCGGGCAGTACCCTGCCCTCGGCGGATTGCCGGTACCCCGTTGCTGGCTGCCGCCGAAATCGCCCGCACCTGAAGTATCCGCTCCGCCGCTTTGTGCCACGCCCCCAAAAAACAGCGGGCGCCGCTTTAAGTAATAGATCCCGACCAAACCGGCATAGAGCAAAGCGCCTATCAGCTGCCCGACCGCTACGGCCGTCTGCGCAGGCATATAGACCGCATAGACGATAACGTCGTACAAATTATAGACGACGTAAAAACAAAGGTAGCTCATGATGGCATACCAGGCATAGGCCCGCCATCGGAAAAAGCCGACGAAGCCGGTGATCAGGAGCGACAACGCGATGATGTAACCGGCAATATTGACACCGTACAGCCAATATGAATAAGTCAAACCGGCTATCGCGGTAACCATTCTGTTAAGCATAATAAGAATACTGACCGGCAGCAGAAAATGCCTGTACACTTTATGGAACTTCAGCGGGGTCTCCTCTTTTCGGTAATAGCGTTTCATCTCGATTCCCCCTCTTTTTGCGCGGCGGCCTGCGTTCCGCAGCCGTCGTAAGCATGACCGGCTGTTTCAGGAATTTTTGTCCCGCATTTATCGCAGAACAAGCTGTTGGGCTGCAATTTGTTCCCGCACTTATAACAGTACTTGATCTCGGGAATGTCGTCCCCTGTCTGCGTCTGCGCCGCGTCCGCGGGCGTTTCATCCATTCCGGCGGACTGCGCACCGCCATCGATAGCCGTTTCATCGGCAGCCGCCTCCGGCTGAAAAACAGGTGCCTGCGCCGCTGGGGCGTTTTCCTCCGGCGCATCCGGCCTTATGTCGGCATCGGCGTGCGCCCTTTTGCCGACCAGAATATAATAATTGACATAGCTCCAAACCAATACTAAGGTGGCGGCACCGATACCGTTGCGCAGTATTACCCCCAGTACCGCTATCACTAACAGCGCAAAAATGCCGTAGTAGATGGTGATATTCAGGGCTTTTCTAGGCGCAACCGGCGCTTTCCTTATCGCATACCGGTATATGACGATCGGCAGGAAATACGCGGCAAAGGCAGCAAGCAGCATGAGAAGCAGCTTGCCTTGACGAAACCCGCGCGTCGAGGCGGCATCGCCGGTGTTTTCATCGCCGGTGTCTTCAAGACCGGCGTTTTCGCCGCTTGCGGCGACTCCCCGGCTTTCAAACGTCACGCTGTTCAGGAGCACCTCGAAATCGGCATAACACGCGTCGCCGCTCGTACCGCTGAATCGGAATGTGTACACATACCCGTTGTCAACGCTGATGATTCTGGTCACAGTCGTTGTGGTCTCCAGCCCATCGCCTGTCGCTGTTGCGGGAATTGTCGCCTCGAAATACTCATGTCCGCCGTATGTAACCATAACGACGTCGTCATCTGAAATACCATACGCCTTGGCAACACCGGATTTTGCAAAAATACTGTTGTCGAAATCGGACCGGTCATATCCGCTCACCGACTCTTCGGACTCTTCGGACATGGCGGTCCACAGATCATAGCTGCCGTACAGGATACACATGGCCTCATTATCTCTGGAGGTGAACTTGACGTCAATGAATTTATCCGTTTCGGTGAGCGGAGATTCCACCCAGTTCTCAGGAACGGTGAATGTCACCCCCGTGTCCGGATCGGTATAGGTAAAGGCGCTCGTCGGGGTATAATCCGCCTCCGCCGCCTGCGGCGCGCCCTCAAAGACGACGCTGTCCACAATGCATCTCATTGTAACTTCAATCGACAGTGAAATCTGCCCGGAGTAAGAATACATAAAAATATTGATGGCTTTGCCGTTATAGACCGTATAGTAACGCAGGCAATACTCTGTACCATCCCCATAGGGCTCATTGAAATATATTTTCATGAATTTTGTCTGTGCGTGCCGATAGAGTTCATACTTTGTCAGCGTTAAGTCATCATCTTCATATTCCGTCACCATAGATGCCGCCATATCCGTCAGCTCCGTATCGCTGCATACGTTAAAATCCTCAAGCGAGGTATCCTCTACGGTAATGAGAACGCCATGGTTTATGTTTTCATCCCAGCCAGCGAGATAAACACTTTGTGCCGTCATGAATTCTAACCAATCGGTCTTTGTCCAAACATTGCCAATCAAAGCGGGATCATCCTCATCGATGTCCCTTGTCAGAACGGTATAGTCCGACGGAAGCGATACCGTGAGCCCCGGTTCGTCGAGCGTATACGCCGTCAGATCCTCCGCGTCTGCGGACACGGAAATCGAAAGCGCCAGGAAGCAGCAAATAAGCAAGCCAAAAATACGGTGTTTCATCATTCTCCCCCTTCAAATCTTAATCCAGCCGCGTCCCATGCTGATCAAGTTTCAGCTTCTCGCCGCAGTACGGGCAAAACGCGCTTCCCGACGGAAGCTCGCGGCCGCAATGCGGGCAGTACCCTGCCCTCGGCGGATTGCCGATGCCCCGTTGCTGGTTGCCGCCGAAATCGCCCGCGCCTGAAGTATCCGCTCCGCCGCTTTGCGCCGAGCCCTCAAAAAACAGCGGGCGCCGCTTTAAGTAATAGATCCCGATCAAAACGGAATAGAGCGAAATACCTAACAGCTGCCCGGCTGCTGCGGCCATTTGCTCAGGTATATAGACCGCATAGATAACAACGAGAAACACATTATAGACGACGCCAAAATAAAGGTAGCTCATGACGGCGTACCAGGCATAGGCCCGCCATCGGAAAAAGCCGGTGAAGCCGACGGCCAGGAGCGCCAGGTCTATTATGTAACAAGCAAGATTAACGGTAAGGAACCAATGGAAGTTAGACACATCGTTTAACTCAGAAGCCACTTTGACGATCGAAGCAAGAATTCCTATCGGAATCATAAACCAGAAAAATTTATGGAACTTCAGCGGCGTCTCCTCTTTACGGTAATAGCGTTTCATTTTAATTCCCCCTGTTTTCGCGCAGCCGGCTGCGCCCTCGGTATCCCGCGTGATATCGTCGGGTACCGTCTTGGCAAAGCTGCTGTTATCCCACGCTTTACACAATTTGTCAGCCGCCGCGACCATTGCGCCGAGCAGAATAAACATGGGGATCGCCTTCAATAAACCGTTCCCTATCAAAAGCGCCATGATAAGGCCTGTAACGGCCATGCAGCCGATCCATATCACCAGCTTCATTTTATTTCTCCCTGGCCTCCTTTTCCGGTATTTTTGCCCCGCATTTATCGCAGAACAAGCTGTTCGGCTGCAATTGGTTTCCGCACTTATGGCAGTACTTAATCTCCGGTCTGTCATCCCTAGTCTGCGTCTGTGCCGTATCTTCCGCGGGCGTTTCGCCATCGGAGGCCTTTTCGGCAATGGCAGCCGTCTCCGTCCGGAAAGCGGGAACCGGTGCCGCCTGGGCATTTGTCTCCGGCGCATCCGGCCTTATGTCGGCATCGGCACGCTTTTTTCTTCCAACCAGGACTCCATAATTGACGAAGCTCCAAAGCAGTATTCCCCCGCCGGAGACGCCGCTTCCGTGACATAAAAAGATGAGCGCCGACATCACAATAAAGGCAAAGATTCCGTAGAGAATGGTGATTATCAGGGCTTTTTTGGGCAAAACCGGCGCTTTTCTTATCGCATACCGGTATATGATGATCGGCAGGGAGTCTATGACAATGGTAAGGAGCAGGCCGAGAAGTATGCTGCCGAGGTGAAACCGGCTCGCCAAATCCGTACTGCCGGCGTTTTCGACGCTCGCGGCGGCTCCCCGGCTCTCACACGTCACGCTGTTCAGGAGCGCCTCAAAATCGTCATAATATGCGTCGCCGCTCGTTCCGTTGAACTGAAATGAATACCCATACCCGTTGTCAATCATGAAGATATCGGTCATCGTCACCGGAATATCCATTCCGCCGACTGTCGTTGTGGTGGTAACCGTCGCCTTGTAATACGCGTTGCCGCCGTATGTGACCATACTCAGGTCGTCACTTGGAATGTTAAATACCTCGGCGGCATCGGATATTGTAAAAAGACTATTTTTTATATCCGACCGATCGAATCCATCCCTAGCTTCTTCGGGCACGGTAGCCCATAGATCGTAGCTGCCGTAAAGGATACACACGCTCGCGTCTTCGCGGGAGGTAAACTTGACGTCAATGTACTTTCGCGGTTTTGACAGCGGAGATTCCACCCAGTTCTCAGGCACGGTGAATGCCGCCCCCGTCTCCGGATCGGTATAGGTAAAAGCGCTCGTCGGGGTAAAATCCGCTTCCGCCGTCTGCGGCGCGCCGTCAAAGACAACGCTGTCCACAAGGTCTTTCATTACGGCTTCATCCGACGGTGAGATCTGGCCCAAATAGGAGTGCATTATGATATTGACGGATTTGCCGTCATAGGACGTACAATATTGTAGGTAATACTCTGTGGCATCCCCGTCGGGCTGGCTGCAATATATTTTGATAAATTTTGTCTGTGCGTGCCGATAGAGCTCATATTTTGTCAGTGTTCTACCACTGTCTGCATACACCGATACAAAGGATGCCGCTATGTCAGAAAGCTCAGTGTCGCTATATAGGTTGAAGTTCTTAAACGCGGCGTCCGTCACAGTAATGGTGACTATATGGTTCGCGTTTTCATCCCAGCCAGCGAGATAAACACTTTGTGCCGTCATGAATTCTAACCAGTCGGTCTTTGTCCAAACATTGCCAATCAAAGCGGGATCATCCTCATCGATGTCCCTTGTCAGAACGGTATAGTCCGACGGAAGCGATACCGTGAGCCCCGGTTCGTCGAGCGTATACGCCGTCAGATCCTCCGCGTCTGCGGACACGGAAATCGAAAGCGCCAGGAAGCAGCAAATAAGCAAGCCAAAAATACGGTGTTTCATCATTCTCCCCCTTCAAATCTTAATCCGTATCGGCAAACCCCGTCTCAGCAAAAAGCCTCGCAGAGTTTTGCCGCCGCAGCGGCAAAATAAAATTAAGGCATTTTCGGGCGCGGCATGTACGTGCCCGAAAATACTTCTCAGGCTGCTGTGTGCCTCATTGCCCACCACAAGTGGACGATGAGGTGCACAGCAGCCTGCAAACCCCTTTGTCAAAGAAGTCGGAACTTCTTTGACAAACTGACGAAACCGCCCTGCAAAGGTGCAGGACGGTTTCGTCTTTCTACGCCAACGGCGGCCGCCGTTGGCGGAACAGGCCCTGTCGCTTTGGTCCTTGTCTTTCGACAAAATTACCGAATTTTTACATTATAGGAATAATATTACACCCCTATCGGGCCTAAGTCAATTAAGAGGCGTCCTTCCAGGCAAAAAATTGGCTCCAAGGTCTAAGAAAGCTTCGGACGAAACGATTTTCAAACCTGAGAGAGGTGAAAAATCGTTTCGTCCGAAGCGGTATTTCCGAGGCCGTCCTTATTTTATGATGCCCGACAAAACCTGAACGAATTCGTCCTGTGTAATTCCGTTCTGTGCGGTGACGGTAAACCCGGCGCCCTGATATTCAAAATCGGCGCAGTAATAGTCCGTCACCTCAAGCGTGTCGGCATCGAGCCCTTCGTCCATATAATTCCATATGGCGCATTTGTCCTTGTGCCAAATCGTAACCTCGGTTCCGTTGATCTGGGATTTTTCCGCAAGCTCCGAAATTTTATCGGTGTCGGATATCGCCATGCCGTCATATATGAAGTCTCCTCTTGGAACCGACCAGTATGGGATAGACGAGGGATTCACGAAAACGCTGATACTCTTTGCCTCCGCCCCGCTCGTATAGTCAAAACGCCAGGTGTTATAAAAATCCACGCGCCTGTCGTCATGAAAATAAATGTTCCTCTCATCATTCTCAATCAGAGTGAGTCCCTGAGGAACTTCCGCCGGCAGGGGGGCAAAACCAAGAAGATCGCAAAACTGCTCAAAGGTCCATTCCTCAGTTCTGTTGACCATCGGTCCGTGAGACAAGGGCTGTTGTTCGTCCATATTATCCCCATACTGATTAATGCGGATCTCTCCGGACGTGGGAGAGGGTTGTCCGGACGAGGCGGATGCCGTCGGAGGCGGATTCAGGAAACTGTTGCCGGAGGGAAGCCGGTTTGCCCATTCCGGCGCCGCGACAACCGCAAACAGGATAACCGCGAAACACGCGGCCAGCGACGCATACCGGATGATCCTGGCACGTCTCGGCGCGCCGTCCCTTTTCTGCTTCATCAGCCGTCTCGTCTCATCGATCAGCGCCCGGCTGACCGCAAGCTCAGACAGGCTGTCCTTATAGAGCTGTTTCACCATAGCCGTATTCCCCTTTCAAGATTTCCCGCAGCAGGCTTCTCGCCCGGCTGAGCTGGGAGGTGATTGTTGCTTCTTTCCGGTGGAGGATCTTGCCGATCTCTTTCACGGACAGGTCCTCATAATAGTAGAGATGAATGACGATGCGGTATTTCTGCGGCAATTCCGACACGGCGTAGAAGATATCGCTCTTTTCTTTGCTGGAAAAGGCCAGGCTTTCGTCCAGGGGTACCGTATGCCGAAACCATGCCGAATTCCAGAGTTTTTTACAGCAGTTCAGCGATACTCTGATCAGCCAGGCCTTCCGGTGTTCCTCACTTTCAAACGGCGTACCCGCCTGAACATAGCGCAGGAAAACCTCCTGAAAAATGTCCTCGGCATTGGCGGGATTTTTCGTCTGTGAGAGCGCGATCTTATAGACCATGTCGGAATATTTGTTCAATACATCGTCGATATCATCGTCCGTATGCAGTGCTTTACCAGTCATGTTTTTCCTCCCTTCACCATTAATACCCCGCAGGAGGACAAATTGCGGCATAAATATAAAAAATTTTTTTGAAAAACCCGTTTCCAGGCTGCCGGTGTCATTACTATACCCAATATAGCATAACCGCCTAAGCAAAAACAGAGGGACTCAAACCGTGAAGGGTTCTCTTGCTCCGGCAGCGCATATCGTCCGAACCCGCCCCGGGCCGCGTCTTTTTGCGCCAAACATTAAGCATTTGGGAATGGCAAACCAGAGCTAGTGGCCGCACATTTCACCATAGAACGGCAAACGGTGACATAAGTGAGATACTGACGCTTGCAATTTATTTGAAATAGAGTAAAATACAGTCATATAAGCTTTGTAACTTGGCAGATATTTTGACAAGGTAAGGTAGATAGTGATATGACAGATACAGCGGCCGGAAAGAAGCGCTTGGGAAAGCGACAAACAGCAATACCGAAGAAACAAGCGGCGATACCGTCAAAAAAGCTCTCCGCAAAACGTGTGCCGCAAAAGAAGCAGACGGCATCACCCGGGGAGCGCGCATTTCCCTGGATACCGGCAGCCGTATGCCTTTTATTGTCGGTGTTTCTCATCGCCCAAGGAATCGGCGGCAAATACGATCTTCAGCTCTGTTTCGCATTGGGGGCCGGAGCGGTCGTTATCGCCACGTTTATTAAAA
>JBFWKZ010000010.1:0-35927 GCA_050252415.1 Oscillospiraceae bacterium | reverse complement strand
CCGACGAGGATGGTTCCGGCTGCGCCGCAGGCGCCATGGACGGCAACCGCGCCGACAGGATCGTCGATGTGGAGCTTAAGGTCAATGAATTCAACGACGGCGACAACAAGGATACCGCAAACCACGCCGATAACAAGAGCGCCGACAGCGTTGACGTTTGCACATCCTGCGGTGATGCCGACAAGACCGGCGAGGGAGCCGTTCAGCGTCATGGAGACGTCGGGTTTGCCGTTTTTGACCCATGTGGTGACCATGCTGGCGATGGTGGCGGATGCAGCGGCAATTGTTGTGGTTGCGAAGATCTCAGCGGCCTGCTGGACATCGCCGGCGGCAGCGCCGTTGAATCCGTACCAGCAGAACCAGAGAATGAATACGCCGAGAGCGGCAAGCGTCATGGAGTGGCCGGGAATCGCGTTGGCATGCTTTTTGCCGTTTTTATCGACTGTATACTTACCGATTCTGGGTCCGAGGATGATTGCGCCGACGAGGGCCGCCACGCCGCCGCACATATGAACTGCGGTAGAGCCGGCGAAATCGATAAAGCCGAGGCTGCCAAGCCATCCGCCGCTGCCCCAAATCCAATGGGCTTCAACGGGATAGACGAAAAGACTGATCAAAACGCTGTAGATACAATAGGAGATAAACTTGGTACGTTCGGCCATTGCACCTGAGACAATGGTTGCCGCAGTCGCGGCGAACATGAGGTTAAATACCATTGACGGCCAATCTAGGCTGGTGAAGTTTGCCCATGCGTTGAAAGGCATTCCGAAAAGGCCGCCGACGGTGTCGCCGTAAATCAGGCTGAAGCCGAGCAGCATAAAGGCGATCGTACCGAGGCAAAAGTCCATCATGTTTTTCATGATGATATTGCCTGCATTTTTCGCGCGGGTGAGACCGGTCTCAACCATTGCGAATCCGGCTTGCATGAAGAAAACCAATACAAGGCAGAGTAAACAGAAAAATCCCACATACTCACTTACGATTGTTTCAAGATCCATTTTTCTTCCTCCTCAAATTTTGTTCACAGAAACAAAAAAGCAAAGGTGCGCGAGTTTTGGCTCGCAGCACCTTTGCTAATCGTTGTGTAAACTTTATCGCAAATTATCGATTTTGTCAATCGTCACATCTGACAGAAAATTGGTCTATTTGTTGTATATGTTTGGAGCATATTTGTGCAAGATTACACCGGATTGGTATAATGCATCAGATAACGGTCAATTTCGGTCGCCGCTGCGCGGCCCTCGGCGATCGCCCACACGACCAGGGATTGGCCTCTGTGCATGTCTCCGGCGACAAATACCTTGCTGTTTGCCGTCTGGTACGAGCAGGGCGGCGTCGATGCGTTTTCACGTTTGTCGCGGTCAACGCCGAACGCCTCGCAGACATATTCCTCGCATCCGGCAAAGCCGGATGCGACAAGGACCAGCTCCGCGTCTATGACGTCCTCGGTCCCGGGAATTTCCTTGCTGATCAGACGGCCGTTTTCCCCGCGCGACCAGGTGAGGCGGATCGTTTTGAGCTGCTTCAACGCGCCGTTTTCATCGGCGATAAGCTCCTTTGCCACCGTGCCGTACTGCTTCGGGCTTCTGCCGAAGAGCGCAACGGCCTCCTCGTCGCCGTAATCACTGTTGCCGTGAGGAATGTCCGGCCAGGCTTTTTCCGCCGGGGCGTAGAAGTCGGCGGTGCGGCGGATGAGCTGCGTGATGCTTTTGCAGCCCTGACGTATGGCTGTGGCCACGCAGTCGCAGCTGGTGTCCCCCGCGCCGATGACGACGACGTTTTTTCCTTTGGCGTCCATTATGGGATTGGGCGTGCCGTCCAGAAGTGTCTTCGTGGCCGCCGTGAGGTATTCGGTTGCGTAGCAGACGCCGGTTGCCTCTCCGGCGACGCGGTATTCACGCACCTTTGAGGAGCCGCAGCAGAGGACCACGGCGTCATATTTTTCCAAAAGCTCGGCGGCGGAGAGGTCCCTGCCGATGTCGCAGTTTGTGATGAATTTCACGCCCTCGGCCTCCATGATCGCGATTCGGCGGTCGATAAAGCGTTTTTCAAGCTTCATGTTGGGGATACCGTACATGAGCAGGCCGCCGAGACGGTCGGAACGCTCATAAACCGTGACGCTGTGGCCGCGGTGATTGAGCTGGTCGGCGGCGGCGAGACCGGAAGGGCCTGAACCGACGACGGCGACGCTTTTGCCGCTGCGATGCGCGGGCGGCGTTGGAACGATATCCCCGTTTGCATAGGCGTGCTCAATGGTAAAGAGTTCATTTTCCTTGACGGTGACGGCATCGCCGTGGATCGCGCATGAGCAGACCGCCTCGCACAGGGCCGGGCAGACCCTGCCGGTAAACTCGGGGAAGTTATTGGTCTTCTTAAGACGCTTTACGGCGTGACTGAAGTTTCCGCTGCAGATGAGATCGTTCCATTCCGGAATGAGGTTATGCAGAGGGCAGCCCGCAAACCGGCCGCCGTAATTTTCACCGGACTGACAGAACGGTACGCCGCATGCCATGCAGCGCGCGCCCTGCATGCAGCGCTCTTTTTCATCCAGCATGGGATGAAACTCATTCCAGTGCCTTATTCGCTCCAGAGGGGCCTGCGCAGAGTTGTTTTTACGGTCATATTCCAGAAATCCAGTTGTCTTTCCCATTATCTTCCCCTCCTTCAGCTATTTTTTGTGACGGCGTAGAACGCCTCTTCTTCCGCCTGCTCGTAAGTCATGCCCTTCTCCTCGAATTTGGCGATGGTTCGGAGCATGTTGTCATAGTCGCGCGGAAGTATTTTTTTGAAGTTTTCAGCATAGGCCGGCATCTGTTCAAGAATGTTCCCGGCTTTTTTGGAGCCAGTGGCCTTATAGTGCTCGCGGAGCATATTGGTGAGCTCCTCAATGTCGTGCTTCTCCGTGACGGTATCCATGCCGACGAGCTCCTTGTTCACCCGGAGATACAGGTCGTGATTCTCGTCCAGAACGTAGGCGATACCGCCGCTCATTCCGGCGGCGAAGTTTTTGCCGGTGCGGCCGAGAATGACGACTCTGCCGCCCGTCATATACTCGCAGCCGTGGTCACCGACGCCCTCGACAACGGCATAGGCGCCGGAATTGCGGACCGCAAAGCGTTCGCCGGCGACGCCGTTGATAAACGCCTTGCCGCTCGTCGCGCCGTAGAGCGCAACGTTTCCGATGATGATATTTTCCTCGGAGATAAACTTCGAGTTCTTCGGCGGGAAGACCACCAGCTTTCCGCCGGACAGGCCTTTGCCGAAATAATCGTTGCTGTCGCCCTCGAGTATCATCGTGAGCCCGCGGGGGATGAAGGCGCCGAAGGATTGCCCGCCGCCGCCGCGGCAGTGTACGACAAAGCTGTCCTCGGTGAGGTTCGATTCGCCGTATTTCTTGGTGATATCCGAGCCGAATATCGTGCCGAGAGAGCGGTCCGTGCTGGTGACCTCAAGCGAGACGCTTGCCTTGGAACCCTTTTTGAGGGCAGGCAGCATCTTTTTTTCCAAAACCTTGATGTCGAGCGTATTCTGCAGCTCAAAGTCAAAGATGTCTTTCGGGTCGAAATGGGTTTTATAGCCTTTGTCGATGTAGGCATTGCTCAAGATAGCGGAGAGGTCGACGGTCGCCGCGCGTTTATTGACGGCGTGATCGCGCTTTTTCAGCAGGTCGGTTCTGCCGACCAGCTCATCGACCGTACGCACGCCGAGGCGGGCCATATGCTCGCGCAGTTCCTCGGCAATAAAGAGCATAAAGTTTTCCACATATTCGGGCTTGCCCTTGAAACGGCGGCGCAGCTCGGGGTTTTGCGTCGCAATACCGACGGGGCAGGTGTCGAGGTTGCACACGCGCATCATGACGCAGCCCATCGTGACCAGCGGAGCCGTGGCAAAGCCGAACTCCTCGGCGCCCAGCATACAGGCGATGGCGAGATCGCGTCCCGTCATCAGCTTGCCGTCTGTCTCGATCGTGACGCGGCTGCGCAGATCGTTTTCAATGAGAGTCTGATGCGTTTCGGCGATCCCAAGCTCCCACGGCAAACCGGCGCCGTAGATGGAGTTGCGCGGGGCGGCACCCGTTCCGCCGTCGAAGCCGGAGATGAGGATGACCTGTGCGCCGGCCTTGGCCACGCCCGCGGCGATGGTCCCGACGCCGGCCTCGGATACGAGCTTGACGTTTATCCTGGCGTCGCGGTTTGCGTTCTTGAGGTCGTAGATCAGCTGGGCCAGATCTTCGATCGAGTAGATATCATGGTGCGGAGGCGGCGAGATGAGGGCGACGCCGGGCGTGGAGTGACGGGTTTTGGCCACCCAGGGGTAGACCTTCTTGCCGGGCAGGTGGCCGCCCTCGCCGGGCTTTGCGCCCTGTGCCATTTTGATCTGGATTTCCTTGGCGTTTACCAGGTATTCGCTGGTGACGCCGAAGCGGCCGGAGGCCACCTGCTTGATGGCGGAGCATCGGTTTGTGCCGAACCGGTCGCGGGATTCGCCGCCCTCGCCGGTATTTGACTTGGCCCCCAGACGGTTCATGGCAATGGCGATGCACTCGTGCGCCTCCTGAGAGATCGACCCGTAGGACATCGCTCCGGTTTTAAAACGCTTGACGATCTCACGCGCGGGCTCGACCTCCTCGAGCGGAATCGGGGTATCGAGATATTTCATCTCCATCAGGCCGCGGAGGGTGTGCGGCGTGTTTTCATCGTCGACCATAGCGGTATATTTCTTGAACAGGGAATAATCGTTTTTCCAGACGGCCTGCTGAAGGGTGTAGATCGTCTTGGGGTTATACATGTGGTCTTCCTGGCCGGCGCGCGCCTTGTGGGAACCGCTGCTGTCCAGCGTATTGTCGCAGCCCAAGCCCAGCGGGTCAAACGCCCGGCTGTGGTTGTTGTCGACGCTCTCGGCAATTTCCTTGAGGCCGATGCCGCCGACGGGGCTGACCGTTTTGGTAAAATACATGTCGATCACATGCTTGTCGATGCCTATGGCCTCAAAAATCTGTGCGGACTGATAGGACTGGATGGTGCTGATGCCCATTTTTGAGGCGATTTTTACGATCCCGTGCAGAATCGCGGAATTGTAATCATTTACTGCGGCATAGAAATCCTTATCCAGCAGGCCCTCTTCAATGCTGCGCGCAATGGTGTCGTGGGCAAGATAAGGGTTGATGGCGCGCGCGCCGTAGCCCAGAAGCGTGGCAAAATGGTGCACCTCGCGCGGCTCGGCGCTCTCCAGAATGACGGAGATCGCGGTGCGCTTCTTGGTGCGGACCAGATATTGCTCCATGGCCGAGACGGCGAGCAGGGAGGGGATGGCGACGTGGTTTTCATCGACGCCCCTGTCGGAGAGGATGATGATGTTTGCGCCGCTGCGGAAAGCGCGGTCGGCCTCGACATAGAGACGGTCGATCGCTCTGTCGAGCGGAGTATTCTTATAGCACAGAATCGAGATCGTCTCCACATGGAAGCCCGGTTTGTGCATATATTTTATTTTCATGAGATCGATGGAGGTCAGAATCGGGTTGTTGATCTGCAGGGTCTTGCAGTTTTCCGCCTTCTCCTCCAGGAGGTTCCCGTCGTCGCCGACGTATACGGTGGTGTCCGTGACGATCTCCTCGCGGATCGCGTCGATCGGCGGATTCGTGACCTGGGCAAAGAGCTGTTTGAAATAGTTGAACAGCGGCTGATTGTGGCTGCTCAGCACGGCGAGCGGGGTGTCGACGCCCATTGCCGCCGTGGGCTCGGCACCGGTCTTTGCCATGGGGATGATGCTGGTCATCACGTCCTCATAGGTATAGCCAAACGCCTTCTGGAGCTTGGACAGCTCTTCGGGTGTATAACTCTCCGTCTTTTGATTGGGGATCGGCAGGTCCTTCAGCATTACGAGATAGCGGTCGAGCCACTCGCCGTAAGGCTGCCGGGAGGCAAAGCTACGCTTTAATTCGTCATCGCCGATGATCCGCCCCTTGACGGTATCGACAAGCAGCATTTTGCCGGGCTGCAGGCGGGACTTTTTAATGATCTTATCGGCGGGGATATCGAGCACGCCGACTTCGGATGAGAGAATAAGGTGGTCGTCGTCGGTGATGTAATAGCGCGAGGGGCGCAGGCCATTGCGGTCGAGCACGGCGCCGACGCAGTCGCCGTCTGAGAAAAGAATGGATGCAGGCCCGTCCCAGGCCTCCATCATTATGGCATAGTATTGATACAGATCGCGCTTATTCCGGTCGATCCGGTCGTTTTTGCGCCATGGCTCCGGGATCGTGACCATGACGGCGAGCGGCAGCGGCATACCGCTCATCATGAGAAATTCCAGCGTATTGTCCAAAATCGCGGAGTCCGAGCCGTCCGTATTGACGACGGGAAAGACCTTGTCGATCTGGTTTTCCAGCGCCTTGCAGGACATGGTCTCCTCACGGGCGAACATACGGTCGACGTTGCCGCGGATCGTATTGATCTCGCCGTTATGTAAGATGAGACGGTTCGGATGTGCGCGCTCCCAGGAGGGGTTGGTGTTCGTGGAGAAGCGGGAGTGCACCATGGCGATGGCGCTCTTGAAGCTGGTATCCTGCAGGTCCATATAGAACTTGCGCAGCTCGTCGACCAGGAACATGCCCTTGTAGACGATGGTGCGGCTCGAAAGGGAGACAACATAGGTGTTGTCGTTCGAGTGCTCAAATACGCGCCTTGCGATATAGAGCTTGCGGTCGAAATCCAGGCCGCGCTTAACGTCTTCGGGCCGCCTTATGAAAGCCTGCATAATGCAGGGCATTTTATCACGTGCTTTGTTGCCTAAAATTTCAGGCCGAACGGGGACATGGCGCCATCCGATAAATTCCATGCCCTCTTTTTCGACAATGACCTCGAACATCTTTCTGGCCTGGTCGCGGCGGAGTGTATCCTGCGGAAAGAAGAACATGCCGACGCCGTAATCCCGTTCCGAACCCAGTTCAAAACCACACTCGGCCGCCGCCTTTGTGAAAAAGTCGTGCGATACCTGAAGCAGGATTCCAACGCCGTCACCGGTTTTGCCCTCGGCGTCTTTTCCGGCGCGGTGCGCCAGCTTCTCGACGATTTTTAGCGCGTTATCCACCGTGCTGTGGGTTTTGACGCCCTTTATGTTGACAACTGTACCGATTCCGCAGTTGTCGTGCTCAAATGAGGGGTTATATAGCCCTTGTTGATGACTTCTCTCCATATTTCATCTGTCCTTTCTGGCTGCAGATCAGCTTGCCGTGCTGAGTATCTTTCTCGCAGTATCGACCATTTTTGAGCCTGTATCCATACTTAGCTTCTGGATAAACCTGTGCGCCTGGTCCTCGGTCATCAGATTGCGTTCCATAAGCAGTGACTTTGCGCGCGCAATCGTGCGCTTTTCATCCTCGGTCCGGGTTGGAACGATTTTACCGTGGACCTGCTCCTCAAGCTGGAGCAGCATGCTCACAGAAGCAAGAAGGTCGCTGCGGGACAGCGGGGTCGCTATCTTGAACAGGTCGTTGCCGTCGCACAAATCGAGCTGCGCCGCCGTGCCGACGACGAGGACAATACCGATTCCGGATAGATTAAAGCTCAGATCCGACGCGTTCATATCCACCATTTTATGCGAACAGACCACGAGCCCGCTGCCCATGTTGTGAATCGCGCGTATTGCCTCGGCTCCGCTGCGGCAGACGAGACGGATATCCACGCCTCCGGAGGAGAGCATATCCGCTATGCGCTCTCGATTTTTTTCATTTTCAAAAACTACAACTACGCGCGCCATGTCCTCACCTCGTTCCTGCGGTAGACTGCGGTCCTGAATTAGTAGGAGATCATGTATTTCTCAAGCTCCCAGGAGGTGACTCTTGTCCGATACTCGTCCCACTCATGCATTTTCCCTTCAATATAATACGATAAGAGATGATGGCCCAATGCCTCGAGCATGAGTTCGTCGGACTGCATGGCACTGATGGCGTCGCAGAGCGTACCCGGCAGACTGTCGATGCCGTTTGCCTTCCGGGTATCGTTATCCATTGCAAAAATATTCTCCGTGATTTCTTCGGGAGGGGTCATGCCTTTTTCAATTCCGTCGAGTCCGGCGGCCAGGCAGACCGTAAGCGCGAGATAGGGGTTGCAGGAGGGATCCGGGCTCCTCAGCTCGACCCTTGTGCTCTGACCGCGGGCGGCGGGGATACGGATGAGCGCCGAGCGGTTGGATGCGCTCCAAGCCAGATAGCAGGGCGCCTCATAGCCGGGGACGAGCCGCTTATAGGAGTTTACCAGCGGATTCGTCACCGCGCAGAAACCCTTGACATGCGCCAGCAGCCCGGCGATGAAGGAATAGGCTTCTTTGGAAAGACCCCTGGGGTCGGCGGGATCATAAAAAGCGTTCCTGCCGTCGCGGAAAAGGGACATATTGATGTGCATGCCGGAGCCGTTTATACCAAAAATAGGTTTTGGCATAAACGTCGCGTGAAGACCGTTCTTTTGCGCGATGGTCTTGACGGCCAGCTTGAAGGTCATGATATTATCGGCCGCCTTGAGCGCGTCGCTGTATTTGAAGTCGATCTCATGCTGGCCGGCCGCGACCTCATGATGGCTTGCTTCGATCTCAAAACCCATATTTTCCAGCGCAATGCAGATTTCACGCCGGGTGCCCTCGCCGTGGTCGAGAGGGCCGAGGTCAAAGTAGCCGGCGTTGTCGTTGGTCGTCGTTGTGGGCATGCCCTCGTCGTCGGTCTTGAAGAGGAAAAATTCGCACTCGGGGCCGACATTGAAAGCCGAATAGCCCATATCCACCGCCTTCTTGACCACACCCTTGAGAACGTTTCTGGGGTCGCCGACAAAGGCTGTCCCGTCGGGATTATGGATATCGCAGATCAGCCTGGCAACCTTTCCATGCTGGGGGCGCCAGGGGAAAACGGCAAAGCTGTCGAGATCGGGATAGAGATACTGATCAGATTCCTGTATGCGGACGAAGCCCTCGATCGAGCTGCCGTCGAGCATGATCTGATTGTTTACGGCCTTTTCGATCTGTGAGGCGGTGATTGCCACATTCTTCAGCTGACCGAAAATATCTGTAAACTGGAGGCGAATAAACTTGATATCCTCCTCCGCAACAATACGGATGATGTCTTCTTTGGTATATTTTGCCATGAAAAACAACTCCTTTCAAACAATATAGGTGAATTGAATTATATGCTATTTTGATAATAAAAAAGAGCGCAAGAACGCGGAAACATCGGCGTATCAGCGCACTTGCCCCTATTGTTGCTATTTATTATATTTATCGATACCTGTTTTGTCAATGGAATATCCCGGTTTTCAATTATTTTGTCATAGTGGCCGTAGGAGAAAATCAATACTTTATCACATTTATGCATTATACTGAAATCCGATTACTCGACATTATAATATAAAAATTTTATCTTGACAATCCGGACCGGAGGTGATAATATCCGTAACAACACAACATTTGCAAAATGCCGTGATGAAGAGAAGTACCCATAGTGATCGGTTTCAGAGAGCGGGTGAGGGTGAAATCCCGTACAAGAGCTGTGGCGAATAACACTTCGGAGCATCGAACCCAAAGCAGTATTGCCGGTAGGGGAGACGGTGAGCGACCGTTATTTCGCGAGGGGTTAATGACGATCCCGAAAAAGAGACTGCCGTGACGGCAGTAAATTAGGTGGCACCGCGGATTTGCAGCGATTCGTCCTAAAATTTTTTAGGCGATATTGAGCTGCGTATAATTCGGAGGTGCTTTTTTATTATGTGCGCAATTATAGGTTTTACAAGTAAAAGTATCGACATGGAAATTCTCAGGGAGTGCTTTGACCGCACCCTCTCAAGGGGTCCCGATATGTCGGAGATCGTCGAGACGCCGTCCGGTTACCTGGGCTTTCACCGTCTGGCCATCATGGGACTTACCGAAAGAGGAATGCAGCCCTTTGAGCTGGACGGGGACTATGTCGTCTGCAACGGCGAGCTCTACGGTTTCCGCCCCGTCAAAAAGATGCTGGAGGAGAAGGGATACGTCTTTAAGAGCAATTCGGACTGTGAGATCATCCTGCCCCTGTACCGTGAGTACGGCCTCGACATGTTCGCGGAGCTCGACGCCGAGTTTGCCATGATCATTTATGACGGCAGGAAGGACAGCTATATCGCCGCACGCGACCCCATCGGCATCCGCCCGCTGTTCTACGGCTATCTTGAGGACAGGAGCATCGTCTTTGCCAGCGAAGCCAAAAACCTCGTCGGTCTGTGCGCCGAGATCTGCCCGTTCCCGCCGGGCCACTATTATGCCGACGGAAAATTTGTTCGCTATTGCGACCTCACGACCGTTGACGACTACAATGACGCCGGAGTTGAGAGCATCTGCGCGGGTATACGCGAAAGACTTATCGCCGCAATCGATAAGCGGCTGGACGCCGACGCGCCTCTGGGCTTTTTGCTCTCCGGCGGACTGGACAGCAGCCTCGTCTGCGCGGTCGCGCAGAAGATACTCGGCAAACCTATCCGGACCTTTGCGATCGGCATGGACACGGATGCGATCGATCTGCACTACGCGCGTGAGGCGGCGGACTATATCGGATGCGACCACACCGAATTTTATATGAACCGCGAGCAGGTGCTCGCCTCGCTCGACGAGCTTATCGCCCTTCTGGGCACCTATGATATCACCACGATCCGCGCCAGCATGGGAATGTATCTCTGCTGCAAGGCCATCCATGAGCAGACCGACGTGCGCGTTCTGCTCACCGGCGAGATTTCCGACGAGCTGTTCGGCTATAAGTATACGGACTTTGCCCCGTCTCCCGAGGAGTTCCAGAAAGAGGCGAAAAAGCGTATCGACGAGATCCATATGTACGACGTGCTGAGAGCCGACAGAAGCATATCGGTAAACTCCATTGAAGCGCGCGTCCCGTTCGGCGACATCGATTTTGTCCGGTATGTCATGGAAATCGACCCGGCAACGAAGATGAACGTCTACGGCAAGGGCAAATACCTGCTCCGCCACGCCTTTGAGGGCGACTATCTGCCGCACGGCATCCTCTACCGTGAAAAGGCGGCGTTCTCCGACGCCGTCGGCCACTCCATGGTCGACGACCTCAAGGCGTATGCCGAAACGCGCTATACGGACGAGGAGTTCGAAGCGAAGCGGCAGAAGTACGAACATGCCAGGCCGTTTACAAAAGAGAGCCTCATGTACCGCGAGATTTTTGAAAAGTATTATCCCGGGCAGGCAAAGATGGTCAAGGATTTCTGGATGCCGAACAAGAACTGGGAGGGCTGCAATGTCGACGACCCGTCGGCGCGGGCACTTTCAAACTACGGCGACAGCGGAAAATAAAATTCAGTTATTTTCGGGCGCGGCGTGTACGGCCTGCAAACCCATTTGTCAAAGAAGTCGCAACGACTTCTTGACAAGCTGATCGGGAAAGCACTGTGTGCTTTCCCGAACTTTTTTACGTTAAGGCATGGCTGAGCCGCTTTGAGACGGTTCGGGCGATCTCATCCGCCGTCTCCTTCATGCCGCCCTCTATCCATTTAAAATAGGTATTGCACAGCGCGCCCGCATAATAATACAGATCGTACCGCGATTTGCCGGATGTCAAACGCGCATAGTCGTCCATATATTTGTTCAGCGCGTTTAAGACGACCGAGTGCATGTTGGCCTTGATCAGTGTGAGGACAAAGCCGCTGTACTGCTTAAAGAACTGAAAACAGTGGCAGATGCGGTCCGGATCGGAGAAGGACTCGGCGTGCGTTTCCTTATGCGCGTCTTCAACGTAGTCGCTTACGATTTCATACATATAGTCGTCTAGAACCTCGGTCTTGTTTCCATAATACTTATAAAACGTCATCCTTGAGATATTGGCTTTTTTGACGATTTCCAATATCGTGATGTGATCGAGTGCCTTCGTCTCCATCAGGCGGATAAGGCTTTGGGCGATATGTTTCCTCATGGGCTGATTTCTGGCGGTGAGCGATACGCCGCGTTTTGATATTCTCATGGTTCCTCCAAAATCATTTACACATTGGCCGGTTTTGTAAATTGTAACACAAATATATTTAGATTACAATGAAATGTGGTATTAGAAACTAGATGCTGAAAAAATTTTTTTGAGATTTGGTGGAGGCAGTTATGAAATACGGAATAGTTGTGGATTCCGGCTGCGACATGGCGGGGCTGGCGCACCAAGCGGAGGCTATCGACTTCAGCAAGGTTGCCCTCAAGCTCGATATTGGGGACAGGGAATTCATAGACGACGACCATTTAGATATTAAAACGTTCATGGATGAGATGTATGCCTACAAGGGCAAAACGGGAACCGCGGCGCCCAGCCCGGCGGATTGGCTTACGGCATTTGAAAAGTCTGAGTGCGTATTCGCGATAACGCTGTCCAGCGCGATCTCCGGCAGCTATGCGAGTGCCCAGGTGGCCATGCGGATGTTTTTAGAGAGCTATCCCGAACGCCGGATCTACCTTATCGATTCAAAGTCCGCGGGGCCGGGGCAGACGATCTTCGCAAGACGGCTCGAGGAGCTGATGCGGCAGAATCTGGATTTTGAGGAAATCCGGGGCAAGATCAACGAATATCAGTACCATACCGACGTCTTTTTTGTTTTGAGCTCCATGGAAAACCTCATCAAAAACGGGCGGATAAACCGGTTTACGGCAAATCTTGCCGGCATCCTGGGCATCAAAATTCTGGGGGGCGCCACCGCTGAGGGGAAGCTCGAGCTCCTGGCCAAATGCCGGGGAAGACGCGCGGCGTATGATAGAGCCATTGCCGCAATGCTTGAGCGAAACTATAACGGCGGCAAGGTGATTATCGCCCACTGTTTTAACCGTGAGCTCGCGGATTATGTCGCGGCGGAGATCCGGATGAAGTTTCATGACTGTGCGATTGAGATTATGGATACCGGCGGGCTCTGCAGTTATTATGCCGAGCGCAGCGGTATCATCATTGGATTTGAAAAAGGCTGAATTCTACAATATAAAGGGGCTGCATGGCAGCCCCTTTATATTGTCAAAGAAGTCGTTCCGATCTTTGACAAATGGGTTTGCAGGTTGCTGTGCGCCTCATCATCCGCCTATGGTGGACAATGAGGCGCACAGCAACCTGAGAAGTATTTTGATTTTATTTCACCGCGGCCGCGGCGAAACTCTGCGAGGCTTTTTTGGCAGCCCCTTTAATTTTAGGGCTTGTTTGTAAAATCGACCGCACACGTCTGACGGCCCTGTCTCCCGCCCTGCTGCGCCGGTTTTTCTTGCAATAAACCAATTATTCCCGCAAAAAATCGACTTGCAGGACGAAAAACAGACCTCGTCAGTCACGCACGCCCATTTTACAAACAAGCCCTAGCAAATGCTAGACTTTTTTGACAGATTTGCGGCGGCGCTTGCGGCAGCGGCGGCTTTGAAGCGCCTTGGCCCTATAGAACTCCTCCATCTTGGCGTCGGCCCGATAGACGAGCCGATTGGCAAGCCAGCTGTCGTCGTCGCAGTGGCGGAGCCGGATACGGACGAGAAAAGCGCCGTGTTCCGGGCATTTTGCCAGCGACATATAACGTTTGTCCCCTTGATTGATCCAGCGGGCCAGGGAGAGAGGCTCGCCGCAGTCGGGGCAGCAAAAACACGTTATTCCGCTGTCCGACCACACCGCCTTCCGGCTGGTATGGCTCTCAAGGGAGACATGCTCGATCGGATCGGGCTCCGAGCCGTCGTCATCCTCATCCTTACAGGCCTTGCTGCAGGGGAGAATGTGTATGGCGCCGGCATACTTTTCAAGGCCGCCGATGAGGTCGAGCTTTGAGCAGACGAGCGCCGTGTTATAGGCGTCGCCCAGCGCGTCGTGTGCGATACGCGTCTGTTCGATGCCGAAATGCTCCATGGCGGTTGAGAGCGATTTCTGGTTGCGGTCCCCCTCGGTCTGAAGATTGTAAATCACCTGCAGGTTGACCCAATTTCCCATCCAGTCGATGTCGAGGTCATGGACGATCAGATTTTGTTCCATGATATTCTTATCGTCAAATCCCCAGGTGAGGAAGGTGCAGTCGGGGCCGCACCACTCGAGAAATTGCTCTATGGCATATCGGAATTTGATTCCACCGGCAAGCCGCTCCTTATCGAAACCGGTGAGCTTTTTGACCTTATAATGGATTCGGCGGAAGAAGACGGGCTTTATGTCCATCTGAAACTCGTCCCCCGGCTGAAAATCGTCCGTCATTTTAACGGCACCGATCTGGATAATCTCGCCCCGCAGCCGGATCGGAAGCTTATTAAATACCGATGACTTAGATGACATTGCCTGATTCCATTCGAGGTCCAGAACTATGTATGGCATGGTATGCATCCTTTCGTTCAATAAAAAGCCTATACATTATATCATATATTAATGATATCATACAAGGTGTTTTCCAAAATTCTTGTCTATTTTGTTGTAATACGAAATACAGGGCCGTTATTCGGTTGATATAGACAATCAAATATGGTATACTTTCTCAATATTATATGGTATAAATTTAACCTTTTATTGAGCGCAAAGGAGTGGTATCCATGAATATCGTCGTCTTATGCGGAGGCATCAGCAACGAACGGGACGTCTCGATTACCAGCGGAACCTGCGTCGCCAGGGCTCTCCGCGAGAGAGGGCACAAGGCCGTGCTTATCGACCTCTACTTTGGCTATACCGGGAGCTATAACGATCCGCACGAAATCTTCGACAGAGATCAGCCGGAACGCCTGTATTCCGTCGGAACCGATATGCCGGATCTTGAGACCGTAAAAAACAGCAGAACGCAGGGCGACGACAGCATCGTCGGCGCAAATGTGGTCGAGCTGTGCCGGGCGGCGGACTTTACTTTCCTCGCCCTGCATGGCGAGGAGGGAGAAAACGGGAAACTGCAGGCTTTTTTGGATATCCAGGGGATCAAATATACCGGCTGCGGCTATCTCGGCAGCGCGCTTGCGATGAACAAGAGCCTCACAAAAACGCTTCTCGCCCACGGCGGGGTGGGCGTCCCGCGGGGCATCACGCTGAAAAAAGGCGAAAAGCCATATGCCGATATCGGCTTTCCCTGCGTTGTGAAGCCCTGTTCCGGCGGCTCCAGCGTCGGAACTTACATCGTGAACACACCGGAAGACTATGAAAAGCATCTTGAACTGGCGTTCGCCTATGAGGATGATCTGGTCGTCGAGCAGTACGTTAAGGGCCGGGAGCTGACCGTCGGGGTTATGGACGGCAGGGCGATGCCCGTTATTGAGATTATCCCCAAAAACGGCTTTTATGATTACAAAAATAAATATCAGGCGGGGCTTACGGAGGAACTTTGCCCGGCGCCGATCACCGATGCGGAGACGGCGAGGGTACAGCGCCTTGCCGAGCGGGTCAACTCGCTTTTGATGATCGAAGCCTATTGCCGCGCGGATTTCCTTATGGACGAGCGCGGCGAGCTGTTTTGCCTCGAGGCCAACACGCTGCCCGGCATGACGCCCACAAGCCTGATTCCGCAGATGGCGGAGGCGGAGGGGATGGACTTCGGCGAGCTCTGCGAGAAAATAATCGAGGTCTCGGAGGCGAAGTATCTGTGAAAGGAATTACTCCGGCCGTCGTTGCCCGTGTCTGCCGCGGCAAATTTGTCGGAGACGGCGCGGTACTCGGGCGCGAGATCGCCTTTGTCACGCGCGACAGCCGCGAGGCGGGCAGAGCTTGCCTGTTTGCCGCTATCCCCGGCGAGCGGACAGACGGGCACGACTTTCTGGACGCGGCGTTTGAGGCCGGCGCGCTGTGCGCCGTCTGCCAGCGCGATCCGGGCAAGACCCGGCTCCCGTATATCCTGGTGGAAAACACTCAGGCGGCATTGGGAAAGCTCGCCGCCTACTACCGAGCGATGTTTCACATTCCGGTGATCGGGATAACGGGCAGCGTCGGCAAGACCTCCGCCAAAGAGATGATTGCGGCCGTCCTGTCCCAGCGCCTCAATACCCTGAAAACGCCGGGAAACTATAACAACGAGCTCGGCGTGCCGCTCACGCTGTTTTCACTCAATGAGACGCACGAGGCGGCGGTGGTCGAGATGGGAATATCCGATTTCGGCGAGATGGAGCGGCTGACCGAGATGGTGCGGCCGACCATTGCCCTCATTACCGCTGTCGGCTATGCGCACCTCGAACGGCTTGGCGACCGCGACGGCGTCCTGCGGGCAAAGTCCGCGATCATCGGAGAGATGGCGGAGAACGACCTGCTGATCGTAAACGGCGACGACGACAAACTGGCCGCGTTTGCTTCGCGCACCCGGAAAATGACCTATGGCTGCGGAGGCGGATGCGACCTGCGGGCAGAGAATATCCGGGCGCTTGGCCTGGATGGAATGGAATGCAAAATATGCTGTGAGAATAGAAATATCTTTGCAAAAATCAACGCGTTTGGCGACCATCTGATCTATGCCGCCCTGGCCGGAGCCGCTGTCGGAATTTGTCTTGGCCTGTCTGACGAGGCGATTGCAAAAGGTATCTCCAGCTATGTTCCCGTCGGCCGCCGTTCGCGCGCGGTCAACACCGGGTACTGCGTTGTCATAGACGACTGTTACAACGCAAATCCAAATTCCGTCCGGTCGGCCCTCAGGTCGCTCCGCCTGCTCAGCGGCAGGAGCGTGTGCATACTCGGTGATATGCTGGAGCTTGGAAAAGACTCGGCGGAACTGCACGAACGGACGGGCCGCTTCGCCGCCGAGCAGGCGGATCTTGTGATCACCTGCGGCGAAATGGCGCGTCACATCTATGACGCGGCGGAGGGCGGAACGGAGGCAATCCATTTTTTGGGGAAAAGTGAGCTGATTCATGCGCTGCCGGGCCTCATACACAGGGGGGACAACGTCCTGGTGAAGGCCTCCCGCGGGATGCGCTTTGAAGATATTTCCGAAGCACTGATGGAATTGTAAGATCATATAGTCGAAGCTCCTTTGAATGCAGGATGAGCTATTATGAAAATGAATTGGTCATGACGCCCCGGTTATGGGGCGTCCATTTTTTTCAATAATATTTGTCAAAAATGAAACGATAATAAGTTGATAAACATTTGACATAACAAAATACTATGGTTAAAATCAAATAAATTAAACTTTTCACAAAATTTTATAGGCAAAAACAAATTTTGCTATTTTCTTGACAAAAATTATGTGCTATAATATGCGCGTGCTAGGCACAATAATAATATAGAGGGTTGGTTATGTATAAAATTATAAGAAAGCGCGTTTTAAACGCGGCGGGTACGACCACAGAGCTTGTTGTGGAAGCCCCTCTTGTAGCCAAAAAATGCAAAGCCGGGCAGTTTATCATTTTCCGTCTCGACGAGCACGGAGAGAGAGTGCCTCTGACCATCGCGGACTATGACCGTGAGAAGGGAACCGTCAGTATTATGTTCCAGCCCGCGGGCAGATCCACGCAGATGCTGAACATGATGGAAGAGGGCGACTATATTCTTGACTTCGTCGGTCCCCTTGGAAGGCCGACAAACATGGAAGGGCTCAAGCGTGTCTGTGTTATCGGCGGCGGCGTCGGCTGCGCGATCGCCTATCCCGTGGCGAAGGGTATGCACGAGCACGGTATTGAAGTGGACATGATCGCCGGTTTTCGCAATAAAGACATCGTCATGCTTGAAGACGAGATGCGCGCCGGCTGCACTAACCTTTATATTACGACGGACGACGGCTCTTACGGGGAAAAGGGCTTTACGACCGACAAACTGAAGGAACTTATTGCGTCCGGAAGGCAGTATGATGAGATCGTCGCGATCGGACCGACCATCATGATGAAATTTGTCGCGCTGGCCACCAAACCATACGGCATCAAAACGGTCGTCTCCTTAAACCCGATCATGATCGACGGCACGGGCATGTGCGGCGGCTGCCGCGTCACTGTTGGCGGCGAGACCAAGTTTGCCTGCGTCGACGGCCCCGAATTCGACGGCCATCTCGTGGACTGGGATGAACTGCTCCATCGAAACGCTTTCTACAAAGAAGAGGAAGCGGAAGAGAAAGAGCATATTTGTAAGCTCACAGGAGGTGTCCGTCATGCCTAATATGGCACTGAAGAAAAACCCGATGCCCGAGCAGGAGGCATTGGTAAGAAATAAAAACTTTGATGAAGTCGCCCTCGGCTATACCGCCGAGACGGCGATCGACGAGGCAAAGCGCTGCCTTCACTGCAAGAACAAGCCCTGCGTCTCCGGCTGCCCGGTAAACGTGCGTATTCCGGAGTTTATCGCCAAGGTCGCCGAGGGCGACTTCGACGGGGCGTATGAGGTCATTACATCGACAAACTCGCTGCCCGCCGTCTGCGGCCGCGTCTGCCCCCAGGAAAATCAGTGCGAGGGAAAATGCGTGCGCGGCGTCAAGGGCGAGCCAGTCGCCATCGGACGTTTGGAGCGCTTTGTCGCCGATTATCACATGACGCATGCCAAGCAGGACGAAGCCCCCGTAAAACCCGAGCGCAACGGACACCGCGTTGCAGTCGTCGGCTCCGGACCCGCCGGCCTTACCTGTGCGGGCGATCTGGCCCGTATGGGGTATGACGTCACGATTTTTGAAGCTTTCCATAAGCCGGGCGGCGTTCTGGTATACGGCATCCCCGAGTTTCGACTTCCCAAGGCCATCGTTGCCCAGGAGATTGAGAAGCTCGAGCATATCGGCGTAAAGATCGTCACGAACGCGGTCATCGGTCGGGCAATGAGCGTTGACGAACTTTTTGAAGATGGTTTTGAGGCTGTTTTCATCGGATCAGGCGCCGGCCTGCCGCAGTTTTTGCACATACCGGGCGAGTCTCTGCTCGGCGTTTACTCCGCCAATGAGTACCTGACCCGTATTAACCTCATGAAAGCCTATCTGCCCGACTATGATACCCCGATAAAGAAAGCAAAACGCATAGCGGTCGTCGGCGGCGGAAACGTTGCGATGGATGCCGCGCGCTGCGCCAAGCGCATGGGCGCCGAGGAGGTCTATATCGTCTATCGCCGTTCTATGGATGAGCTGCCCGCCCGTAAGGAGGAGGTCCATCACGCGATTGAGGAGGAGATCGTCTTCAAGCTTCTGAATAATCCCGTTAAAGTCATCGGCGACGATGACGAGCGCGTTATCGGACTTGAGTGCGTTGAGATGGAACTCGGCGAGCCGGACGAGAGCGGACGCCGCCGTCCGGTCGAGAAGGCGGGCTCAAACTTCGTCCTCGACGTCGATGCCGTCATCATTGCCATCGGCACCAGCCCAAATCCCCTCATCAAGTCGACGACCGAGGGACTGGAGACCAACCGCAAGGGCTGCATCGTGGCCGACGACAGCATGGCCACCTCGCGCGAAGGCGTGTTTGCCGGAGGCGACGCCGTAACCGGCGCGGCCACCGTTATTCTCGCGATGGGCGCCGGCAAGACCGCCGCTGAGAGTATCGACGAATACATCAAAAACAAATAATTTATTAAAAGCAAAAAAGGGAGTGCCGCTATGGCACTCCCTTTGAAGTTGCCAAAGGCCTATGCAAGAGGAAAAAATCAACTGAAGCAGATTGAAATTTATCGGCTTCTTGTTATGCTTATGATATCGATAAGAATATTGATGGATGCCCGTACCGTTATATGATAGACTAATGATGGGTCAATTTGCAGGGATAATTTTCTATTCGGGAAAGGAGACGGCATTGTGAACTGCCCTGTTTGTGGGAATAAAATGATAAGAGGCGATATAATATTCAAGACACCATGGCCTGGTGCTTTATATCCCGAAAATCCAGATGATACATCATTTAAGCATGTGGTAAAACTGTTTTTCGGCAGCAAATCTGCTATTGGATTTTCTGGTGCAGATGAAGGATGGTATTGTGACAATTGTAAAAAAGTAGTTGCTATCTTGAATACGGATAAAGAGTAGTGTTGAATTTCCTTGAGTTCCCCCGCTGCTCAGTTAACTTTTCAGCTCTTGCATAATTCTTTGACAGTTATAAAGGGAGTGCCGTCGCGGCACTCCCTTTGAGATGTCAAGGTACATCATGATCGCTCTTATCAACGGAATACTTTTGTCATTTGCCAATTTCATTGCACGGCAGTATCGCCAGTTTTCCATTTTCGGTAGGTATAAAGCAGTTGGGTTATATGAGTAGCGATTAAAACAATTGCAGTTATCATCGTAATAGGAATCAAATGCATCCTTATCCACCCATAAACAAGTACGGGAATAATAACAGGCGTCATCAAAAGCGTTTTGATAAATTTTCTGCGGTAACTCAAGCCCTAATAAAAGAACGCGAATCCTTTGTCGATTTTTTATTCTCTTGCTCCATTTCTTCTTCTCCCGGTTTGTTGCTGCCTTTCAAAAAGCCCCATATTCCAGAGATGGGCGCTTTTATTTGCTTTTCGGCATATCGCGGTCGCCGAGAAAAAACAGCGCCAGCGCGTCCGGGCCCGCGTGCGAGCCAATGGCGGGGCCGACATTGCCGATGATGATGTCCTTGGGTTTAAACCGGGCCCTGACCTCCCCGGCGAGGACCGCGGCGTCGATCGGACAGCCGGTATGCCCGACAAATATCGTGCTTTCGGAAATATTTTCGGCATAATTAAGCTTGTCCGCCAATGCGGCAACGGCATTTTTTTGACCGCGCACTTTGGCGTACGCTTCGAGTATACTCTCGCTGCTCAGGTGCAGAATCGGCCGGATACCCAGTATCGTGCCGAAAAAAGCCGTCGTGTACGACAGCCTTCCGCCGCGGCGGAAATGGTTCAGGTCGCTGACGGTGATCCAGTGGCATACGCGCAGCTTTGTGTTTTCAATATAATCACGGAGACTGTCGAGCGCCATGCCGGCTTCGCGCGCTTTTGCGGCCAGATAGGCCAGAAGGCCCAGGCCCAGACCGCCGCAGCGGGAGTCCACCGCGTAGATGCGCCGCCCGATAAAACTGTCGTACTCCGACTCCAAGAGATTTATGGCGGCAACTGCGCCGCTGAACGTTGAGCTGAGCGCGGAGGACAATCCGATGTAGATGACATCCTTCCCGGCGGTCAGGCAGTTTCGGAACGCCAGCAGGAAATCATCGACATTGGCGGCGGCGGTCGTGGCGATCTTGCCGCTTCTCAGCGCGTTGTAGAAATTTGCGGGCGACAGCTCGCGCCAATCCAGATAATTGTGGTAGGCCTTTCCTTCAAGATGTACGGTGAGCGGAATGACCTCAATATCCATACGCTCGCAGATCTCGTTTGGAAGGTCACAGGAGGAGTCCGTCAATATCACATAATTATTCATAGCAAGCCTCCGGATGCTGAAAATGCGGGATCAATTCAGGATGATTTATCCATTGGTTTTACAGTGTGTCCAGGTACATGCACCCGTATTCATATGCGGAAGCATCAAAACCGAAGTCTTTTGACATCGCCTGACCGACCAGGGCGGAGAAGATCTCCGGATCCCCATAGGCCTCCAGCGCCCTGTCGACGGCGTCAAGCAGATCATGCGCGCTATACCGGCAAAAGGTGAAGCCCGTACCGTTGCCGGTGAACTGGTTATAGGGGACGACCGTGTCTTTCAGCCCCCCGGTTTCGCGGACGATCGGCAGGGTGCCGTACCGCATGGCAATCATCTGTGAGATACCGCACGGCTCGAACAGGGAGGGCATGAGAAACAGATCGGACGCGGCATAGATCTTGTGTGAAAGGGACTCGTCATAGGTGAGTATCGCCCGGACCGCGCCGGGGTAACGCCCTTCTGCGGCGCGCATAAAGTCCTCATAGTCCCTGTCGCCCGTGCCGAGCAGAACAAAGGCGATATCCTTTTGCATGAGGGCGTCGAGCGCCTCGAGGATGAGGTCGAACCCCTTCTGCCGGGTCATACGCGTGACCATGGAAATGATGGGGCGATCGGAGGAAAGCCCCAGCTCGCCGCAGAGCGCTCTGCGGCACTCCGCTTTGCCGGACACATCCCGGGCGGAGTAGTGCGCGGGAAGGGACGGGTCGGTTTCCGGGTTATAAAACTTTGTGTCGATGCCGTTTAAGATCCCCGAGAGCTTATGCCGGCAGGCGAGCAGCACGCCCTCGAGCCCCTCGCCGTATTCGGGCGACAGGATCTCCCCGGCATAGGTTGGGCTGACGGTGTTGATCCGGTCGGCGAAGCGGCACGCCGATTTCATCAGATTGGCGCAGCCGTCGTGCAGGAGATAGTCGTCGGTCATATACCGCTGGTCTATGCCCAGAAGGTCGCCGAGAAAGTCTGTGCCGAACATTCCCTGATAGGCGATGTTGTGGATGGTGAAGACCGTGCGTATGCCGGAGAGATCGGTGTTTTGGTACTGTGTGCGGAGCAGCATGGGAATTGCCGCCGTATGCCAGTCGTTTGTGTGGATAACGCCTGGAATGAAGCCGATTCTCGGCAGCGCTTCCAATACGGCCCGGCAAAAATAGGCATATTGTTCGCCGCCAAAATTGTCCGGCTCGTAGATCCGGTTTCCAAAGTAAAATTCATTGTCGATGAGATAGACCGTCACGCGGCCGAGCTTCATGGTCTCCACGCCGACATACTGGCGCCGCCAGCCGAGGTCTATGTAGAAGTCGTCGATATGCGTGAGTTTATCGGCATATTTTTCCTTGATGACGCGATGACAGGGGATCATGATCCGCGTGTCGAACCCGAGCGAACGCAAACGTGCCGGAAGCGCGCCGACAACGTCGCCCAGACCGCCGGTTTTTGCCAGCGGGGTGCACTCGGCCGCCACGACCAATACGCTTGGAAGCGAGGCGAGCGCCTTCGTTTCGGCGAGCTTGTTCAGCCGCCGTTTCATCGTCTGCAGTGTCATTTTCCGTTACCTCCCTTTCCAGATGGCAATAACTCATAATACAGACAGGACATCGGGGGAATGGCTAAAGCAGCGCTGTGGCTGTAGCCGTAAAAGCCGCCCTTTTTGATTTTGGCTTCGGTGACGACGGCGGCGCCCGTTCCGCCGAACCGTGATTCATCGCTATTTAGCGCCAGCCGAAGTGTGCCCGGACAGTTTATGCCGATGAGGTAGTCCCGGTAGGCGACGGGCGTGAAATTGCAGATACAGACGATTGTTCGGGCTCTGGGACAGCGGCGCAAAAAGGAGATGCAGCTGCGCTCCTTATCGTCCGCATTCAGCCATTCAAAGCCGTCCCAGGAGTCGTCCACGCGGTACATCGACGGGTGGGCGCGATAAAAATGGTTCAGCTCGCGGACATAGCCGTGCATGCCATCATGGATGGGATAGCGCAGAAGAAACCAATCCAGCTCCTTTTTGTAATCCCACTCGATAAACTGGGCGAACTCGCCGCCCATAAATCCGAGCTTCTTGCCGGGGTGCGCGTATTGATACCCGTACAGGGCGCGCAGCGAGGCAAACTTTTGTTCATAGCCGCCGAACATCTTGTCCAGCATGGATTTTTTCCCGTGGACGACCTCATCGTGTGAAAAGGCGAGAACATAGTGTTCATTGAAGGCGTACATCATGGAGAAAGTCAGCTTGTCGTGGTGGTAGCGGCGGAAAACCGGGTCGAGGGCGAAGTAATCGAGCGTGTCGTGCATGAAGCCCATATCCCACTTGAAGGTAAAGCCAAGGCCGCCCTCCTCGGGCGGCTTTGTGACGCCGTAATAGTTGGAGCTCTCCTCCGCGACCGTGAGGCAGCCCCGCGCACTCAGCGCGGCATTCAGCTCGCGCAGCAGGGAGACCGCGCCGAGGTCGGTGTTGCCGCCCTGCGCGTTCGGCTGATAGCCGCCGTCGCGGCAGTAGTCGAGATAGAGCATGGAGCTGACGGCATCCACTCTCAGCCCGTCGATATGATAGACCTCGGCAAAAAAGCACGCGGAGGAGAGGAGAAAGCTGCGCACCTCCGGTTTGCCGTAGTCGAAGATCAGCGTTCCCCACTGCGGGTGCGACGCCATGCGCCTGTCCGCCCGCTCGTACAGCGGCGTGCCGTCAAAGGCGGCGAGCCCATGCTCGTCGCGCGGGAAGTGGGCCGGAACCCAATCCATAATGACGGCGATGCCGTTTTCGTGCAGCGTATCGACAAAATACATGAAATCCTGCGGCGTGCCGTAGCGGGAGGTGGGCGAAAAGTATCCGGTCACCTGATAACCCCAGGAGCCGTCGTACGGATACTCGGTCACCGGCATCAGCTCGACGTGCGTATAGCCCATCTCCGTACAGTACTTTGCCAGGTCGTCGGCGACGCTGCGATACCACGGGAAGGTCTCGTCCTCATGCTTTCGCCAGGAGCCGATATGCGCCTCGTAGATCGACAGGGGACTTTTCAGCACGTTTCTTTTTCGCTCTGCGCGGCGAAACGCCGCGTCATGCCAGGTATAGCCGGAAAGACGCCAGACGCGCGAGCCGGTTTTCGGCCCCGTCTCGCTGTGAAAGGCAAAGGGGTCCGCTTTGTGTATGACGGTACCGTCACTGTGCGTGACGGCATATTTATAGATACACCCGTCCTCAAGGTCCGGGACATAGGCGAGAAAAACGCCGCCGGGGAGCCTGTCCATAACCGCGGCGTTTTTATCCCACCCGTTGAAGTCGCCGATCAGACTGACGCTTTTTGCATTTGGCGCCCAGACCAAAAAACGGTATGTGTCTGATTTTTCTATGTAATGGCAGCCAAACACCCGGCATGCGGATGCAGAGCGGCCGCTGTGGAAGCTTTCCAGTTCTGAAAATAGAGCGTTATTTTCGGTTGTTTCCATAGGATTTGTCATGGCAGTGCCTCCAGTACCCGGCGTTCCTTTATCGATTATAATCTATTTATCATGTTTTACACAACCATAATTTGCAGGCTATCGTTAATTTTATACTATATTACGATTAATTAAAATAGTATTTGACCATCGAAAACTGCCGTGATATGATAAAAATGCATTGGAAATGAGTATTATAAGGATTTGGGGAAGACTTATGATTTATTTTGTTGAAGATGACAACAGCATACGCGAGCTCGTTCTCTACGCGCTGAAAAACTCATCCTACAGTGCGGAGGGCTACCCCGATTCAAAGAGCTTTTTCGAGGCCTTTCAGCCTGCCAATACGGAGCTGATCCTGCTTGACGTCATGCTTCCCGGCGAGGATGGCCTGAGCGTACTCAAAAAACTGAAGGCCGCGCCCGCATCCGAAAAGATTCCCGTTATCATGGTCACGGCGCTGGGGACGGAGTTTGACAAAGTCATCGCTCTGGATAACGGGGCGGACGACTATATCACCAAGCCGTTCGGCATGATGGAGCTGCTTGCTCGCATCCGGGCGGTTTTGCGGCGCGTGCCGGATGATAAAGCGCAGGCGCCTCTTACGGTCGGCAATATCGTCATTTATGGCGACAGGCGGATGGCCATGGTCTCCGGCCGGGAGGTTAACCTCACTTTCAAAGAGTTTGAGCTCTTGTCCTATCTCATGGAGAACCGGGGGCGGGCGCTCAGCCGGGACAAGCTCCTGGACACGGTCTGGGGAATCGGCTGCGACGTCGAGACGCGGACGGTGGATGTTCACATCCGGACCCTGAGACAGAAGCTGGGCGAGGAAAGCGGCTTGATTGAGACGGTCCGCGGAGTCGGATACAAGATTGGATGAGCGATGAGAAAGAGAATCGTCAACGCGCTGTGTACGATTGCCGCCATGGTGGCGGCAGCGGTCACGGCGTCGCTTTATCTCCTTGAACGGTACTGGCTGAGAAACCGACCGGATGCGCCGGTCTGGGGATCCGAGTATACGTTTTATGCCTTCCTTCTCATCCTCGCTGTGCTCGCTTTTGGCATTATGCTGTCGCTGATTCTTGCAAACAGTATAATCCGGCCGCTGGAGAGAAGTGAAGACGATTATGTCGAACTCTCTTCATTAAAACGTCGACTGGACGCACAGAGCAGCCAACTCAGGTATTCCTCCGACGAATTGGAGGAAAAAGAGCGAAACTTCAGCCTGGTTATCGCCAATATGAGTGAAGGCCTTATTCTGCTTGACCGAAAGGGCATCATTGTGACGATGAATAACAGCGCGTGCACCCTGCTCGGTACCGAATACGGTGAATTTATCGGCAAGCATATTTATGCCGCAAACTCCGACATGGCCCTCCTCGCGGCGGTGAATGAGGCGCTGGGCGGCAAACCGGCGCGCGATGTGATCGAAATCGGGGACTGTGACATCGAGGTGAGCGTAAACCCCGCCGTGGTTGAAAAGGTTATCCGCGGCGCCGTGGTTTTTCTGCGCGACATCACCGAACGGCAGGAACACGAGCGCATGCGCCGCGAGTTTTCCGCAAACGTCTCGCATGAGCTCAAAACCCCGCTGACATCCATTTCCGGTTACGCCGAGCTCCTGAAGGAGGGCATGGCGCAAAGTCAGGATATCGGCTGGATCGCCGCCAAAATCTACGACGAGACCCAGCGCCTCATCTCTCTGACCGACGATATCATGCGTTTGTCGCGGCTCGACGAGGGGGAGACGACCGGCATGCCGATGGAGGAGCTCTCGCTTATGCCCATTGTCCGCGATGTCATGGAAAGGCTCCGCACCAAGGCGGAGGAGTACGAAGTCTCGCTGTCCGTTTCCGGCGATGAAGGCCGGGTATGGGGAAACCCCGGATTGCTGGACGAGATGGTTGCCAATCTCTGTGACAACGCGATAAAATACAATAAGCCCGGCGGAAGCGTCGACCTCAGCGTCCGCACCTCCGGCGAATATGTTATCCTCACCGTCGCGGATACCGGCGTCGGGATACCGAGAGAGCACCAGGGACGCGTATTTGAACGTTTTTACCGGGTGGATAAAAGCCATTCCAAGGCGACGGGCGGAACCGGCCTCGGCCTCTCCATTGTAAAAAACGGCGCCATTTTCCACAATGCGCGGGTCGAACTCTCGAGCAAGGCGGGAGAGGGCACGACCATACGGCTTATCTTTAAAAGATTATAATTTCTCCGAAGGATTTCGGTACCGAAAGGATGATGCAAAATGAAAAAGACCTTTGTGACACTGGAACAGCTTCAGGCGTTTTCAAAGGAATTCCAAACGCCCTATCATCTCTATGATGAAAAGGGGATACGCGAAAATGCGAGACGGCTGTATCAGGCGTTTTCCTGGAATCCCGGCTATAAAGAGTATTTCGCCGTCAAAGCCACGCCGAACCCCACGATCATGAAGATCCTCAAAGAGGAGGGCTGCGGGATGGACTGCTCATCCCTCACCGAACTGATGCTCTGCGAAAAATGCGGCATCGTCGGCGATGAGATCATGTTCTCGTCGAACGACACGCCGGCCGAAGATTTTCAGCTGGCCGCCAAGCTGAACGCGACGATCAATCTCGACGATATCACCCATATCGATTTTCTTGAGAAGACCATAGGCTATATTCCCGAGAAAATCTCCTGCCGCTTCAACCCCGGCGGCTATTTTTCCATCAGCAATACGATCATGGATTCTCCCGGCGACGCCAAGTACGGTCTCACCAAGCCCCAGATGTTCCAGGCCTACCGTATCCTGAAGGAGAAGGGCGCCAAGGAATTCGGCATCCACGCTTTTCTGGCCAGCAATACCACGACGAACGACTACTATCCCACGCTCGCCATGCAGCTGTTCCGGCTTGCCGTCGAGCTGAAGGAGGAGACCGGCTGCCACATCACCTTTATCAATCTCTCCGGCGGCGTGGGCGTGCCCTACCGCCCGGACCAGCAGGAGGCCGACATCGGCTATATCGGCGAGAGTGTCCGCAAGGTCTATAATGAGATCCTCGTCCCCGCCGGCATGGGCGACGTCGCAATCTTCACCGAGATGGGCCGCTATATGCTGGCGCCCTACGGCTGCCTCGTCACCCGGTGCCTGCACCACAAGCATACGCATAAAAATTATGTCGGGGTGGACGCCTGCGCCTGTAACCTGATGCGCCCGGCCATGTACGGCGCATATCACCACATCACGGTTGCCGGTAAAGAGAATGCTCCCTGCGACCACCTCTACGATGTGACCGGCGGACTGTGCGAGAACAACGACAAATTTGCCATCGACCGCTGGCTGCCCCTCATTGAAAAGGGCGATTTTCTCATTATCCACGACACCGGCGCGCATGGCCACTCCATGGGTTACAACTATAACGGCAAGCTGAGAAGCGCCGAGATCCTGCTCCAGGAGGACGGCACCCCGGAGCTGATCCGCCGCGCCGAGACGCCGGACGACTACTTCGCAACGCTGAATTTCTAAAATCGAATATTAATTTTAAAGGCAGGCGGTGCATTGCACCGCCTGCCCCAGCTTATAGACAAAGCCAATCTGCTACAAAGGCCTCGCAGAGTTTTGCCGCCGGAGCGGCAAAAAAATTTATAATCTGTCACGGAGGCGGACATGTGCCGCCACAGTGATACTTCTCATGCAAGTCCGTGGTGAATGGACTTGCATGTTATTCCCTTGTAGACAAAAGGCTTTGCCTTTTGTCTACAGCCTAGGCAGGCGGTGCATTGCACCGCCTGCCCTTTTTATGCCCTGATTTAGAGTTACGCAAAAGCCCGGCGGACAACTTGGGTTGGGGAAAATTGTCGTGGCCAGTCGAGGCTGAAAGAAGCCTGTCGGATACCGCTTTTCGATTCGTCACATAGTCGAATGATAAAGGCTTTATATTCGTATATTTGGGCAATTGTAAACAAAAAATGTTCCGATTATACTAATCATAGTAGCTAAATTGCTATAATAAAAGCGTTTTACGCTTTGATTCAGCTGTTCGGACGCAGCGCAGAATTATCAATTTGAACGGAGGAAAAGCTATGCTGACAAAAAGGCAAAATCTGATCGAGACTATCCGGGGCGGAAGGCCAGACCGCTATGTGAACCAGTATGAGGCGTTTGCCATGGTGCCCGGAACGCCGTATACTGTGAGGAACCTCAGGCCCCAAAAGGGCGGAGATCCCGTCGTCAACGCCTGGGGCGTTACGGTTTCTTTTCCCGACGGTATGCCGGGACCGTTTCCGGTACATGACAAGGAACATATCGTGTGCAAGGACATTACCCACTGGCAGGATTATGTCAAGGCGCCAAACGTCATCTTCTCCGAGGAAGAGTGGGCGCCGTTCGTCAAAGCGGCTGAGGAGATCGACCGCAGCGAGTATTTCGTCACGCCGTTTGTGGCGCCGGGCATCTTCGAACAGTGCCACTACCAGCTTGAAATCAAAAATTGCCTGATGGACCTCTTCCTGTATCCCGACGAGATGCATGAGCTCATCGACTACATCACCGATTGGGAACTGCAATATGCCGAGCAGATTTGCAAATACATAAAGCCCGACGCGCTCTTCCACCATGACGACTGGGGATCCCAGGCCTCGTCCTTCATGTCGCCCGAGATGTTCAAGGAATTTTATGAGCCCGCGTATAAAAAGGTCTACGGCTACTATAAGGATCACGGCGTCGAGGTGGTTGTTCACCATTCCGACTCCTATGCGGCAAACCTCGTACCCTCCATGATCGACATCGGCATCGATATCTGGCAGGGCGCTATGAGCACGAACAACATTCCCGAGCTGCTCAAAAAGTATTACGGCAAGATCACCTTTATGGGCGGCATCGACAGCGGCAGGATCGACCGTCCCGACTGGACGCGCGAGAACATTGCGGCCGAGGCCGCAAAGGTTTGCGCCGAGTGCGGAACGAAGTTTTTCATTCCCTGCAACACCATGGGCGGCCCCGAGAGCATTTTCCCCGGCGTATACGACACGCTGTCGGAAGAAATAGCAAAGCTCAGTGAAAAATATTTTCCCGTGCCCGTACTCCGATAAAATTTAATTGGAAGGAAGAGAGGATATGACGCAGCTTAAGGAGAGACACGGCATCAGCAAGTCGCTGAAGAGATTCTTTGGTATCGGCGATTTCGGATTTGCCCTCATGGCAAACATCGATACCTATTATGCCAGCTTTTTCTTCACCAATATCGCAAAATTTTCCCTGAGTGTTTATACGATATCGACGACAATATCCGCGGTCGTAGATGCCATCCTGTCCTGCGTTTACGGCGCATGGCTCAACAAAATTAAACCGCATAAATGGGGCCGTTACCGCTCATGGCTGATTTTGACACCGTGGTTGGTCCCTTTTCTCTATGCCATGCAGTTTATCAAGCTGAGCGACGGGATTTGGGGCATCACCTTTATCACCATCGCAATGATTACAAGCCGTATCGCCTGGAATATTCCCTTTATTGCAAACATCGCCATGATCCATGTGGCGAGCAAAGACACGACCGAGCGGATGCAGCTGTCATCGTCACGAATGGTCTATACCACACTGGCCAGCGTCGTCTACTCTTATGTGGGCCCCGCTGCCGTTGCCTTTTTCGCCGGTATGCTCGGCGAAGCCCATTCCTATGCGGCGACGGCCTTTGCCTTCTCTGCCCTTATGGCTGCCGGCTATTATGCCCATTTCAGAATGTTCGAGGGCTATGAGGAGCCGGGAGAGGCAGAGATTCAGCGGCTGGCGAAGGAAGCGGCCGAGCGCAAAGAGGCGAAGAAAGCCCAAAAGGTCAGCGCGATTGCGGCAATCACATGCAATCCCCACCTGATCGGGCTGCTTGTTGCCAGCATCACGAAGTATATGGCGATGTTTTTGGTCAATGGCCTTGCCATCTACTACTTCAAATATGTCGCGCACAACGACGCGCTTTTCGCGACCTTTATTTTTGCGGCCAACCTCCTGGCCGTCTTTGCCTCCTACATCTCAAAATTTGTCGTTGCAAAGATTGGCGCCAAGCGGACCGTTGTGCTCAGCTTTTTCCTGATGGCCGCTGTTATGGTGGGCGCGTTCCTCGTCTACACGCAGATTGCGCTGGTTATTGCGCTCATGTGTGTTATGATGTTTGCGGTCCGCATGACCAACAGCTGCGACCCCGAGCTCTTTGCGGCATGCTCCATCTACAGCTCAAAGAAGCTTGGGTATGACACGACCGGTACCATCATGGGGCTGCTTGCGGTTCCCATCAAGGTCGGCGTGATCTCAAGAGGCATTCTCATTGCGATGACCCTCTCCATTGCCGGCTTTGATGCGGCGATCGCACCGGAGCTGGCCAGCGCCACCATGCAGCGCGGTATCAGCATGGGCTTTACGATCATTCCGGCGGTGACAGTGCTCATCGGCGCCGTCATCATGCTCTTTGGCTACAGGCTGAAGGGTGAGGAGCACGCGTAAAAGGCTTTAAAGGCGTACCGTTTTTTCCCCCGGAAGGTCCACTGGCCTTCCGGGGGAAAATGCACTTAGGCGTATAAGCGCTGATCGATATTTTTAAATATCGATCAGGCATTCGACACACTGTCGAATTGCAGGGGTTGTATCTTCGTATTGTTGAGCAATTGTTAACAAAAACATTATGGTTTATACTGATTATAGTAGCTATTATGTCATGAGGTGACGAAATCCGGTTTTCAGCACAATTCTTCACCGGTATTTTGGCTGAGCTATTCGCGTACACTATCAGTATGAATGGAGGAAACATGATGTTGACCAAGAGACAAAACCTGCTTGAGACCATCCGGGGCGGAAAGCCCGACCGCTATGTGAACCAGTATGAGCCGTTTGCGATGGTATACGGAACGCCCTATACCGCCAAAAACCCAATGCCGCAAAAGGGCGGAGACCCCGTCGTCAACGCCTGGGGCGTAACAATTGCTTTTCCCGATGGCATGCCGGGACCGTTTCCGGTACATGACAAGGAACATATCGTGTGTAAGGACATTACCCACTGGCGGGATTACGTTAAGGCACCAAATGTCATCTTTTCCGAGGAGGAATGGGCGCCGTTCGTCAAAGCGGCTGAGGAGATCGACCGCAGCGAGTATTTCGTCACGCCGTTTGTGGCGCCGGGCATCTTTGAGCAGTGCCATTACCTGCTTGAAATCCAGAACTGCCTGACAAGCTTCTATATGTATCCCGACGAGATGCATGAGCTCATCGACTACATCACCGATTGGGAGATCCGGTATGCCGAGCAGCTGTGCAAGTACATAAAGCCCGATGCGCTCTTCCACCATGACGACTGGGGCTCCCAGGCCTCGTCCTTCATGTCGCCGGAGATGTTCAAGGAATTTTATGAGCCCGCGTACAAAAAGGTCTACGGCTACTACAAGGATCACGGCGTCGAGGTGGTTGTTCACCATTCCGACTCCTACGCGGCGAACCTCGTACCCTCCATGATCGATATCGGCATCGATATCTGGCAGGGTGTTATGAGTACGAACAACATTCCCGAGCTGCTCGAAAAATATTACGGCAAGATCACCTTTATGGGCGGCATCGACAGCGGAAAAATCGACCGTCCCGACTGGACGCGCGAGAACATTGCGGCCTATGCTGCAAAGGCCTGCGCCGAATGCGGAACAAAGTTCTTCATTCCCTGCAACACCATGGGCGGCCCCGAGAGCATTTTCCTCGGCGTATACGACACGCTGACCGAAGAAATCGCAAAGCTCAATGAAAAATATTTCCCTGCACACCGATAATCTGCTGGAAACTTTAATTGGAAGGAAGAGAGGATATGACGCAAAATAAGGAAAGACACGGCATCAGCAAGGCGCTGAAAAGATTTTATGGTATCGGTGACTTCGGCTTTAACATGATGGCGAACGTCGACACATTCTTCGCTAGCTTCTTTTTCACGAACATTGCGAGATTTTCTCTGAGCGTCTACACCATATCGACGACGATATCCGCGGTCGTGGATGCCATTCTGTCCTGCGTTTACGGCGCATGGCTCAACAAAATTAAGCCGCATAAATGGGGCCGCTACCGCTCATGGCTGATTCTGACGCCCTGGCTGGTACCGTTCCTCTATGCGATGCAGTACATAAAACTGAGTGACGGCATATGGGGCATCACGTTTATCACCATCGCGATGATCACGAGCCGTATCGCTTGGAACATCCCGTTCGTTGCCAATATATCTATGATCAACGTGGCCGGCAAGAATACGACGGAGAGAATGGAACTGTCCGCAATAAGAGCCGTATACACGGCGCTGTCCAACGTGGTTTTCTCCTATCTGGGTCCCGCCGCCGTTGCGGTTTTTGCCGCGATGCTCGGCGAGCACAACGCCTATGCGGCCGCGGCATTCGTATTTTCCGCCCTTATGGCTGCCGGCTATTATGCCCATTTCAAGATGTTTGAGGGCTATGAAGAGCCGGGAGAGGCAGAGATTCAGCGGCTGGCGAAGGAAGCGGCCGAGCGCAAAGAGGAGAAGAAGGCCCAAAAGGTCAGCGCGATTGCCGCCGTAACATGTAATCCTCATTTGATCGGCTTGATGCTTGCCGATGTCGCAAAATACATGGTCATGTTTTTGGTTTATGGCCTCGCCATTTACTATTTCCTTTATGTCTCGCACAATGACGCCCTTCTCGCCACCTTTATGCTGGCGGCAAACATTATGGGGGTTATCTCCTCGTACGTTTCCAAATTCATCGTCGCAAAGCTTGGTGCCAAGAATACGGTCGTTATCAGCTACCTCGCTATGGCGGTTACCATGATTGCCGCCTACCTGATGTACACGCAGACCTTCATGGTCATCGCGCTCATGTGCATCATGATGTTCTTCCTCATGCTGACGCTGGCCTGCGATCCCGAGCTCTTTGCGGCATGCTCCGTCTACAGCTCCGAGAAGCTGGGCTATGACACGACCGGTACGATCATGGGTCTGTCCGCGGTTCCAATCAAGATCGGTGTTGTCGCAAGAGGCATCCTTATTGCGTGGATCCTCTCCATTGCCGGCTTTGACGCGGCGATCGCTCCGGAGCTCGCCAGTGCCGCCATGCAGCGCGGCATCAGCATGGGCTTTACGATTGTTCCTGCCGTTACGATACTTATCGGTGCCGTCATTATGGCTGTGGGCTACAAACTTAAGAACGAACAACACGGTTAATTACTTGACGGCACACGCTATGCGGTTATATACTGTATTTGGATGAATCCAAGCACAGTAGCCTGAAAAGCTTCGGTTTTGAACAGGATTAGGGGCTGGTTTTTCCAGCCCCTAATTCTGTTATTCGTAGACCGCCGGGCGGGCGGACGTTTTTGATCCGATAAAATCAATCTTAATTTAAGGGAGAATACTATATGGACAATAATAAGATGCCCTTTGGCTTTTTCCTTAATGTCAAGATGCTTCATGAAATATTGAAGGACCGCTCAATCCCCGCTGTTCTTCTGGGTGAAAACGACTCTGTCTTGACGGGAGTTCAATACTATCTTGGCCAAGGGAAACTGTTCAACAACTATGTCTATCTCTGTACTGCGGCCGAACTGAGAAAACAGCCTGTCCGCGCGAGCGCCTGTGCTGCGGACGGCTGCGTTTTTGTGATTGCCGGCGAGCCCAGGGATAAGGATATCCCTCAAGGCTGTGGCTGCATAACCGTGCCGGAAACGGAAGATATTCACAGCCTGTCAAACTTGATATCCGAGGCCTTTACCAGATATTCTATCGTGGAAAAAAAACTGAATGGAATCCTAAATAATCACGGTGGACTGATGGACATATGCTGTGTCGCACTGGAGCACTTCAATAATCCCGTTTTTGTCCATGACGAATATTATAATATTCTGGCCTGTCCCCAGATCGTTGACGGCGTCACCCATTTTACCTACAACGAACGCACTCAGCGCTATATGCAGAGCGTGGAAACCCTCAACGCGTTCAAGATTAGCCCGGCTTACCGGCAGACGCTGACGACGCAGGGCGGACAGATCTGGGACAGTGATTTCAGTAAGGATCTTGCGCTTTACGCCAATATCTGGATCAATAACGAATATAAGGGCCGTCTTGTGATTCCGGGTGCGTTTTCCCCGATCAAGCCGATCCAGCTGTTCGAGGCCACCTATTTTGCCGAGGTCATCAAGCTCGTGATGATACAGCACTATATCGAGACGGACGGCGAAGTCAACCCGCTTAAGAGCTTCATTGTCGACGCGGTGAACGGCTTTAAGATTGATAACGTTCTCCTGGAAAGCCGCGTTGCCGCCCAAAGCTGGGACAAGGAAGACCGCTATGTCTGCGGTGTCCTCTCCTTCTTCCGCGAGACGGTGACCCATTTGTCGGTCTTTGCCATGTGCAACGACATTGAGAGCCATATCCCGGGCAGCTGGGCATGCTACTATAAAAATGCCATCTATCTGGTCGTCAATCTGACGAAGGGCGACATCGGACCGGATGACCTCCGCATGCTGATGTCATATACGATCAGGGAATCGATGCTGAATATGGGCGTTTCAAACGTGTTCCAGAATTTTGTCAACTTCCCCATGTATATCAAACAGGCGCAGATCGCCCTGAAATACGGCCAAAAAAAGGAAGTGCCCAGCTGGTATAACGAATTCAGAAGCTGTGTCCTCGAATATTGGATGACGGAAGGGCTGGGGGAATTCAGCCGGGACACGCTGAGCTCGAGCGCACTGCCCATCCTTAAAAAATATGATGAGAAGCACGGTTCAAATTTGTATCTGACGCTCAAGACCTACCTCTATTATGAGCGGAACAGCACGCTTACGGCCAAGCTGCTCAAGTTGCACAGGAGCACGCTCCCATACCGGCTGGACAGGATCACGCAGCTTACGGGGCTGAATCTTGACGACTACAACACCCGGCTCTATCTGAATATGTCGTTCACTCTGTTGGACGGCGAGTGACGAAATGACTTCAGGGTGGAGACAGATGTTTCCACCCTGATGATCTTATAGGGGGTACCCGTACCCCCCTATAAGATAGTTTGCTCCCGTCATTACGGGGAAAATGCTAGGTGTCATGCGTGCTCAGCACGTGGTGACTCCTCTGAAATATGTAATGTGCCACATTCACTTTGCCCTGTCCGCCGCAAGTGCGGCGTCAATCCGAAACGAAGTGAAGGATTGCAAACAGGGCAAATTCATTTTGCCCGTCGTGGGTCAAATTCTAGTGGGGTCCCCGCGTGCTC
>JBFWKZ010000009.1:0-36394 GCA_050252415.1 Oscillospiraceae bacterium | reverse complement strand
CTCAAGATCTGAAAAGTCCACATAGCCCTGCCGCCTCTTCTCATCGGCAAATACGCGGTCGAACTGCAGCGTCAGCGCTAAAAGCCTCTGCATCGCAGGGGCCATGGCACGCATGGCACGGAGAAGCGCGTCGGAATCCGAGGCAAAGAACTCGCCGAGCTTCCCCATGGCCTTTTTGCAGGCCTCGCGGCGGGACTTGACATAATCGGAGACCTCCGGAGCCGGAGACTTTCTCAGTGTGCCCAGCCTTGGAAAAGGAACCGGAAGGCGGGCGGCGGCATCCCAGCCCTCCGCCATCGCCCTGCGCACATCCCTTATGCCGAGCGCGGTAGTGTCGATGCTCTCGCCGTAGGCTTTGGCGATCGGCTCATAGGCGGGGTCGCCGCTAAGCAGCAGCGAGAGCTTTTCCATCTCGCGCGCCCAGTAGTCCAGACTTGCCGCCGTACGCCCAAGCAGATAGGCGCCCCATGGCGTCTCGCCCACATCGCGAACACCCTCCAGCGCATGCAGGTGCATCTGCCCGACCGCCCAGTCCTCCGGATCAGGGTGACTCTGCATTTTTTCATGCAGGGTCAGGATGATTTTTTCAAGCCTTGAGTCGTCTCTGCCCGCGCCCACCGTATCGACGAGCGAACGAAAGGCCTCGTCCATCATCTCATAGGCCTTTTCGAGAACATTTTCAAGACATCTTTGCTTTAAGACCTGCGCTCTGTCCTCCTCCATTACCTTGAAATCCGGCGAGAGGCCGATGCTGTGTGCGTTCTCGCGCAGGACGGCCGTACAGAAGCTGTGTATCGTACCGATCTGTGCACGGTAGCAGAGATTGATCTGTCTGCGCAGTCGGCGGTTTTCCGGCTGTTCGGCCGAACGGCGCATCAGCTCCGTCAGTATCCGGCCCCGCAGTTCTGCCGCCGCGGCGCGGGTGTAGGTTATGATAAGGAAGCTGTCGATATCCTTGGGGTCATCCCGGTCGGTGACGATCGCCATCAGCCGCTCGGTCAGCACGCGGGTTTTTCCGCTGCCCGCCGCCGCCGAGACTAAAACCGTGGCCCCCCGGCTCTCGATCGCCGCCCGCTGCGACGGCGTATATTCAAGCTTGCCCATGGTCATCCTCCTTTTTACGCAGCTTTTGCCAGACATCCGAGGGCTTTAGCTTTGTGAGATAGCGGCGGCAGTCTTTGGCCTCGTCAAAATAGCACGCCTCAAGAAAATCGCAGTTGCGGCAGGCATTTTCCGTCTGACTGCGGTAATATGGGTCAGCCGTGATGCTGCCGGCGATCAGTTCGGCGGCGAGGGCTTTCAGCGTTTCATCGATATACCGCGAGAGCAGGCCGAGCTGCTCGGCCGTTGCCAGTGCATCGCCCGAGGGCATACCCTTTTTGAATTCAATAGGAATAAATTTTTTCTCCTGCCCGTGCTCCATCGCCTCCAGCAGCTCCGGTTCGTTCAGGATCAGGCCGCTGCGGCGCTTCTCCTTGGCTTTCTCCGCAAAAATTTCCTCATCGGAGATTTCCCGCTCCTTTGTCACGAGCGAATCCCGGGCCGGGACATACATCACACCGGCGGGAACGACCGGCATACCGTAACGACGCTTGCCGCTCTCGCGCAGGGCAAACAGGTACATGAGCATTTGAAGGTCCATGCCATACCAGATATTTGAGAGGTCGAAGCGCTTTCTGCCGGTTTTGTAATCCACGACCCGCAGATAGAGCTTTCCTTCCTTTATCCAGCCGTCCACACGGTCGGCGATGCCCACAAGCTGCGCGGAATTTTCAGGCGTATCGCCCACCTCAACGGCGGGCTGTCCGTCCCCGAAAAAGCTGAGCTCGAAATCCAGCGGCACAAAATCCGAGTACGACAGTTCCTCCGCCATATCCCACACGACGGCGCGGACGGACTTTGTGAGGCGGCGGAAGAGATAGACGAACCGCGGTGTCTTTTCCTGAAAATCATTCAGTTTTTCATGGACATATTCCGCTATGGCGTCGTCCGTCAGCGCATCCACCGTCTTATGGTCTATACTGTGAAAGCCGCCCTGGTCGCCGACGCTCCTGGCGACTTTTTCCAGCACATAGTGGATAAAGCTTCCCATTTGCGGCGGATTAAAGCCCGCGGGCCGCCTGGGCTTGGCGCGCAACCCATATTGCAGAAAATAGGCAAAACGGCAGGCAGAGAACTTATCCACACGGCTGGCGGAAAGGCGGAGCTTTTCTCCGTACAGCGCGCGGACCGATTGCCCGGAGAGGCTCCCCCGTTCCGCCCTGGCCGCGGTACGGATTTTTGAAAGCCGCTCGTCGTCTCCATTTTGCCGAAAAAACTCAAGCGCGGCGGCGGCAAGCGGGTCTTTGTTGTGCAGGGCGCCGGCCGCAAGCTCCAGCGCCGGGGCAAGCGCCCGGGTGCGGCAGTCGCCGAGATCGATACGCTGCACCGTTTTCCCAAAAATTGTCTCGGCCCTGGTCATCACAAAAGAGGGCAGCGCCACAGCGCCGTCCTCACCGACCGGACAATAGGTGATCGTCAGCGTATCGGAGGGCAGAGTGACGCAGTTATAGATGATATTCATTTCGCGTGAGAGCTCCGTCTCCGCCGTACCGCCGATATCGAGCCCAAGCTCGCTGAGCTGGCGGCGCTCATCGGGCGAAAAAATCCCACCGCCTTCGGAAATCCGGGGCAGGCGCTGGTCAGACGCGCCAAGGATGATAAGATGGCGGATATTCCGCCGGCGCATCCTGTCCATTTCACCCGCCAAGACCCGGTCGAGCGAGACCGGAATACTACCCACATCACACTGCGACAGCATCAGCTTATACAGCCGGCCGAAGCCCTCCGGCGTCGTCTCGGCACTCCCCATCACCAGGGAGGCCTGCTCCAGTGACGCGACGATGATCCCCCAGAGCTGGGAATATTCCGCCGCAAGGGCGGCGTCTCCCCCGCTCTCCAGCGCTTCGGCGCGCTTTGCGAGAGCCTCCGGCAAGGCGATATCCGCTAAAAAGTCCGTCAGGGCCTGCGCCTGCCCGGAGACGGTTGTGGCCTGCTTTCCTCGCTCCTCAAAGCGAAGCATTGGGGCAATCACTTTCCGCCGCAGCGTATTCAGGCGGTTAAGGCGCTCTAAGGCCAAATCATCAAACGTCTGGTTATACCCCTCCGGATGCATCGTCCAGGCGTTTTGCCAGGCCCTGCCGCGTATATTCCAGGTGATGCAGTAGTTTTCCAAAAGATCTGTCTCTTCAGGGGTCAGCCCGGCAAGCCCGGTCTTCAGATAGGCGAACATATCCTCATAGTCATAGCCGCCGGTCACGGCGTCGAGCGCCGAGGCGATGAGCATGGGCAGCGGCTTTTGCATGATATCGCTGCGCGCGGCAACATAGAGCGGCACGCCGTAGTGCTGGAAAGCATGCTCCAGTGTGGGGCGGTAGCGCTCAAACCCGCGGATGGCAACGGCAATATCCCGCCAGCGGCAGCCGCCGGAGACCAGGGCTATCGCCGTTGCCGCAGCAAATTCGCACTCGTCGGCAACGCTGTCTCCGCGCAGGAGATTGATTTTTCCGCAGTCGTCAAGCGGCTCCGTGTTATAGCCGAATAAATATTTTTCATAAATTCCCGTCGGCGAGTCATTCTCCCGGTTCACCACGGTATGTTCCGTCTTTTCACCCATACGCTCACCAAGCGCCATAAACCAGACCGCCGTTCTGCGGGACGACTCAAACACCTCGTTTTCCTCATAGAGCCCGTCCATCGTGAGACAAAGCGTGAGGTTTGGGCTGCGGCGGGCCAAAGCCTGTATGACCTCGCGCTCCTGCGGGGTGAAATCCACAAAGCCGTCCAGGTAGACGCTCCCAAAAGCCATTTCCTTTGCGTTTTGCAGGCTTTCGGCAAGAACTGTCAGCCTGTCGCCTGGGTCGAGATCACCCCGGGCGGTCACAGCGTCATAGCCGGCGAGGATCAGCGAGAGATCCGCCAGCTTATCGTGCAGGGCGTCGTCTCCGCGGCCTGCCTCCTCCTCGAGCATTTCCGGTGTCAGGTGCGCGGTTTTCAGCTCCGCCAGGGCGTCGAGCAACACCCGCTGCAGCTCTGTGCCGCGCCGTGCCGCTCCATAGACCTTAAGACGCGACCCAACCGCTTCGAGCGCGTTTGCCATGGCAAGCACCCGGCCGCTTTTATCCAGGAAATGGCGTGTGCCGCCCAATTTATCCGCAACGCGGCGGGACAGGCGCGTAAAGCTCAGCACCTCGGCGTGCAGGCTTATGCCGTCGCCGCAGACCCGGCAGAGCTCCCGCTCCGCCTCATGGCTGTATTGCTCGGGCACCAACAGCACGATGTCTCTTTCGCCGCTTTCCGCGCGCCGTTTTATCTCGCGCATGACCATGGCGGTTTTGCCGCTTTTTGCTCTGCCGGTAATCAGTTTCAGCACGCCTCTCACCTCGAAAATTTTTACTATCAGTATAACATATCCGGCCTTTTTTTGCACCAAAAAGCTGCCCATGTTGACCGACTTTTAAGCGCATGGTATAATAACTGCAAATTGGTTATTATACCATGCATGCCGGACGCTTCCGCCTCCGACGGGAGTCCGGCTGCCAGTTCTGTCGCGACCGCCTCGCCCCTTGCGGGGCAACCGACGGCGATGACATTATACCATGAATTTAAAGAATTCATGGTATAATAGCCGCAAAGCCCTGTTATGCGATAAGCAAAAATATTATGTAAACCAGCACAGGAGAGATAAAATATGGATAAACCAAAAATTCACCCCGAGGCTAAAATTGCGCCGGGCGCTGTCGTCACCGGACAGGCCGTGCTCAAAAAGGGCGTAAACATCTGGTATAACGCCGTTATCCGCGCGGATCTTGAACCGATTGTCTTAGGTGAAAACACGAACCTTCAGGACTGCTGCGTTATGCACGTCAGCCGCGGCTGTCCGACAGATATCGGCAGCCACGTTACGATCGGACACTCGGCGATTCTCCACGGCTGTACCGTCGGCGACAACACGCTCATCGGCATGGGCGCTATCATTATGGATAAGGCCGTCATCGGCAAAAACTGCATTGTCGCCGCCGGCGCCGTCGTCGTCGGCGGTACCGTCGTGCCGGACGGCAGCCTTGTCATGGGCGCTCCCGCCAAAGTAAAACGTGAGACGACGGAGGCTGAGTGCAAGGCAAATTTTGAGACGGCTGTCCACTATATTGAGGCCGCCGCCGAAGAACTTTGAAAGCTCCGGCGCACACATAAACACGCCAAACGGCGTGCCCGCATACTGAGAAGCGCTATGCCATTCTCCAACCGGTGATGGCATAGCGCTCTTTACTGACAACTTTCATCTCAATAGGACAATTATTTGTATAATATTTATATATGCTGTGCGAAATTTGGCCTCGTATTCTTTACAATGTCACAATTTTGTTATATAATTATTTGATAGCTCAGGATTTCTTGATTCGTCTGAACCAATATTCTGCGCGTGCAAAGGCGTACGCGATATAATAAAAGGAGGTCAACATGAACTTACATCAGCCGAATAGCAATGACGCTACCAGGACATTCAATCGTTCCAAAAGTGTTGTGCCGTCCAGCGGTCTGTGCTCCAGATGCCTGGATGGCTGCAGAGGAAACTGCGAGGTATTCAAATCCTCTTTCAGAGGACGGGAGCTCCTGTATCCGGGGCCCTTTGGTGATATCACGGCAGGCGGCGATAAGGATTATCCCATTGATTATTCGCATCTGAATATCAAGGGTTACGCGCTTGGCGCAAAAGGCCTGCCCGAGGGAATTGAGGGCAATTCCGATACGGCGCTCTTTCCCAATGTCTCTACCGAATGTGCCTATGGCTGGGACAAAAAAGTCAAAATGAAAATCCCAATTTTCACCGGTGCCCTTGGCTCCACTGAAATCGCGCGGAAAAATTGGGAGCATTTTGCCGTTGGCGCCGCCATTTCCGGCATCACCATCGTTTGCGGTGAAAATGTCTGCGGCATTGATCCGGGCCTGGTCCTCAATAAGGACAATAAAGTCGTTGAAGCGCCCGATATGGACAGGCGGATTGCGGCATACAGAAAATATCACCGGGGTTACGGCGAAATGCTCATTCAAATGAATGTGGAGGATACGCGTCTCGGCGTCGCCGAATACATCATCGACAAGCATGGTATCGATACGATTGAGCTCAAATGGGGCCAGGGCGCAAAGTGCATCGGCGGCGAGATCAAGGTCTCATCTCTGGCGCGCGCGCTTGAGCTGCAAAAAAGAGGCTATATCGTCACGCCCGATCCGTCCGATCCCATTAATCAGAAGGCCTTTTATGACGGTGCGGTCAAGGAATTTGAGCGTCACAGCCGTCTGGGCTTTATCTGTGAGGAAAGCTTCTGTGCCGAAGTTGAACGCCTCCGTTCGCTCGGCTATAAGCGCGTCACCCTGAAGACCGGCGCCTATGGCCTCCGCGAGCTTGCCATGGCGATTAAGTGGTCCTCGAAAGCAAAGATCGACCTCTTAACGATAGACGGCGCTTCCGGCGGTACGGGAATGAGTCCCTGGAGTATGATGGAAGAATGGGGTATGCCCTCGCTGTATCTGCATTCTGCGGCTGCCGAATTTGCTTCGATCCTCGATAAGAAGGGCGAACGGGTGCCCGACCTCGCTTTTGCAGGCGGCTTCAGCTCTGAGGACGGCGTGTTCAAGGCACTGGCACTGGGCGCGCCCTACACCAAGGCGGTCTGTATGGGCCGGGCGCTGATGATCCCCGGCATGGTCGGCAAAAATATCGATCAATGGATGAAAGAGGGGAATTTGCCGAAAACAGTCAGCGAGTTTGGTCTCACCAAAGAGGAGATTTTTGTGTGCTATGAGCAGGTCCGTGACCTTGTCGGTGCCGCGGAGATCGATAAGATCCCGTTGGGCGCGATTGGAATATTCAGCTATGCCGACAAGATTAAGGTTGGCCTTCAGCAGCTTATGGCCGGTGCAAGATGCTTCTCTACATCCGTCATCAGCCGAAATGATATTATGAGCCTTACAGAGGATTGCGCAAAGGTCACACATATTCCGTATCTGATGGAGGCCGGCCGGGCGGAAGCATTGGATATCCTCAACGGCTGATCATATAATTTATAAAAAGTAAGATAGCGATATAAGGGGTATCCTATACCCCTTATAAACACCTCGGTTTCGCCGCAAAAGCGGCCAAACCGAGGTGTTTTTATCCACAGCGTCAGGCGCGGTGGGAGGGACATCCCATATCGCAGTGTACCAAAAAAACTATTTGGCTATAGCAAGCCTCGCTTAAGCTTCGCCGCGTACGGCGAAAATAAATTCAAATTTGTCATTTTCGGGGACGTGTACACTCTCCGCAAGTGCAGCTCCAATCTGTGGCAAAGCAAAGGATTGTTTCAGGGCGGATTCACTCCGCCCGTCGCAAATAAAAATCCTTGGGCCCCCAAGTCATAGCGTACCTGAGCGCGGATCTAATCGGTGAAATCAACGGAGACGCGGAAGATATAGTCGCCTTTAAGATCCATGACGCCCGCGCCGGTCTCATCCGTGACGCTGATCTTCCCATCATAGAGATTATCATCGCCTGCGCTGGGAACGGTCAGCGTATCGCCGCTCTCAGACCGGACCGTCAGGCTGGAATCATTCCAACGAACCAGGTAGTACGCTCCGGTTATCCGGTCTTTTTTGCAGGCGGCGCCATATTCGCAGTCCGGCAGGGTAATGAGGACATTTCCATCGCTGTCCATGAGTCTGCCCTCTTGTCCCATGGTCACGGCGACGATGCAGCCGTTATAGCAATCCAGCATTTGATACTCACCCGGCAGATACCGGGTGTTCTCACCATCGAAAATGGCTATTCCCTCCTGAGTGAGAAATACCGCGCTGCCGTTTAAGAGTAGCGGATACCCCGTCGCACCGAGATCATTCAGATTTTTATCGAAGCAAGTGAATTGTCCGTTGTCATCCCACGAGGTAATGATAATGCCCTTACCAAGCCCCATAACCGAGGCGTTTTCAATGGCGGAGATATCGGCAATTTTGTTTCCGTCTTCATCGACCGCAAGCGTCCTGCCATCCGTGGTCTTTGCGATCGCGGCACCGTTATTATACCAATCGAGCTCGGCAAACTTGGGTTCGATCAGCCACCTGCCGTCCGTTCCCAGGACGCCCCAAAGGCCGTTTTTCTCCAGCTGAACGATCGCCCTTCCATTTGAGAAAGCGTTTGCCGATGCGCAATAGCCGTCAAATTCGTCGGACCGCAGGAGCTTGCCCGCCGCATCGATATAGACATAACGGCCTTCGGACATCAGGCGTACAAAGCCGTCCGAGTACCCGGCAAAATCATACTGCAAAGATGCCTTGTCCTCCGGGTCTGTCACCATCTCCGGCGAGATACCCGAAAAATTGAGTACAACATTGCCGTCGAAATCCATCAGGCAGCTGTTTTCCATATCCCCGGTAAAGTTGCCGTCCGCGTCGTACCGCACATCAAGCAGACGAATCAGCCCGTCATCATATGAAAAAATATCGCTGTAGAGAAAATCCGTGCACCAGCTGCCGTCTGACGCACAGAGGGCATACCGCTCGACCATGGCGCCGTCAACCTGATGATGTCTGCCCAATATGAAGGCATAGGCGCTGTCTTTAGATATTATGTAAACCGAATCCAGTACCGGATCGAGCACAACGCAACCGTCCAGCGTCACAAGGCCATATTGATAGTTCAACCAGGCGGAGCCCATCTCCTCCGCCGTCAGCTCCCCGCCGATGTAGGGCATGAGCGGCCCGTAACTGTCCGACGGCGTCAGAGACGTCAGTTCGCCCTCGGTAAGGCGCGTTCCGACATCTGCCGGCTGAACAGGCTTCGTCAGTTTACTCCAGTCGGCATAGATCCCCGTCGTTTCGGTAAAGGTCGGTAAGGGTGTCGGCGTCGGCGTCGGTGACTTTATTTGGGCGCATGCCGTCAGCAGCAGCATGGCAAACATTATGAGCGTCAGTCTTTTCACGTACACAATCCTTTCGCGGGTTTAAGATTCGATATCCTGGACGCCGACATAGCCCAGGCTGTTTATAAGATATTGTCCTTCCTCACTCTGAAGCCAATTATAGAGTTTCCGTGCGGAACTGTCCTCCGGTTCGTCGGCGGCAATGACGGCGTAGCCCGGCGCAAGAAACGGATATGTCTCCGCCCTGATGGTCTCGGCACTCGGCTCTGTGCCGTCGACAGCGATGATTTTCAGGCCTTCGGCCATTTCCATATCGTTTGCATAATAGTAGACACTGTAGCCGATCGCGCCTTCTGAACCGTCAAAATTGCGCACGGCGTCCATGAGCCCCATCATGCTGTCCACAATATAATCCTTTGGCGGATTCATCATCTCAAGATCCTGCATGACCAGTTTTTTCATTGCCGCCTGTGAGCCCGCCTCGTCGTTGCGCTGGAACGGAATGATCGGCACATCGCTGCCGCCCACTTCGGACCAGTTGGCAATCTCGCCCGTGTATATTTTCTGGATCTGCTCGGTTGTGAGACTGTCGATCGGATTATCCGCACTCACGACGAAGATCAGCGCGTCAGTCGAAATATGCGCCATCTCGTATTCAAAGCCGTTGTCGCTGAGCTCGTCCAGAACACTCTTTGCGGGTTCCGCAACAATAAGCAGATCGCAGCCCCCATGCATCAGATTACGAAAGCTCTGGCTTGTCCGGTTGAAACTGATTAAGTCGGCAACATCCGAGACATCTTCACCCAGCAAAACGGAGGCGACGGCCTTTCCCATCGGCACCATGGAGGTCGACCCATCCAACCGCGGAAAATTTTCGCGGGTAAATTTATAGGTATATTCCGGCTCCGGCGTCGGCGTCGGTGTGGACGTTGGTGTTTCCGCACACGCGGCGGTCATGCACAGGCCGATCAGTAAGGCAGCGGCGATTATTTTTCTCATAGTAGCTCTCCTTAATAGATATCAGGATATTATTTTGACGTATATTATCGCGGTTTGTTTCTTAAAATATCAGTGATTGGCATAAAATTATGAACAATTTTTCAAAACTATTTATATGGTACTTGACAATATGTGGATTTGGTGCTAGATTGTATTTAGCACTCAGGAGGCAAGAGTGCTAATGCATCTAATGTGACTGCCAAGAATGGTGAAACGCATGGAAATCAGCGAAAGAAAGAAAAAAATATTGGCTGCTATCGTTGATGAATATATCGCGACGGCGGAGCCCGTCGGCTCGAAATCCATTGCTAAAAGTATGGGCTGTTCCAGCGCTACGATCCGCAACGAAATGGCCGAACTCACATCGATGGGTTATTTGGAGCAGCCGCACACCTCCGCCGGGCGTGTGCCCTCGGCATCGGGATATCGGCTCTATGTCAATGAGCTTATGCATCAGCACAAGCTCTCTATTGAGGAAACCGAAACCATTAACCGCAGTCTCAATGAGAAAATACACGAGCTTGACCAGCTCCTGTCGGATGTCGGTAAACTGACCTCCAACCTCACGCATTACCCCGCTCTTGCCCTTGCCGCTCCTGCGGCGCCCGTAACGATCAAGCGGTTTGACATCATTTATGTCGATACCAACACCTTTATAATCGTTACCATGCTCAGCAATAATATGGTCAAAAACAAGCTTGTCAATCTCCCTTTCTCTGTCGAAAAGGGTATGACGCAAAAGCTTGCCACCATATTCAACGCCAGCTTTACCGGGATCACCGAGGATAAGATCACCGAGCAGCTCATTCGCGTAACGGAGAGGGCGGCAAGCGATACCTACGGCCTCGTTGCCGTGATTGTCGGCTTTGTCCTCGAGGTGCTGACCGAGACCGGCAATGCAGCCGCCTATGTTGCCGGAACCACCAATCTGCTCCGCCAGCCGGAGTACCGCGATCCGGACAAAGCCCACCAGCTCATGTGCTATCTGTCCGACAGCCAGCATTTGATTGATCTGCCCGCTTTTGGCGACAACAGCGATACCGACGTGAAGGTTATCATCGGTCCCGAAAATGTCGCGGATGAGCTAAAGGGCTCCAGCGTCGTTATGGCGTCCTATAACGCCGGAGACGGGACGCGCGGTATGATCGGTGTTATCGGGCCGACGAGAATGGACTATTCCGACGTGGCTGCAAAGCTCAGCTATATAGCCTCCGGGCTAAGCCGGATGCTCGCGACCGGAAATGAGCTGCCGCCCGAGCTTCACAACAAATTGATAAAAGGAGATGACATAGATGAGTAAAAAAAAGTCTTCGGAGGAGCCTGTTAAAAATACGCAAGCGCAGGAATCCCCGGAACTGGAGCTTCCCTCTGCCGAGGCGGAAGCGGCTCCGACGCCGCCTGAGATCAATCCTCTCGAGGAGGCGCTTAAGACTGAAAAAGACAGATATCTGCGTCTTGCCGCAGAGTATGATAATTTCCGCAAGCGCACCGCAAAGGAGCGCGAGGCGATGTTTTCGGACATCTGCAGCGATACGGTTTTAAAATTTCTGCCGGTCTATGACAACCTGAGCCGTGCACTGGCCCATGAGACGGCCGACGAGGCTTACCGCAAGGGTGTCGAGATGACGATGAACCAGCTCAAGTCCATATTGGAATCGCTCGGCGTCATTGAGATCGAAGCACTCGGGAAAAAATTTGACCCGGCACTCCACAACGCCGTCATGCACGTCGAGGACGAAAATTATGGTGAGGGCGAGATCGTCCAGGAGTTTGAAAAAGGTTTCAAGCTGGGCGACAAGGTCATCCGCTTCAGTATGGTCCAGGTGGCAAATTGATTGCCCCCCCTCAATAAGGGATTTTTATAAAAGAAATGACATCCGAATACTTTATCATATACTTTGATTTAGGAGGAAATTAAAATGAGTAAATCTATGAGTAAAACTATTGGTATAGATCTTGGTACAACAAATTCCTGCGTCGCCGTTATGGAGGGCGGAGAGCCCGTCGTCATCGCCAATGCCGAGGGCAACCGCACAACGCCTTCAGTCGTCGCTTTTTCCAAGACCGGCGAGCGTATGGTCGGCCAGGTCGCAAAGCGCCAGGCGGTCACCAACCCCGACCGTACGATAAGCTCCATCAAGCGTGAGATGGGCAGCAACTACAAGGTGAACATCGACAGCAAAAGCTACACACCTCAGGAGATCAGCGCTATGATCCTTCAGAAGCTGAAGGCGGACGCCGAGAGCTATCTGGGCCATCCGGTCACCGAGGCGGTAATCACCGTTCCCGCGTACTTCACCGACTCTCAGCGCCAGGCAACCAAGGACGCCGGTAAAATTGCCGGTCTTGATGTCAAGCGTATCATCAACGAGCCGACCGCCGCGGCTCTCGCCTACGGGCTTGATAAGGAATCCGACCAGAAGATCATGGTCTACGACCTTGGCGGCGGCACCTTCGATGTCTCTGTATTGGAGATCGGCGACGGCGTTATCGAGGTCCTCGCAACCGCCGGAAACAACCGCCTCGGCGGCGACGACTTTGACCAGTGCGTCACCAAATACCTTGTCTCCGAGTTCAAAAAGGACAGCGGCATCGATCTCTCCACCGATAAGGTCGCTATGCAGCGTCTGCGCGAGGCGGCTGAGAAAGCAAAGATCGAGCTTTCCGGCGTAACCACCTCAAACATCAATCTTCCCTATATCACCGCCGACGCCACCGGGCCGAAGCACCTGGACGTCACCCTCTCGCGTGCAAAGTTCAACGAGCTGACCCATCATCTTGTCGAGGCCACGACAGGCCCTGTCAAGCAGGCCCTGTCCGACGCCGGTCTCTCAGCGGGTGAACTCTCCAAGATTCTTCTGGTCGGCGGTTCCACCCGTATCCCCGCTGTTCAGGATGCCGTCAAGAGCCTGACCGGTAAGGAGCCCTTCAAGGGCATCAACCCCGACGAGTGCGTCGCCATCGGCGCGGCCATCCAGGGCGGCGTTCTGCGCGGCGACGTTGAGGGCATCCTCCTTCTGGATGTCACCCCGCTGTCCCTCGGCATCGAGACGCTTGGCGGCGTATGCACAAAGCTCATTGAGCGCAACACCACCATTCCAACCAAGAAGAGCCAGGTGTTCTCCACCGCTGCCGATAACCAGACCAGCGTTGAGGTGAATGTCCTGCAGGGCGAGCGCGAAATGGCCCAGTACAACAAGAGCCTCGGCAGATTCCATCTCGATGGGATTGCCCCTTCACGCCGCGGTATCCCTCAGATCGAAGTCACTTTCGATATCGACGCAAACGGCATCGTAAACGTCTCCGCAAAGGATCTGGGTACCGGCAAGGAACAGCACATTACCATCACCTCATCCACCAACATGTCGAAGAATGATATCGACAAGGCTGTTCACGAGGCGGAACAGTATGCCGCCGAGGACGCAAAGCGCAAGGAAGAGGTCGATGTCCGCAACCAGGGCGACCAGATGGTCTATCAGACCGAAAAAACCCTGTCCGAGATGGGCGACAAAATGGACAGCGCCGATAAGTCCACTATCGAGTCCGCACTTACAAACCTTAAGACCGCGCTCAGCGGCTCCGACACCGCAGCGATCAAAAGCGCTACTGAGGCTCTGACTCAGGAGTTCTATAAGGTCAGCGAAAAGATCTACGGTCAGGCCGGTGCTCAGGGTGCCGCTCAGGGCGGCGCCGCCGGACCTGATTCCGGTACCGGAACGGGCGACAGCAACGGAAACGGAAACGGCGGTCAGCAGTACTATGACGCCGACTACACGGTTGTCGATGACGACAAGAAGGATAACAAATAATAAATTCTCGATCGCATTGGCGCAGGCGGGGACTTATCACTTCCCTGCCTGCGCAGTGCTGTGTTTTGACCAGAGGTGAGGTATATGGCAGATAAACGGGATTATTACGAGGTGCTGGGACTGCAAAAGGGCGCGTCCGACGATGAGATAAAAAAGGCTTACCGCCGGCTCGCCAAAAGCTGTCATCCCGACCTGCACCAAAATGATAAAAGCTGTGAAGCAAAATTCAAGGAGTTGGGCGAGGCCTATGAGGTTCTCTCCGATCCGGATAAACGCGCAAAATATGACCAGTTTGGCCACGCGGCATTCGATCCGGCCTATGGCGCAAGCGCCGGCGGCGGGGCGGGTGGCTTCGGCGGCGGCTTCGGCGGCGGCTTCGGCGATATCTTCGGGGATATCTTTGGCGGCGGCTTTGGCGATATCTTCGGCGGCGGACAGAGCAGCCGCAACGGCCCGAGCCGGGGCGACAGCATACGTGTCGGCATCACCATAAGTTTTGAGGAAGCCGCATTTGGCTGCGTAAAAGATGTGGCCATCTCCCGCATTGAGAAGTGCGACAGCTGCGGCGGTTCCGGTGCGAAAACCGGCAGCAGCGTCGATACCTGCCCCAACTGCGGCGGCTCCGGTGTTGTCCGTCAACAGCAGAGAACCCCGTTGGGGGTCTTTTCCACCTCCGGCCCTTGCCCACGCTGCAGCGGAAAGGGTAAAATCATCAAAGAACCCTGCGAGACCTGCCATGGCTCCGGCACCGTTCGCCGCCAGCGGAAGATCTCCGTCAACATACCGGCCGGTATTGACGACGGCCAAACGGTTTCGCTCAGAAGCCAGGGTCACGCCGGTGCAAACGGGGGGCCAAACGGCGACCTGCTCATCACCGTGGACGTTGCGCCGCATACCGAATTTGAGCGCGACGGCAGCTCGGTATTGTACACCATGCCGATAACCTTTGCCCAGGCGGCTCTCGGCGCCGAAGTCGAGGTATCCACGCTGGACGGTAAAGTAAAATACACCATCCCCGAGGGTACGCAGACCGGAACGGTCTTCCGTCTGCGCGGGAAGGGTATCCCTTATCTGCGCGGCGGCGGCAGGGGCGATCAATATGTGACGGTAAGGGTTGAGACCCCAAAGAACCTGAACAGCGAACAAAAAGAGCTTTTGCGTAAGCTTGAAGAGAGCCTTGCCGGTAATCCGGCCCCGGACCGCGGCCATGGCTTCTTCGATAAGAAAAAAAAGAAAAAATAACGCCCCGGCTTTTTTGCTCAGGCGGATTAACCCGGCACGATCAAATGCGATCGTACCTGAGCATGTCGATTTTATCGACATGCTTTATGAGGGGTATCCCATACCCCTCATAAACACCCCGGTTTTGCCGCTTTTGCGGCGGGTCGAGGTGTTTTTTTCCACTACGCATAGCGTAGTGGGAGCCCATCATTTTATTACTTACGGACGAAATGAATGCGACCTGTAAAAATTCTCCGCTTCGCTCAGAATTTATGCCGCACTCGCGGCGGGCACATGTCGCCGAAAACAAATTATTATTTTATTTTGCCCTTGGCCAAAACTCTGTTTTCATATAAATTTGGCACGATCAAATTTGATCGTGCCTTTAATTTTACGTATTGTTTACATAATGTTATTATTTTTGATGTTATGTATATCTATAATATGAAATATGTGTTATTTATGGCTGTAATTGACTCGATAGCAATTATTTGATATGAAGTCATCAAAAGAAGATTTTTGTTGTTTTCGTGGACAATTGGGAAGGCTTGTAGTATAATGATAAATTGCTAAATTGCCTGCGGGAGAAGATTATGGATAAGCTGATCGTCATATTTCCGGTTACGGTATTTTATTTGATATTGCTCTGGTATCTCGGCATTTACAGACTTCTCCGTCCGGAACAGCTACCTGTTCCTGTTGAAATTTCCGAGGAAACCTCTGAGGAAACCCCCGAGCAAATCTCCAAAGAGAGACCACACCTTGATGCGCCGATACCAAGATATTCCCTCACCCGGCACGATCTTTTGCCCATGCTCGCCGTGACGATAATCTATGCCGCCGTCGCTTTTACGCTGCTGGGCGATACGGATGCGCCGCAGTCCTGCCGTGAGTACAATGCCGGCGATACGACCGTGCTGGACTTCGGTACGGTAATCAACATCGACAAAATCATGTATTATCCCTCCCTTCACACCGGCACGTATACCGTGGAATATTCGGACGACGGTTCCGACTGGCAGTCCGCCGGTGAAATGACGCAGAAATATAATCAACTTTTTAAATGGATCACACCCGATACCATCTCCGCTTTTAGCGCGCGCTATATCCGCCTGACCGCCGATAACCGGCTCGACCTCGCGGAAATTGCGTTTATTAAGTCCGACGGGACTTATGCTCTCCCCTCTTATGACTCTGTAAACTCACCACTTTTTGACGAACAGGACCTTGTACCTGAGCGTGCGACCTACATGAACGGCACCTATTTCGACGAGATATACCACGCCCGCACGGCGCTGGAGAACATCGAAAACGTCAAGCCATACGAGGTGAGTCATCCCCCGCTCGGTAAGCTGATTATTTCGACCGGCATCCGTATATTCGGCATGACGCCGTTCGGCTGGCGATTTATGGGCACGCTCTTCGGCGTTCTCATGCTTCCCGTGCTGTATGCGCTGCTCAAACTGATGTTCGGCAGCACGCCCGCCGCGGCCTGCGCCACCTTTGTCTTTGCATTTGACTTCATGCACTTCGTGCAGACCCGCATTGCCACGATCGATACCTACGGTGTTTTCTTCATTCTGGTGTCGTTCCTGTTTATGTTCCTGTTTGTCCGCCAGGACCCGGACAAGACGAAGCTTCGCGCAAGACTTCTCCCACTTGCCCTCTGCGGCATCACCTGGGGAATCGGCTGTGCGTGCAAATGGACCGTCGTCTATGATGGGGCGGCGCTTGCACTCATCTGGTTCATCTACTGGATTGCCCGTGGAATCCGTCTTAAAAAAGACGGCCGTCTCCGCCGGCTTTTCGGCGAGATCTCCGGCAATGTCCTGTTCTGTCTGATATTCTTTGTCGCCGTCCCTGCCGCCATCTACTATGCCAGCTACTACCCTTACGGCAAGGCCGAAGGCCTGAGCGGTTTTGCGATGTATTTTACGCCCGAGTATTGGCACATCGTCCTGGATAACCAGATCTTTATGTTTGATTACCACAAAGACCTGGTCGCCACGCATCCCTATTCCTCGCGCTGGTGGCAGTGGATTATCGACGCGCGGCCGATACTCTATTTTCTCGACTATATCAGCGACAGCACCAAATCCGCATTCGGCGCATTCAACGGGCCGATGCTCTGCTGGGGCGGCTTTATTGCCATGCTTTATATGGGCTGGCGCTCACTGTTCCGGCGGGACTTCAGAGCCCTGATGATCGTGGTCGGTTATCTTGCCTCTCTTCTGCCGTGGGTCATTATCACACGTCTTACTTTTGCCTATCATTACTTCCCCTGCATGCTTTTTCTCGCTGTCGCGCTGGGCTATGTCTTTGCTCAGGTCTGTCTCAAGGCAAAAAACTGGCGGCCATGGCTTTATAGCTTCTGTGGGGCGTGCACGGTACTGTTTATCGCATTTTATCCCGTACTGACGGGCATTCCCTTCTCAAGATGGTATACCAACACCTTTCTCCGCTGGTTTCCCGGCGCATGGCCGTTTTAAATCCCCTTAAAAAGGGGAAATTATCCACAACACAGGTGGTATTTTCACATGCTAACAGATTTTCACATCCACAGCACCTGCTCAACCGACGCATACGACACCATGAAGGCTATGGCGGCGGCGGCGTTTGCCCGGGGGATCTCACTGATGTGCTTCACCGACCACGTTGATCTCGACAACTACCAGACCGGCGAGACGGATATGAGCTGCTTCGATGTCTGGAACGATATTCAAAGCCAGCACGCCGAGGCCGCCGCCGCCGCCCCAAAAGGGCTTGAGATACGCCGCGGCATCGAGCTCGGCGAGGCCAATCACGATCTCTCCCGCGCAGAGCGCATCGCCGCGACGGAGGGACTCGACTTTGTCATCGGTTCTCTGCACAATCTGCGCGATACGCCGGACTTTTCCGGGCTGCGCTATATCTCCATGGCCGACTGCAGGGATTACCTTGACCGCTATGTAACGGAATTGCTCGAGCTGGCGGATATTTCCTGTTACGATGTCATGGCCCATATCGGCTATACCCGCCGTTATATGCTGCGCGACGGCTTTGACCTCGCGCTCGACACGCAAAACTACGGCGACGCGCTCTCGGAAATCCTTCGCCGCCTGATTGGAAGCGGCAAAGGCATCGAGATCAATTGCTCCGGCCTGCGCAGTACCGGCCTGCACGACACGATTCCCGGGTACTCTGTTTTAAAACGCTACCGCGAGCTCGGCGGCGAGATCATCACCGTCGGCAGTGACGCACACTGCACAGCCGATGCCGGCGTCGGCATTGCGCGCGGCTTTGAGATTTTGCATGAGCTCGGCTTCCCATATGTTACGGTCTTCAGGAATCGTAAGCCTGAATTTATAAAACTTTGATTTACGGAGGATAGATCTATGATTGCATTAGGTTCCGACCACGGCGGCTTCAAGCTTAAAGGCGAGGTCATGAAATACCTTGACGAAAAGGGTATTGACTATAAAGATTACGGCACTTACAGCGAGGACAGCTGCGACTACCCCGTTTATGCGGAAAAAGTCGCCCGCGCCATCGTCTCCGGTGAATGCGAGCGGGGCATTCTTATCTGCGGCACCGGCATCGGGATCTCCATCGCCGCCAATAAGGTAAAAGGCATCCGCGCCGCACTGTGTTCCGACTGCTTCTCCGCCGAAATGACCCGCCGCCACAACGACGCAAATATTCTCGCCATGGGCGGGAGAGTTCTGGGCGTCGGTCTTGCGCTCAAAATTGTCGAGACCTTCCTGAACACCTCCTTTGACGGCGGACGCCACGCGAGACGTATTGCGCTCATCACCGAGCTTGAAAGCTGATAGCGCACAGGTATACGAAGGGAGTGAAGGGCGACGGCTTATAAATCCAAAGACATCTATAGGGGTAAGCTGAGGCTGCGCCCGTTTATCACGATTCCACTTGGAATTCTGCTGTTTTTGCTCATCTTGTTTTTAGTCCTGTTTTACGGACTGCAGCGCTATATCGTCTATGGGCAAGACGGCGTATATCTGGACTTTAATCAAAATCAGACCGAACAGGTAGGGAAAGATGTGCCCGGCGATGTCTCGGTCGATATTGTCTACGACGACCCGGACTACTCCGATATCCAAACCACCGCGGGACAGGACCTTGAGCCGATCAAGGCGCTCTACCTCAGCTCCGACGCGGTGACGGCGGAAAATCTGGCCGATATTCAAACCCAACTGGCGGCCAGAGGCGCAAATGCGCTGGTGCTGGAGATGAAGAACCCGAAAGGCGTACTCAGTTGGTATTCCTCCGTTCCCCTGGCAGTTTCGTATGGTACAAACGGCACGGCGGACCTGAGCGAATCCATCAGCAAGCTTAAAGACAGCGGCATCTACCTCGTTGCGCGGATCAGCTGCTGTGTCGACGAATACATGGCACTGCGCAACTCCCCGGTCGCCCTTGCCACATCAGAGGGCAGGGTCTATTCAGACGACAACGGCATGTGGCTCGATCCCTCAAACTCAGATGTCCAAAACTACGTCATCGATCTCAGCGATGAACTTATCGATCTCGGCTTTGACGAGATACTGCTCGCGAACTTTGCCCATCCAACCGACTCTGACGGAACCAGCCTGAGCTATTCACAGCAGAGCTCCGTTTCACTGACGCCAAAGGTTATCATCTCGAGCTTCGCGCTCAGTGTCCGCGAGGCGGTCGAGGCAAAAGGCGGCAAGCTATCCGTCCTCTGCGATGCCAACTCCTTCCGCAACGGACTTGCCGACCAGACGGGACAGGACCCCGATGTCTTCGGCAAGGTGTTTGACCGGTATTACTGGACGACCGACGCCTCCGTCCTCACGTCCGACATGGCGATTGCCGCACAGTCCATTCCACAGGATAGTTTGTCCGCCCGCTTTGTGCCAATCATGTTCAGTACCGACTCGACCGAATCCTGGGTGTATCCCTACGAGTAAAAATTTGCTATCTAAAAATCCGACCCCTTTGGGGTCGGATTTTTAGATTCTAGACAAAGCTGCCGCAAAGCCTCGCTTAAGTTTTGCCGTGGTCGCGGCAAAAAAAATTCATAATCCGTCACAGAGGCGGACATATGCCGCCGCAGTGACACTTCTCATGCAAGTCCATAGTGAATGGACCTGTATGCTATTTCCTTGTAGACATACAGCAAAAATCCCAACCCCGAAGTGGTCGGGATTTTTGCTGCCTGCATGCTAAACGCACACAGCAGGCGTTTTGGGGTGCCGGACAGTCCGGAGGAATAGGAAAGAGGAGGGCCTCCCCTCCTCGTCACTATAGTGTTATGTAAACCTTCGTGCTCACCTTTTGCCGTCAGGCGAAAGAATGGCCATCCGACTTTTCGCCGATATACGCCGTTGGTCTGCCCCATCAGGGCAGACCAACGAAAATACCGGGTACGACTATTCTCTGGATGAGACTTCATTCAAAATAAGCTGATTTGGCTGGTGTCCGGCATATCGCCGAGCGCGCCGATCGCCTTGAGCTGCTCCAAATGCGTCTGGCTGACCTTGGCACAGTTTGCCTGGACCTCCTCGATGGAGATAAAGCGTCTCCCGCCCTCGCGGCATTTCACGAGATCGCGTGCCGCCGTCTCGCCCAGCCCCGCAATGGCGACGAATGGCGGCCGCAGGGTGTTCCCGACGATTTTAAACTTCACCGCATCGGACTCATAGAGATCTATCCGCGAAAAGCTGAAACCGCGGAGATAAAACTCATAGCATGCCTCCAGCGTCGTGTAGAGATCCTGTTCCTTCGCCGTCGCGTCTGGGTTATTTTTGATCTCATTGATCTTGGCGCGCACCGTGTCGATGCCTTTTGTCATGATTGCCGCGTCAAAGCTGTCCTTCTGACTGCGGCGGTAAAAATACGCGGCATAAAACGCCAGAGGCTCGTGGACCTTGAACCATGCGATGCGAAACGCCATCATAACATAGGCGACGGCGTGCGCCTTTGGGAACAGATAGGCGATGGTGCGGCAGGACGTTATGTACCACTCCGGCACACCGAGGCGAACCATCTCCTCTTCCCAGCCTGGCTGAAATCCACCCTTTTTGACACGGCCCTTACGTACGGCCTCCATGATCTTGAAGGCCATCTTCTCGTCCATGCCCTTGTCGATCAGGTAAAGCATGATATCGTCGCGGCAGCCGATGGTCTGGTTGATATCCGCCGTTCCGCTGAGGATGAGATCCTTGGCATTGCCCAGCCACACATCCGTACCGTGGCTGAAGCCGGACAGTCGCACCAGCGTATCAAAGCCCTTGGGCTGAGTATCCACCAGCATCTGGCGGGTAAAGGCGGTGCCGAACTCCGGGATACCGATAGACCCGGTCTTCCCGATGATGGGGTCGTCGTTCGTGAGCCCCAGCGGCTTTGCCGAGCGGAACAGGAGCATGGTCTCCGAATCATCGAGGGAAATCTTTTGGGCATCGACACCCGTCAGATCTTCCAGCATCCTTATCATCGTCGGGTCATCGTGACCCAGCATGTCCAGCTTTAAGAGGTTGTCCTCCATGCTGTGATACTCGAAATGGGTCGTAATGACATCCGTATCGACTGAATCTGCCGGGCGCTGCACGGGGCAAAAATCGGTGACGTCCTTGTTCTGCGGAATGATGACCAGTCCGCCGGGGTGCTGCCCCGTCGTGCGCTTGACGCCGACACAGCCGGCGGCAAGGCGGTTTTCCTCCGCTTTTGTCACGGTCATATTCCGCTCGGCGAGGTATTTTTTTACATAGCCGTAGGCCGTCTTCTCCGCAAGCGTGCCGATGGTTCCCGCCCGGAAGACGTGGTCGCGGCCGAACAGCTCTTCGGTATATTTATGGGCGTTCGCCTGATATTCGCCTGAAAAGTTGAGGTCGATATCCGGCACCTTATCTCCGCCAAACCCAAGGAAGGTCTCAAACGGAATGTCGAACCCGTCCTTCTGATACTTGGCGCCGCAGACAGGACAGGTCTTGTCCGGCATGTCCGCACCGCAGCCATAGCCCTTGCCGCTTTCAAAATCGGCATGCTTGCACTCCGGACAGCGATAGTGCGCGGGCAGAGAGTTGACCTCAGTGATGCCGGACATGAAGGCAACCAGGGATGAGCCGACGCTGCCTCGGGAACCGACCAGATAGCCATGCGCCAACGAGTCGGCGACGAGCTTCTGCGCGCTCATATAAATGACGTCGTAATTGCGCCCCAAAATGTCGCCCAGCTCCGTCTCTACGCGGGAGGTGACGATTTCGGGCGGATTTTCACCATACAGTTCCCGCATTTTTCCGTAAACCAGGCGCTTAAGGTCCTCCGCTGAGTTTTTGACCTCCGGCGGAAACAGCGTCTTACGGGGCAGGATATCAAAGGTCTCAACCGCATCCGCAATGGCGTTTGGCACGGTGAGCACCACTTCGCGGCATTTGTCCTCGCCGAGGTAGGAAAACTCGCTGAGCATCTCGTCCGTCGTCTTGAAGTATATGGGCAGATCGCGGTCGGCGTCTGAAAACTTCTTGGACGCGAGCAGGATATGCCGGTAAATTTCATCCTCAGGATCCAAAAAATGGACGTCGCCGGTGGCGGCAACGGGCTTTCCGGTCTCCTCGCCCAGAGCGACAATACGGCGGTTCAAATCGCGCAGGCCCTCATCGTCGGCAACCGATCCGTTTGCAACCATAAAGCTGTTGTTGCAGATCGGCTGTATTTCCAGATAGTCATAGAACGCGGCAATCCGCCTTTGGGCGCGGCGGCTGTAGCGCCGGAAGACCGACTCAAACACCTCGCCCGCCTCGCAGGCCGAACCGATGATCAATCCATCCCTGTGCTGCAAAATCAGGCTTTTCGGCATAATTGGGAAGCGGTTGAAATGCTCAAGGTGGGCCTTGCTGATGAGCTCATACAGATTTTTCAGTCCGATTTTATTTTTGACCAAAAGGATGATGTGCTTCGTGTGCACTCTTCCCCCCTGGTTGTTGCGCATTTGGCGGGTAATACGTTCAATGTCGTCGACCGTTTGTGCGCCTTGATTTTCCAGCATAGGGATGAATTTTTCCATCATTCTCGCGACGACGGCGGCGTCGTCCGATGCGCGGTGATGATGAAATTCAGGTAAACCCAGCCTTCCGGCGACGATATCGAGCTTAAAGCGCTTGAGGTCCGGCAGCAGGCATCTGGCCAGCGGCAGGCTGTCGATGATCACCGGGTCAAAATCAATGCCGCAGCGCTCGGCGCATTCCGCCATAAACCCTGTGTCGAAGTCGGCGTTGTGGGCGATGACCGGCCGTCCGCCGACAAAGGCGATAAAATCTTTGAGCGCCGACTCTTCGCTCGGCGCGTCAAACACGTCGCGGTCGGTTATGCCGGTGAGCTCCGTGATCTGAGGCGGGATAGGCTTTTCGGGATTGACAAAGGTCTGAAAGCGCTCGCCGATCTGTCCGTCACGAAAAATGACGGCGCCGATTTCCGTCATACGCTCGGTTGTCTGGTTGAGGCCGGTCGTCTCGATATCGAAGGCGACGAACTCGTCATGCAGGCTTCTGTCGCAGTCCCCAACAACGACGGGACGCTCATCCACATCGTTTATGTAGTAACCTTCGACCCCATAGATGATCTTGATCTCATTTTTATCGGCGGCGTGCCACGCCTCCGGGAAGGCCTGAGCCACGCCGTGGTCGGTGATTGCCACCGCCCTGTGCCCCCAGGCGGCGGCTCGGGCGACAATCGCCCCCGGGTCGGCCAGCGCATCAAGCGTGGAATAGCGGGTATGCATATGCAGCTCCACGCGCTTTTCGGGGGCCTTGTCCTGACGCATGGGCTTTTTGCTGATGACAATGTTTCTGGGTTCGATGATGATGTCCTCATGATACCGGTCAAAGCAGACGCTGCCCTCAACCGAAAGGAACATCCCCTTGTTAATCTTTTCTATGACGCTCTTGTCGTCGCGGCTGCGGAAAAATTTGGAGACACGCATGGAATTTGTGTTGTCTGTGATGTCAAACTGTAAAACAGCGCCCTTGATCTTTGCAATCTCACGGCTCTCCACGGCAAAGACCTCGCCGCGGACGATGACATTCCCAGATTCGCGGTTCAGCTCGCTCATCGGCATCGGCCTGCCGTTTATCATTTTGCCGTACAGCACATCGCCCGAGACCTGCGCCGGGGGCTTTTTAACCGCTTTTTTCTTAACCGCAGCCTGTTTTGCCTCCTGTCTTGGGTAATCTGCGCGCAAAGAGACAAGCCCCATGCCGTATTCCGCCGCGATGCAGTCTTCAATCGCCTTTTTTTCCGCCGGGGCCGGTATACGCGCAAAAGTGACACACAGCTCCATATACAGCCGCTCGCGGTTGACGGTGACGTCGCCCACAACGGCATTTTCCAGTCCGCCGCACATGTCGCGCAGCTTTTCACAGCATGCGAACATGTCCAGCAGTTTTATAGACTCATTATTCATAATCTTCAGTTCTCGCTCTCGATCAGTTCTGCCAATGCGTCGGCAAGCCTGTCGCCCTCGACCTTACCGACGATCTCGCCTTTTTTGAACAGCACGCCGCAGTTTTTACCGCCGGCAATGCCGTAGTCCGCCTCTCTCGCCTCCCCCGGGCCGTTGACGACACAGCCCATGACCGCGACTGTGATGTCGCGGCGGCAGTTTTTCAGCCGCTCTTCCACCGCGCGCGCCGTACCGATCAGGTCGATCTCCGTTCTGCCGCAGGTGGGGCATGAAATAAACTTCACGCCGCCGGTTCTGACGCCTGCGGCTTTGAGTATGGCAATCCCCGCGTAAACCTCCTCTGTGGGGTCGTCCGTGAGGGACACGCGAATCGTATCGCCGATGCCATCCAGCAAAAGCGCGCCTATGCCGACGGCGGATTGAACCGTGCCCATAAAACGCGTCCCCGCCTCGGTCACGCCGAGATGCAGCGGATAGGGAAACTGTTTGGACGCCAGACGGTAGGCCTGTACGGTCAGCGGAACGCTGGACGCCTTCAGCGAGAGACAGACATCCTCAAATCCAAATTTTTCCAGCAGGCGCACATGCCGCCCCGCGCTCTCGACCATGGCTTCGGCCGTTGGTCTTCCATATTTCTTTAAAAGGTCTTTTTCCAGACTGCCGCCGTTGACGCCGATACGGATGGGTATGGCCCGCTCACGGCAGGCCCTTGCCACGGCGGCAACATTTTCCTCGCCGCCGATATTGCCGGGATTAATCCGTATTTTGGCGGCGCCGGCCCGGATTGCGGCTAATGCGAGCCGGTAGTCGAAATGGATGTCCGCTACAACAGGAACGCCAGCGCCCTTTACAATCGCGTGGAGGGCTTCGGCCGCCGCTAAGCTCGGCACGGCGAGGCGAACGATATCGCACCCGGCCTCCCGCAGACGGGCGATCTGCTCTAATGTTGCGGCAACATCCTCAGTTTTCGTATTGGTCATGGACTGGACGGTGAGCGGAGCGCCGCCGCCTATTGGCACACCGCCGACATTGATCTGTTTTGTCATCTCTCTAGCCACCGACTATCCTTACAATATCATTAAACATCACATAGACCATGAGCACCATAAGGAGCGCAAGCCCCACCGCGTGGACATAGCCCTCGTATTTGGGATTTAATCTGCGGCGGGTGACGGATTCGATCAGCCATGTGAGAAATAAAAACAGCACGCGTCCGCCGTCCAGCGCCGGGATAGGCAGCAGGTTCATGACGGCGAGGTTCACCGCGATAAACGCCGAGAGATAGGCGATATTTTGCAGGCCCTTGCTCACGGTCGGCGCCGTCTCTCCCACGGTGTTCATCATATCGACAATGCCGACGACACCCGCCATGTCGCTCATGTGTACCGCTCCGGTAACAAGATCGGTCAGCCCTATCCGTACTAGACGGACAAAATCCATCGCACAATACCAGGAATACTTGATATGCGCCGCCAGTCCCGACTCCTCCACACCAAAGTAGAAGCCGTATTTCATGACGGTCTCCCCATCTTCCTCATAGGGTATCAGATCCATTTTGTAGTCGTTAAGCTCAATTTTTTCGCCGTTGCGGATAAGGACGATATCCATAAGATCGCTGCCGCCGTTTCGGGCAAAGTAGGTCGAGACATCGGAGGCAAAATATATCCGCTCGCCGTTAATCCGGTAAAACTCATCCCCTGCCATAAGTCCGCCCGTCCCCTCATAGGGACAGCCGTCCATAAAACTTGTTATAACAGGCGCGCTGAATCCGTCGGCCCTGGAGAAGACCAGGAGAATAAGAATAAAGCCGAAGAGAAAATTCATTGCGGCTCCCGCCACCAAGATGATAAAGCGTTTAATACGGCTCTGGCTCTGAAACGACCTCGGGTCACCCGAGTCCTCATCCTCGCCCTCCATGGCGCAATAGCCGCCAATCGGCAGCACTCTGAGGGCGTAGAGCGTCTCCCCTCTTTGCTTTTTCCATATTGCCGGGCCCATGCCGATGGCAAACTCATTGACGCGCACACCGCACGCCTTCGCCGCCATGAAATGGCCAAGCTCGTGGACCGCGATCAGGACACCGAATATTAAAATCGCTAAAATCAAATACATTAAAAAGCCTCTTTAACAAAATTTCGTGCCGCTCTGTCCGCTTCGAGAATGGCATCCAAACCGGTTTCATCCGTATAATATATGCTGTCCATCGCCGAGGCAACACAGCCGTATATCTCATTGTACCCGATTTCTCCGCGCAAAAACTTTGAAACAGCAACTTCATTGGCGGCGTTTAAAATTGCCGGGGCCGTACCGCCGCGCTTTGCCGCTTCAATGGCCAGAGTAAGACAGGGTGTTTGCTCCGGTTCCGGCGCAAAAAACGTGAGCTTGCCAACCTGCTCAAGGCTGAGACGTTCTGCGCCGGGGGCGACTCTGTCCGGATAGGTGAGCGCATACTGGATGGGCAGCGCCATATCCGGCACGCCGAGCTGCGCGATAACCGCGCCGTCTATAAACTCAACGGCGGAGTGAACGATGCTCTCCGGATGGATCAAGACGGAGATCTCATCCGGCGTGACGGAAAACAGGTGCATTGCCTCGATAAACTCGAGTCCCTTATTCATCATCGTCGCACTGTCGACGCTGATCTTAGCGCCCATACGCCAGTTTGGGTGGCGCACCGCCATCTCCGGCGTGACATCACGGGTCTGCTTGCGCGTCATGCCTCGGAAGGGTCCGCCCGAGGCGGTGAGCAGAACGCGCGAAAGCTCCCGCCTCCTGCCGTTTAGACTCTGAAAGATGGCGGAATGTTCCGAGTCAACGGGAATAATTTCGGCGCCGCAGGCCTGCGCGGTCGCCATAACGAGCTTTCCGGCGCAGACCAGCGTCTCTTTGTTCGCGAGCGCAATACGTTTTTGGGCGTGTATGGCCGCGAGCGTCGGCTTTAACCCAACGGCCCCTGAGACCGCGGTGACAACAGCCTCGGCGTCCTCAATCGTCGCCGCGGCAATAAGCCCATCCATCCCGCTTAAAACCGGTATTCCGATGTCTTGCAGCCTGTCACGCAGCTTCTGGGCCGCTTTCCCGTCATATACGGCGACGAGCTTTGGAAAAAGCTCTCTCGCCTGCTTTTCCAGAAGCTCTGTGCTGGAAAAAGCCGCCAGCGCGGAAACACGGATCCCGTGGCGCTGCGCGACGGCCACGCTCTGCCGGCCGACGCTGCCGGTGGAGCCCAGTATAGCGATATTCCTTATCAATTTTCTCACCTCACGCGGTAAATGCCGGTACCCAGCACAGCAGCAGCTCCATAAGTGCCGCAACGAACACCATACCGTCGAAACGGTCGAGCACGCCGCCGTGTCCCGGTATCAGGTTGCTGTAATCCTTGATACCGCCGATGCGCTTTATTGCGGAAAAGCTGAGGTCGCCGAACTGACAGGCAAAGCTGCCAAGCAGCCCGTAAACAGCAAAAATGAGAAGTCTGACATGAAATCCCAGATACTTCAGCACAACGCCGTAGACGATAAGTACCACAATCGTAATTAAAAAGCCGCCGACCGAGCCCTCGATCGTCTTTTTGGGACTGAGCTTCGGCACGAGCTTATGTTTTCCCAGGAAAACACCGACAAAGTATGCGCCGCTGTCGCTTGCAAACGCGACAATAAACGGCAGAGCCACAAATGCATTCCCCATTGCCGCAAGACGGACGATACTGGTCAGAAAATACGGTATGGCAAAGCCCGCCGTAACGCCAACGGTCACAACGTCGAAGTCAAGCGTCTCCTCCTTACGGAAGGAGAGCATCAGTTCGCCGAAGAGATAGAGCATCAGCAGAAAAAAAGCGGCAAAGCTCCATATTGCCCCACAGCCCAGCGATTCGCTTATGGGCAGGATAGCGGCAAGAAATGCGCATACCACCGGTATGTGTCTGTCAAGTCCCGGTTTGGTGCAGTGGAAAAATTCCCACGTACCACAGGCGGCAATGGCGCCCATGAGCAGCCCCAGCGCCAAAGGCGGCAGGAAAAATACAATTATGATGAGCGCGGGGATAGCGATAACACCGACAATAACCCGTGTTTTCATCCCAATTCTCCTCTCATATACCGCCGAAACGGCGGTTGCGGCGGCTGTACTCCGCTATTGCGCGGTCGAGCTCTTTGGCTGTAAAATCCGGCCAAAGCACGTCTGTGAAATAGAGTTCAGCATAAGCCGCCTGCCAGAGCAGAAAATTACTGATGCGCATCTCGCCGCCGGGACGGATCAGAAGATCGGGGTCCGGAATACCGGCGGAAAACAGGCCCTTTTCAAAGTCCTTCTCGCAAAGCCTCTCGGCCTCTCCGCGGCCGATGGCCTCGCCATAGCGCTCGGCGGCTCTGAGGATCTCATCTCTGCCGCCATAATTGAGACAGATATTCACCTGACAGCCCTCAAAGTGTGTGCTTATCTCATCGGTGCGGGCAATAAGGGCGCGAAGCCGCTCAGACAGGACCGAGGTATCGCCGAAAAACTTCATTTTTACCTTGTCGCGCTCCATTTGGGCGATTGCCTCGAAGAGATACTTCTCCAAAAGGCCCATGATCGCATCCACTTCATCCTTTGGACGCTTCCAGTTCTCCGTAGAGAAAGCATATACCGTAAGATAGGATACGCCAATATCCTTGCAGTAAGTGGCAAGACGCCTGAAATTCTCCGCTCCGGCGGCATGCCCCGCCGTCCTTGGCAAACCGCGCTTTTGCGCCCATCTGCCGTTGCCGTCCAAAATAATGGCAATATGCGGCGGAATGATAATTTTTTTATCGGCATTACTGTGGTTTTTCTTTATAAAAAACATATTTCAGCCCTCATTAGCGCAGAAACCAGGGGAGCGCTGGCCCCCCTGGACTTAAGTGACGGGAGTTAAACACACTTCGGTTTTCACCGAGCGTGTTCGTCAATGCTTCGGCTAAGCCATGCAAATACGCCGATATTCACCTCGTGATCTCACCATCCGGCCGAAAACCGCTCCCTTGAAAATTACTGCAGCTCTGTTATCGAGTGATCTCCGCCGCAGCGAAGGCGGCTTCACAGGTAAAGGCAAATAGGCAGTAGAAAAAAAGGTGGAAAGCCGCATGTGTTTAAATTGTGTCACCTTAGTCTGGCGCATAAAATCCGAACCCGCCGTGGGCCGCGTCTTTTCGCGTCGGGAACACTGCCTAAAAATATGGGTTAGATCGCGAAAAGCTCTTTCTCCTTTTTGGCCGTGATCGTTTCCACTTCCTTGATATATTCGTCGGTGAGCTTCTGGATGTCCTTTTCCATATCCTTCATGTCATCCTCTGTGATTTCGGACTTTTTCTTCATGGCTTTGAACCTATCGATGGCATCGCGGCGAACGTTTCGGACGGCTACCTTGCCCTCCTCGCCGTATTTGCGGACCTGTTTGACCAGGTCTTTTCTGCGCTCCTCGGTCAACTGTGGAAAGACGAGGCGTATCAGGCGTCCGTCATTCGTGGGGTTGATGCCCAGTTCCGAGGTTAATATCGCCTTTTCAATCAGCTTGAGTGCCGAACCGTCCCAGGGCTGAATCACCAAGGTTCGTGGGTCGGGAGTGGATATTGAAGCGATCTGCTGAATAGGGGTTGGGGTCCCGTAATAGTCAACCGTTATCTGGTTGAGCACACCGGCGTTTGCTTTACCCGCTCTGACCGAGGTGAACTGCTCTTCCAGCACCTCGATGGTTTTTTTCATTTTGCGTTCAAAATCCTTGTATTCGTCCTTGAAATTCATCACTTTTCCTCCTAACTTTTTACGATAGTGCCAATTTTTTCGCCTAATACGGCTCTGACAATATTTTTTGGGTCTTTAAGTGCAAATACCAGTACAGGGATTTTATTATCCATAGCCATGGATGTGGCTGTTGAATCCATAACGGCGAGGTGCTTTGCAAGCACATCGTCATAGCTTATGCTGTCATATCGCACCGCATTGGATTCCTTTGCGGGATCGGCGCTGTAGACGCCGTCTATATTCTTTGCAAGCAAAATGGCCTCGGCATTGATCTCGGCCGCCTTGAGGACCGCCGCCGTGTCGGTGGAAAAGTATGGGCAGCCTGTACCGCAGCCAAAGATGACGACTCTGCCCTTGCTGAGATGACGGATAGCGCGCAGCCGGATATACGGTTCTGCCACCGCACGGATCTCGAGAGCGGTCTGGACTCTGACCTCAACGCCCTCCTGCTCCAGCACGTCGGCGAGGGCCAGACAGTTCATAACCGTCGCCATCATGCCCATATGGTCTGCGCGGGTGCGCTCGATCTTCCCTTCGCCGTCTTTAACTCCGCGCCAGAAGTTGCCGCCGCCCACAACAATGCCGACCTCAACACCCAGATCAACACATTTTTTTACGGCCTGGCACACATTGGTGACGATCTCAAAATCGAATCCTCTTTTTTTGCTGCCGGCAAGCGCCTCGCCGCTGATCTTCAGCAGGATGCGTTTATAAACAGGCTTAGCTTCGCCCATAAGCCTTTCTCCTTTCGCATGCATCTCATGTGATTAATTCTAATATATTTCTGCGATATTTAAAAGACTAAAAGACATTCTGCGTCAAAAAACAGCCCGTCGGTTCCACAAGGCACGGTATTTTTAGAGCATTCCGGCATTAGAGCACAGGCTCTTTTCCGGATTTCAGCTTATGGCTTGGCAAATACAGCCTTGGATAAAAAGTATAAAACATCTGCATGATATGACGCAAAACCGCTCTTATAATATCGCTTCACTATAACATAGATCAGCCTTTTTTTCAAGTCCATACCAATTTTCAGAAATTTCTCCATTTCAGCCGCGGCATAAAAGAAAAATACCTCCAATCCGCGCTCAATGGAACGCAAACCGGAGATATCAGCCCAGCCGTTTTTGACATGCCGAGGGTATCCACTGTACCATGTACAGTGGATACCTTAGGCTGTAGACAAAAGGCTTTGCCTTTTGTCTACAAGGGAAAAACAGGCAAGTTCATTCACCACGGACTTGCCTGAGAAGTGTCACTGCGGCGGCACATGTCCGCCTCCGTGACGAATAATAATTTTTTTTGCCGCTCCGGCGGCAAAACTCTGCGAGGCCTTTGCGGCAGATAGACTTGGTCTTCAAACCGAGGGTATCCACCGCACCATGTACAGTGGATACCCTCCATAATTTTTACTTCGACGAGATAACCTCGATGTCGGTACCATACAGAGTGGCCCACTCGGTCTCGAGCGCCGACCAGTCACGGACATCAAGGAGCTCAGTCCAATTCTCGCTGAAAGTACCGGAAGCATCCATGACGAACTCATAGTCGTGGGAGTTTGTCGCCTCCTGGATCGCCTCGTAATACCATGCGCTTGTATCGCTGTTATCCGGCCATGTGATCATATCATCGAGGAAATAATCCATATCGGGGGTTCTCCCCAAAATACGGTTTATTCCGGTGATGGCCTCGGCACGAGTGATATAGTTGCTCGGCCGGAAGGTCCCGTCGGGGTAACCTTCAATCAGATTGTTCATAGCCGCCTTGTTGATCGCATCTTCCGCCCAGTTGCCCGATATGTCGCTGAACAGATCTTCGCCCTCATACTGCGAGTCGTAGAAGCGGCTCAGCATAGCGGCGAACTCCGCGCGGGTGATCGGCGCGTTCGGATCAAAGCTTCCATCGTCACGTCCGTTCACGACGCCTGCGGTTGTCAGCGTGGAGACCGCATTATCGTACCATGCGGTTATCGCTACGTCGCTGAAATCGTTCGTCTGTGTCCAGAATTGGGCGCGGGAATCATCGGTCAGCATACGGAAGAATATTGTCGCCATCTCGGCACGGGTGATATTGTCGTTCGGGTGAATGAGACCGTCGTCACGTCCGATGATATAGGCGTAATGATCTTCTGTATCCAGCTCCGGAAGCGGGCCGCCCGGGACACCGGTCTCAGGGATAGAGGTCTCAACCGGCGTGCTGGAGGAGTTCACTTCAGCATAGAAGACCCAGTCGACCGCGGCGTTCAGTCCGGCGATCTCATTGCCGGCCTGTTTGTCGATCACGAGCTTAACGGTCAGCTCCGTACTGGTATTACCGCGCAGCTGAGCCAATACAACGCCGGTGCCGAGGTCCTCGCTTGAAAGGAGCGTGTCGCCGCTGTAAACCTGCAGCGTGACATAGGGGCTATCAAGGAGCGTACCATAGTCGGCGGAGTCGGTCTCGCTATCGGACGCTTCAACCCGCAGGCTGATCTTAGCGGTCGATCTGCTGCCAAAATTGACGGTGCGGAGAAGAATCTTCTGCTCGACGGTATCACCGGGCATAACGTTTTTCATGTCCACAAACAGGTCTGGGTTCGGGTCGTCTCCATCGACCGTATCTGCCGTGTTGACAAAGCTGAATGCTCTTGCGTCGCCATCCAATATGACGGTGGGCTCATCACTTTGGGAGAAGGTGGTGATACCAATCCCCGCAGCCAAAGCAAAGACAAGGACAGTGGCAAGAATAATGCGAATTTTCTTATTCATTAGTCGCCACCTCCCATACTCAGGGTCCCATTGGAAGCCGCTGCAACCGGCCAGACGGACTGGACTGCGCTTGCAGGATTTGACTGCACGGCGTCTGCGACGACCTGAAGCTGCATTCTGTAGCCGTTATCGGTTGTCACTGTGGCCGTATCGATCAGGTTTGTGCTGGTCTCGCCCACACTGAGCGGATATTTGTAATAGTAGTAGCCGTCGCTGCCGGTCATCCAGTCGGTGCTGCCCCAGTCGATGGAGAGATCGGCAAGACTTGCCGAAACGCCAACGGGATTACCGCTGTCATTCACCCATGTGGGTACAAGCGCTACGCGGACGTAAACCGGTACGTTTTGGGGGTCATTGGGATTCGTTACCGCTACATCGCTTTTCACATCTCCGTCAAAGTTTTCATTGATTGAAACGTCGACCGTACCGACAGTAAAGCTGTTTGTAATGGGGTCCGTCCCCGCCGCGAGCCAGGCAATGGTTCCGCCGACAAGGGCAAGAGCGAGGATGAGGACAATCAGCACAGCCGGGGTCAGCTTTGAGAAAAATCTCTTCTTTCCCATTACTCAGCCCCCCCTTCCTCTTTATTAAAGATGTTCGGGGCACACGCCGCGTCGCCAAGCCAATAAATGTCGGTAAGATGCATATTGGTAAATGGCGCCGTCCTGTCACTGCAGTTGACATTCACGCCGTTCGTGCTGCTCAGCGCATACTTCCATGACCAGTTGCCCCGCTCCGTAACAGTATAGCTGCCGGAGGAAAGCCCATAGACAGTGATGGAAGCCGAGCCGTTCATAAAGTCGTCGGGCGTCAAAACCACACTCATGGAAAAGCCGCTGTCGTTTGTAATATCAAAGATAAAGCTCTGAGTCGGGTTTACCCCGCCGGCGATCGTCTTGGTGATCGTCAGATCAAAGCTGCTGACATGAAGAACAAACTCAACGTTGTCCACGCTGCCCGAATGGGTGTCCGAATGGCTGCAGTTGCCGTCGTTCGTGCGGACAAAGCAGACATGCTGTGTGACGTCGGTACCGTTTACCGTTACGCTTACGTCAAACCCCGTATCGGAGTTCACGGTGTAGGTTCCGCTGCTTACCGGGTTTCCCGCAGTGGCATAGGCATAGTCTACCGTCCACGCAACAGCCGCAGCTGTTGAAACGCCCGTATGCGCCGCATCGACATCCGCCCAGGTGATCGAGACAAAGCTGTCGGCCAAATCGGCTTCCGTACCCATATCGACAGTTCTGTCGCTCCAGGTAATCGTCGGCTTCAGAACGTGGACGGTCGCCGTATCGGCATATGTGCTTGTCACGGGTGCCGTGCCGTCAAGGCTATCATCCACCGGGATAACGTCTGCACTCAGCGTGTAGTCCGTACACGTTGTGAGCGCGCTGCCGGCAGCGAGCGCCAAGCTGCTGAGGCTGCTTCCCGCATCCGCCGTATAGGTACTGCCGTCCGGCTTTGTAAAGGTTATGTCCACATACGCGTTATTCGTGCCGTTAAGCGCCGTAAAGGTGAAGAGTTCATCCACGTCTGCATCGGTGCCGATGCAGACGACGCTGTCGTCCGCGGAGACGGCATAAGTTACCGGTACATCGACCGTCGGAACCTCAAACGCCTCCACAAGACTGCCGCCGGAATAGATTCCGGAGCTGCCCTCATTCGTCGGGACCCCGTTGCCGCCCAGGAAACCGGTTTCGGGAATAACGTAAAACTCAACGATGAGCTTTTTGCCGTAGGTACCGTCCTCTTTATGCGTATTGCTGACAAAGTTGTCATTGAAATTGAAGCCCGAAACGGTAACTTCCCTGCCGCTGACATGGACGTTTGCCTCGGCATAGGCCGTACGCGCGGCCCATCCGGATGCCGTCTTGTCGGCGGTATAGGTATCGACGCTGCCGTCCAATGCAAAGTACGGTGAGATCAGGTCCTTCATCACCGTGCTGGCGCCCAGCTCTATGTTCGGCGTGCCGATCTGCTCGGAAATACTGGTGAAGATGCTGTTCAGCGCGCTCTCATCCCCGGCTGTCAGATAATAGCCGGAGGTATCCCTTGTATAGTCTTGCGTGATCGTAAATTTCACATATTGAACCGCGCCAAGCCATGCGCTCCGTGTGCTGCGCGTGAGTCCGATTTGCTCAGCATCCTCGAAGTTGCTCGAAAGATAGTTCAAAAATCGGTTTCCGGCCGGAATTTCCGCGGCATCGAGGTCGCCGCCGGAAAAAAGCCCCCATCTGGACTCCCAGTAAGAACCTACAGTGCCGTCGCTGTTCGTATCAAAACCGGAGGCGCCGTATAGCTGCGTGACATTCGCACCATTGAAAACACCGATCGTATAGATGGAAACGCCGCTGTCTTTAAGCGCCTTGGCATCGGCGATGGCGTTGGTTGCGACCGTCGTATTAAACGTGCTGCCCGTGGTCGGAACGCCGTCTGTAAACACAATAACGACCTTTTGGCGCGAGGTGTTGCTTCCCGTGTAGTTATAACCGGTGCCCATGAGGTCCTGAGCATCGGCCATGCCGGCCGCAATATTCGTTGAGCCGGACGGCGAATGGGAAAGGCCGTCAATATTGTTTTCCAGAGCAGTCTCACCGGCTGCGTTGACAGTTGTCCAGCCTCTGAGAACAGTTGCGTCGCTTCCATAGGTGACAAGCGCCATACGGTGATCCGCATCCGTCGAATATCTGTCGGCAACGGATTCGATAAAGGCTTTTACCGCATTCTGCATGGCGTATTGACGGCTATCTTCATAATTGGCGTTATCGCCGTCAAAATCATAGGTCATCGATCCCGATTGATCCAGTACGAGAACAATATCCACCGGAACCATGGTCGTGGTCGTCACAACAGTGCCCGTTGTGTAGGCCTCAAGCGTTATCTTATAGCGATCGCCGTCCTGCTCCGCGGTCTTATTCAGAATAAGTCCGTTATCAGGCTCCGGCGATGAAACCGAGGAAACGCCGAGAAGCGGACTGGCAGCAACCATCATTCTGAGGACCGGCTTTTTTGCGATCTCGACAACCACGGGTGGCATCAGCGGTCCTGCGTCCGTGAAATTTACGGTCTTGGCGGCAAACGGCGGCTCACTCTCGGGGCACTCACCCTCAGCAAACGCGTGAAGCTCATCAGCCTCTTCTTCACTCTGTGCAAGTGCTTCAACAGCAGCCCACTCCGCATCTGTCAGTGAATTCAGCAGTGCCCAAAACTCCTGCTCAGACTGACAGGCCGCAATACGGTCAAGCAATGCCTCGACATCGACCGTCTCCTCCGGGGTAATTTCAGCCGGGGTGCTCTCGATCGGCGTACTCTCGACCGGGGTACTCTCGGCGGGCGTACTCTCGACCGGGGTGCTCTCAACCGGCGTACTCTCAACCGGGGTGCTCTCGACCGGCGTACTCTCGACCGGCGTACTCTCGACCGGGGTGCTCTCAACCGGCGTACTCTCAACCGGGGTGCTCTCGACCGGCGTACTCTCGACCGGCGTACTCTCGACCGGGGTGC
>JBFWKZ010000008.1:0-36459 GCA_050252415.1 Oscillospiraceae bacterium | reverse complement strand
TTCCGCCTCCGGCGGGAGTCCGGCTGCCATTTCTCTCGCGACCGCCTCGCCCCTTGCGGGGCAACCGGCGGCGATGACATTTATACCATGAATTAGATAAATTCATGGTATAATAGCCACTAAAGTCGCTGTTAAGTCAACTGCTTTTCTTTCCACCAACAGATATCGATCAACATTCCCAGGGTCCCCTTATTTCCGGAACATCCAGATGAATATTATCAACATATCTTTTTTAAACGAGTCCCTTTCAGGAGGATTTTTAATACATGAGCTCTTTCAAAAACAAAAAAGCAAAAAGGGCTGCCACGGCTGTTGCTTGGACTGCCGGTGGGACGCTCCGGTTAGTGCTAAAAACTTTGCTGACGATATTTCTTATCATCCTTACCACGGGAATGATTTTTACCTGTATTTTTGCCGTATATGTTAAAACTTGCCTGTCAACCGACCTTACCGTTACCATTGAGGATTTTTCACTCAACCTCAGCAGTACGCTGCTGTATCCAGATAAAAACGGCGATTACCAGGAACTTACCAGTCTCCACGGTGCGGAAAACCGCGTATGGGTCGACTATGACGACATTCCGCAGGACCTGATCCACGCCGCTGTCGCCATTGAGGATAAGCGGTTTTTTGAACATAAAGGTGTCGACTGGTACCGTACCGTCGCCGCCTTTGGCAACATGTTTTTAAGCATGAAGAACGACTTCGGCGGCTCTACCATCACCCAGCAGCTGATTAAGAACCTCACGAAGGAGGACGACATCACCGTTCAGCGAAAGCTGCTGGAGATTTTCCGCGCTCTTGAACTCGAAAAAAATTATTCCAAGGATGAAATTATTCTCTGGTACCTAAACGTCATCTATCTTGGAAACGGTTGCTATGGCGTCGGCGCCGCCTCCGAGATGTACTTTGGCAAAGATGTCAGCCAGCTCAGCCTTGCCGAATGTGCAAGTCTGATCGGTATTACCAACAATCCGTCAAAGTATAGTCCTTATGCCGATGTCGAGGCCAATAAGGAGCGTCAGGAGACCATCCTCCGCGAGATGTACGATCAGGGCTATATTGACAGCTATGAGACCTATCAGGCGGCCGTCAACGAAGATCTGAACTTCGTACGCAATGTGAATGAAGACAACAACCAGGAGATATACAGCTATTATGTTGAGACCGTAATCAACGATGTCTTACAGGACCTCGTCGACAAAAAGGGGATATCCCTCCAGTCTGCCAAACAGCTTCTCTATTCCGGCGGCTATCAGGTATACACCTGCATCGATATGGACATTCAAAACCAGGTCGACAGTGTCTACAAAAATCTTGATAACCTGCCCACGTCGTGGCGGCCTTCTACGCAGCAGCTTGAATCCGCCATTGTTATTATGGATCCGTATACCGGTGAAATCGTCGCCTTATCCGGCGGAACAGGCGAGAAAACGGGTAACTTTGTCTTAAACCGTGTCGATTCCAAACGGCCTCCCGGTTCATCCTTCAAGCCCGTCGCCGTCTATGGTCCCGCCCTTGACGTTGGCCTCATCACCCAATATACACTGGTCAACGACTCGCCGGACATCGTCCTCTCGGGAACAACCTGGTATCCTAAAAACTCCGGTGGCGGAAACCGCGGTATAGTTACAATACGTCGGGGCGTTATGTCCTCTCTGAACACCGTAGCCGCACAGGTAATCGACAAGCTCTCGCTGCAGACCTCTTACGATTACTTGACACAAAGACTGGGCTTTGAGCTCGAGGATTCCGATTTTAACTATGCGCCTTTGGCCTTGGGGCAGCTCTCAGAGGGCACAACAGTCCGCAATATGGCTCAGGCCTATACCGCCTTTGTAAACGATGGCGTCATGACCTATGGTAGAACCTATTCCAAGGTCCTGGATGCCGATGGAAACGTCGTTCTGGATAATGAGCCTGAGACGGTTGCCGCCTTTAAACCCAACACGGCATATAACATGACGGATATCCTTCAGGGGGCTGTTTCCGGAGGAACCGGTACGGCGGCTTATCTGGGCTTTATGCCTGTAGCCGGTAAAACCGGTACGACCAGCAACGACTGCGACCGCTATTTTGTCGGTTATACGCCGTACTATGTTGCCGCCGTCTGGACCGGATATGACACCCCGGAGGCTATGCGCTTCAGTTCCAATCCCGCGGCTCAGATATGGAAATCCATCATGAGCCCCATCCATGAGGATCTGGAATATAAGGCCTTCCCCACGCCGACAATCGGTGCGCCGACAAATATTTTCGGTGACCTCAAGGATAAGGAGGAAGAAGAGGAAGAGCCCGAGGAGTCTGAGGAACCGGAGGAGAGCGAAAGCCCCACCGAGTCACCGGATTCGTCCGCAAGTCCAACCCCGGATGATGTTACGCCTACACCTACGCCTACTCCAATCTCTGGTATTCCAATCGGTCCCGGCAGCGGAAGTGATATTGCACTCAATTAATTTCTCAATCCCCGGATGCCATGCATCCGGGGATTGAGACTGTCGGAAAAGTTTTTAAGACTTTTCCGATAAAGGATAGGCATACAGGACGCTCACCGCTTTCCTGTATGAGAAGTGTCATATCTCCCATGGTGAAACCCCCATGGGAGCCCTGCGTATTTTACTTGCGACAGGTGGAGTGAATCCGCCCTGCAACAATCTTGCGCTTTGCTACAGATTGACGCCGCACTTGCGGCGAGTGGGCACGCCCCCGGAAATGACAAATTTAAATTTTTTCCGCCGTACGCGGCGAAAACTCTGTGAGGAATCGTCAAATCGTTTTTTGACAAGTTACAGATCCCCGGATGCGTTGCATCCGGGGATCTTCGGGATATTTAACATCTTATAGCTTTCAAATTCCGATTTTCCCTGATGCGGCCCCGCAATAACCCAAAGCACAAAATTTTTCTCCGCGGTACCCCAATCGCTGCTTCCGGCAGGCGATACTTTTCAAAATCATGGGACTGTCCCTTGTTTTTTTACAACTTAACTAAATTTTATTAAAAATTTTTTTGCAAAAAGGAGGGAAAATACACTCTTTTCTCGTATTAAAGAAATAGAAGGTTATATTGGCTATTCATCTGCGGGAGGTGTTACCATGCCATGTCCAAGAGAGATCCGTGAAGAAGCGGAGACGGTTATCATTGGCGAATACGGTCTGCTGTCTAAAAACAGCCGTGGTCGTTTGAGGCCTGAAGAACCTTGTTCTATACGCACATGCTTTCAGCGCGATGTGGATAAAATAACACATTCCCCGTCATTCCGCCGGCTTAAACATAAAACGCAGGTCTTTCTCCAGCCTGAGGGCGACCATTACCGGACACGGCTCACGCATACGCTGGAGGTCAGCCGTATTGCGCGGACAATTACCCGGGCACTTTCCTTAAATGAGGACCTTACAGAAGCCATCTCACTTGGGCACGACCTCGGACACACGCCTTTCGGGCATGCCGGAGAGCGGGCTATCCGCGAGATCTATCCGCCCGGTTTTCAACACTATGAGCAGAGCCTCCGCGTCGTGGACCGAATCGAAAAAGAAGGCCGGGGCCTTAATCTCTGTTATGAAACGCGAATGGGCATACTGCACCATACCCATGGCGCGGCGGACGATACGCTTGAGGCCGTTTCCGTGCGCCTTGCCGATAAGATCGCTTACATAAATCACGACGTGGACGATGCGATACGGGCGGGAATTCTCACAACTGAGGATCTGCCGGAGATCGTACTTGAACAGATCGGACGGCGGCACAGCGTCCGAATAAACTCGATACTGACCGATCTGATTGCAAACAGTCAGCACGGAAGCCTTAAAATGTCACCGGGTATGGAAGCCGCTGTTGAAGTATTCCATCAGTTTATGTTCGAAAATGTTTACCTAAATCCAAAAGCAAAAGCGGAAGAAGGCAAAGTTTCGAATATCATTTCAGGTATTTGGGAATATTATGTTAACCGCCCTGATAAATTACCGCCCGAATATAAGACAATTGCCGATAACGAGGGGCTTTTACGCGCCGTCTGCGACTATGTATCAGGCATGACGGATAAGTATGCCATTACCAAATACAGCGAAATATTTATTCCCGCTGCATGGATGGTTTACTGATCCGTCACCAATATGAGAAAAGGAGGGCTGATCATATGTCGATTCCAGAGAGTTTTTTACAGGAACTGGTGGAGCGGAACGACATTACCGATGTTGTCTCCGGCTATGTTAAGCTCTCGAAGCGGAGCGGTGCCAACCTTTTTGGGCTCTGTCCCTTCCACAGTGAAAAGACCCCGTCGTTTTCTGTCTCGCCGGACAAACAAATATACCACTGCTTCGGCTGCGGTAAGGGCGGCGGCGTTATTAACTTCATCATGGAAATCGAGGGGCTCAGTTTTCCCGAGGCGGTTGAGTTTCTCGCCCGCAGGGTCGGTATGGAGGTCCCGCAGGACAAGCCCGACAGGGAATCGCAGAGGCGAGAGAGGATGCTCATACTCAACCGCGAAGCGGCTAAATTTTTTCATAGAGAGCTGCTTGCCGATACGGGCCAAACGGCACAAGAATATGTCAATCGAAGACAAATTTCTCCTCGAATGGTCAAAACTTTTGGCCTCGGCTTTGCGCCAAACACCTGGGATTCGCTTATAAAAGCGATGACATCTCTGGGCTTTACCCGCCAGGAAATGGCGGATGCAGGTCTTGTACGCACGGGCAAAAAAGCAGGAAGCTTTTATGATACTTTTCGAAATCGGCTCATGTTCCCTGTCATTGATATACGGGGTAATGTCATAGGATTTTCCGGGAGAATTTTAGACGATAGTGAGCCAAAATACATGAACAGCCCCGAAACGCTTGTCTTTAACAAAAGCCGCAATCTTTTTGCCATGAATTTAGCGAAAAAATCCAAAGCGGGCTACATCATTCTCGCCGAGGGAAATGTCGATGTCGTTTCGATGCATCAGGCAGGGTTCAACTCCGCTGTCGCTTCGCTCGGCACATCGCTGACGTCTGAACAGGCACGGCTCATCTCACGCTATACCGACCAAGTGGTCATCGCTTATGATAACGATACCGCCGGTCAGAAGGCATCACAGCGTGCCATCGGCCTCCTGGAGAAGCTGGATATCCGAGTACGCATATTACGTCTCTCCGGCGCAAAGGACCCCGACGAATTTATCAAGCTCAACGGTGCCGAGGTGTTCCGCTCACTATTGGAAAAGAGCGAAAATCACATTGAATATCGGCTCCGGTCCGTACAGGCAAAGTATGATCTCAAATCCGACGAAGACCGTGTCGCATTTCTCAAGGAGGCATCGGAGCTTGTCGCTGCGCTGCCGAATAAGCTTGAGCGCGAGGTATATGCTATGCGCGTCGCCTCTTTGGCCGGCGTATCCAGCGAAGCGGTCGACGATGAGGTAAAACGTCTGCGCAAGCGGCTGCTGAGCAAAGATAAGAAGCAGTCTGAGCGTGAGGAATTGAGCCCCCTTAAGACGGTTCAGCCGCGTGAAAGAGCTTTACACTATGACAATATCCGCAGTGCCAAGGCCGAGCAGGGCATTATCCTGCTCATGTATCAGGATCCCGAACTTTTTTTAAAAGAACCATCGATTGATCCTGAAATCTTTTCCTCATCGCTACTGGCAAAAATATACACGATGCTCCTGACACGGATACAAAACGGCGAAGATATCTCCCTGCCTCTGCTCGCCGGAAAATTTTCGTCTGAGGAGATGAGTCATCTCACAGAGATACTCCAGAAACCCGAGATCGTCCAGGGCAGCCGTCAAAAGGCGTTGGCCGATTACATAGATGTCATTAATACCGAACACAGCAAGACCTCCGATAATTTAAATTATAATGAGAGGGCAATGGCAATCTGGAACAAACGCAGACAGAAGAAGGGGTAAGGTGGTTAGATATGTCAAAGAACAATAATAGCATGGATAATGCGCTTGAAAATGAAAATCTTAGTCCTAAGGAGCTCGCCTCAATGGCCGATGCTCTTCTCGAGGAGGCCGATGATAAGCCAAAGCGTAAGAAAGGCCGCGGCAAAGCCAAAAAGGCCGAAGAAGTGCCCGAGGTACCTCAGAAGACAAATGAGGAACGCCTTAACGAGCTCATTGAAAAGGGTAAGAAAAATGGGAAACTCACCTCAAAAGAGCTCCTGGAGGTCCTTGAGGAAATGAATCTGGAACAAGACCAGATCGATAAGTTTTATGATACACTGGAAAATCTCGGGATAGACACGGTCGGCGAGGATTATCTCCCCCCGATTGACGATGAAGCGCTCCCCGCTCTTGAGGAATTGGAGGAGATTGAAGAGGTCACGGAGGAAGAAATTGCCGAGACGGAAACCATCGTCGAAAATTTCTCCACCGATGATCCCGTCCGCATGTATCTCAAGGAGATCGGTAAGGTTCCTCTTTTGACCCCCGATGAGGAAATTCAGCTTGCCATTCGTATGGCAGAAGGTGATGAGGAGGCGAAACGCCGCATGGCGGAGGCCAATCTCCGTCTGGTCGTCTCTATCGCCAAACGTTATGTCGGCCGTGGCATGCTCTTCCTTGATCTTATTCAGGAGGGAAATCTCGGGCTTATCAAAGCCGTTGAAAAATTTGATTATACCAAGGGCTATAAATTTTCCACCTATGCGACCTGGTGGATACGTCAGGCGATCACCCGCGCGATTGCGGATCAGGCGAGAACCATACGGATTCCCGTCCATATGGTTGAGACAATAAACAAAGTCATCCGTGTCTCACGCCAGCTTTTGCAGGAGCTTGGGCATGACCCCAGCGCCGAGGATATCGCCAAAGTCATGAGCATGCCGCCCGATAAAGTCCGTGATATTCTTAAAATAGCTCAGGAACCCGTCTCACTCGAAACGCCGATCGGTGAGGAGGAAGACAGTCATCTCGGTGATTTTATTCCCGACGAGGATGCGTCCGAACCCGCAGAGGCGGCAAGCTTTACCCTGCTGAAGGAACAGCTCATGAACGTGCTCTCCACACTTACGCCGCGCGAGGAAAAGGTCCTCAGGCTGCGTTTCGGTATTGAAGACGGCCGCACGCGCACGCTTGAAGAGGTCGGCAAGGAATTTAATGTCACACGTGAGCGCATCCGTCAGATCGAGGCGAAGGCCCTGCGCAAGCTGCGTCACCCCAGCCGCAGTAAAAAACTAAGAGATTTTTTGAACTAAAAAAGCTAAAGGTCCGGTGAACCTTTAGCTTAAAAAGCCTATATTATGTTGCTTATCTTAGAGCATACATAGGAAAGCAGACTGTCAAAAAAGCCTCGCAGAGTTTCACCGCCGCAGCGGCGAAATAAAATCAAGGCATTTTCGGGCGCGGCGTGTACGTGCCCGAAAATACTTCTCGGGCTGCCTACGCCTCATTGCCCACCATAAGTGGACGATTAGGCGCACAGCAAACTGCAAATCCATTTGCCAAAGAAGTCGGAACGATTTCTTTGGCAAGCTGAGGCACGGCTACGCCGTGCCCTTTTATTCTTTTATCGCCACGCCACAGGGGTGACAGGGTGCTTCACGGAAGGAATTTTCGGTTGCAGCGCTCTCATAAAAATGGTAACCGCCGGCGAGATTGTAGCAATCATAGCCGCTCTGAGTGAGAATACAGTAGGCGATATAGCTGCGCATTCCCACCTGACAGTTGAGATAAACGGGTTTTGTTTTATCAAGTTCACCCATATGCTGCCGCATCTCATCCACCGGAATGTTCACAGCGCCGGGAATATGCCCATAATCGTATTCTCCGGGCGTGCGGACATCGACGATCTGCACGCTTCCGTCACGCGGGAGTGTTTCCGCCTCATTCCAGTAATACTGCTTAACCCTGCCGTCGAGGACATTTTGCATAATGTATCCCACCATATTGACCGGGTCTTTCGCGGAGGAATACGGCGGCGCATAGGCAAGCTCAAGCTCTGTGAGGTCATACGCGGTCATCTTAAACCTTATGGCGGTTGCCAGCACATCGATACGCTTGTCCACACCATCAAAGCCGACAATCTGCGCACCGAGCAATCTCCCGCTCTTCGGTTCAAACAGCACTTTAATGGTCATATTGCTCGCGCCGGGGTAATAGGTAGCATGGTTTGGCGAATAGGTAACGCAATAATCAAAATCAACGCCCGCCAATTTTGCCGTCTTTTCGGTCAGCCCCACGGTGGCAACCGTCATGTCGAACAGCTTCATAACAGCAGCACCGATGCTGCCCTTATACCGGCTGTCACCGCCGTTAATGTTATCCGCCGCTATTCTGCCCTGCTTGTTGGCCGGTCCCGCCAGCGGGATGACGGCGGGCTTACCCGTGATCGGGTTAATGACCTCCACAGCGTCTCCGGCGGCATAAATATCCGGGATAGAGGTCTCCATTTTGTCGTTGACAAGGATGGAATCCTTTAAGCCCAGTTTCAATCCGGTCTTTTTTGCCAGCTCGGTATCCGGTGTCACGCCGATCGCAAGCAACACCATATCCGCCTCAATGGGGTCTCCATTCCCCCGCAGGACCCTCACCTTGCCGCCCTTGCTCTCGTAGCCTTTGAGCGCCTGGTTGCGCAGCAGGTTAATGCCCTTATAACGCATATAGCCGTGGACAAAGCTTGCCATATCGAAATCCAGGTTTGGCATAACATGCTCACTGCGCTGTAAAAGTGTTACGGAAAGCCCCGCGTTTATCAGGCACTCCGCCATCTCGAGGCCGATGAAGCCGCCGCCGACCACAACGGCGCTTTTTACCTGCGCTTCACTGACATAGTCTTTAATCCTGTAGGTGTCCTCAACCGTCCTGAGCGTAAAGATACGCTCGCCCTCGGTTCCGGGAAGATTGGGGATCGTCGGTTTGGCACCTGGCGAAAGGAGAAGTTTATCATAGCTCTCAGAATAGGTCTCCCCCGTCTCATGGTTTAATACGGTGACCGTTTTTTTCTCCGGGTCAATCGCCGTGACCTCCTGCTTTACGCGGACATCAACATTAAAGCGGCGGAGGAAACTCCGTGGGCTCTGTAGCGTCAGCGCTCTCTTATCGGTAATGTCACCCCCGATATAATATGGCAAACCGCAGTTTGCATAGGACACGTATCCGCCGCGCTCGAATACGATAATTTCCGCCTGCTCATTTATCCGGCGAAGACGTGCCGCAGCCGTTGCACCGCCGGCAACGCCGCCAACGATCAATATTTTCATATTATTTCTCCTTTCCCATCAGGGATTGATTCTAATATAATTATAATTATAACAAAGCCGTATGATAATATCAACATCATACGGCTTTGTTATGAGATTAAATCGTCAGCTCTTTACAACTTCGCGGAGCGTCACCGCCTCGGTATGCTTGATCTGCTGCCACTCCGGCTTTCCAAATATCGCAACCGCTGAAATTGGAATATAGGTCAGCATAAAGACCGGATATGTGAAGATGTAAAGCACTTTTTTATACCATGGCGCGTGAATGAGCCTCCATTTAGTCGCTGTGGTAAATCCGGCAATGATAAGGGCACCGACATAGCTGCCGATAAATGAGCTCAGTGTCATTTCTGCCAGCGGTATAAGGCTAAGGCCCAGGGCTTGACTCACGAACACCGTGACCGCCCATATACTCAGGCCGATGAACGATAGGATCATTGCCGGGAAATTTGACATTCCGACGTCATAGCAGGCAAAGTTGCCGTGAAAAAAGCCTTTTATCATCTGCGGGCCGTATTTTCCGAAAACCTGCATATAGCCCCGTGTCCAGCGAATTCTCTGCATCCAAGATTGCGAAAAAGTGAGCGGCTGCTCATCAAAAAAGACCGCATCGTGGCAATAGCCTATGCTCTCGCCGTGAAGGATACAGTCGGCGGCAAACTCGGTGTCTTCACTGGTTAGGAAAAAACGCCACCCGCCGGAGCGAAGCAGGACCTCCCGGCTGATCACAAATCCTGTACCGTTTACCGAGCAATCCGTACCAAGGAGCATTCGCGAACGGTTCAGATACTCCGATTCGCGTAGAAACCGCAAAGCGTTCCCGGCGGAGATCCAAGTATTGCCGTAATTTTTTGAGTTGCGGCAGCCCGTCACGATGGGATACTCCGACGAGAACACCTTATTGATTTCAGTTATGTAGTTGGGGCTCAAAAGATTATCCGCGTCAAAAATAAAATATCCATCAAAGATCTTGCCGTATTTCCCATGGATTTTACTCAGCAAAAAGCTGAGCGCATAGCCTTTGCCGATACAGTTATCATCGTACCGCTCCCACACCTCGGCTCCCGCGGAACGTGCCGTTTCCGCCGTCCCGTCCGTACAATTATCCGCAACGACAAACACATCGATAAGTCTGCTCGGGTAATCCTGTGCCGTGATACTGTCGATCAGATTTTTTATGACCTGCTCTTCATTGCGCGCCGCAATCATAACCGCATAGCGGCATAGTTTTTTATTGGTCTTTTGTTTTTTCTTCACGAAAAACGGTACGATCATGTAAATAATCTGGTAGGAATAAAATAGCAGAAAAAGGACTCCCAGCGCCTGATTGCAAATGTTCAGGAATTCGTCCGGTGTCATTATTTCCCCCTCCTTGTCGCATATCGATAAATCTACTCTAATAGTGTAAACATTTAACGATTAAGAAACAAGGTGGTAAAATGTTAAATTTTTTTTAAGAAAACGTCCTCTCGGCTTAGTCGAGAGGACGTTTGGTCGCTATTTAGGCTAAAATTTTGGTTTGATATGTATATGGCCTTCAACGCCTGTATTTGCCCAATAAAAAATTTATCGCATTTCCCAAAATAAGGATATTCCCAAAAATATAGAGCCAAAGCATGAGGATCACCATGGATGCGAGAGAGCCATACACCAGGGAATAACGCACCGACATACTGACCATTGCGCTGAAAATCATACCGACAACAACCATTGCGCCCGCGGCAAACATCGCTCCCGGCAGCAAAGGTTCTCTTCTGTCCCTCGGCGATGTAATACGATACATACCGAGCATCAGCATAAGCAAGATGGCAAAAAGGATGACGAATCTCAGCCAGCTCCATGCCCACGAGATATTGACATAGTCCTCCAATAATCTCAGGAACCACTCGCCTGTGACAATCACAATTGCGGCAAAGTACATAACAACCAGGAAAACAAGAGAAAATAGGAAGCTGACCAGTATAAACCAGATCCCGTTGTATTTAGGCGATCCCTGAATCTCTGCCATGATATTGTGCAGAGACCTGAAAGCCGCCGCCGAGGACGTCGCCATCAATATAGCGCCGCCTATGAGCATCTTCCGGCTGGAGTATTCACTGACATACGTCAGATAATCTCCTATTGCGTCAAGCGTTTCGGTGGGTATTAATCCTTCTAATAGCCGCTCAATTATATCTTCGGTGGGTATATACTTGCCTAATAAGGCATATAAACAAATCAATGTGGGGAATACTGACAAAGTAAAGAAATAGGACAGCTCCGCGGCCGAGCGGGAAACATGTTTTCCCATATAGATATCCGCAAGGTCAATAAAAAAGCTGACAAAACGGTTGTTTCTCATAATAGGTTTCCTCCTGATTGCGCACCGCCACAGATTCAGTTCGGCCTGCCTGCTGCGCATTGCGGCAAATCCGGGTTAATCGGATATGCAAAGGCTTGTAATGCCATTGACAATGATCATTACCGTCTCTTTTTATCCCTCATATGCGCCCCGCTGCCGCCGCAGCGGATGATCTGCATCTCCGCAAGGATTGAAAGGGCAATATCCTCCGGCGTCTGACCGCCGAGTCCAAGGCCAATCGGGCTGTAGACGTCTTTTAGCTGCTCCTGCGTATAGCCTTTTTGCATGAGTGCGTCAAATATCGTCCCTATTTTTTTTACGCTGCCTATCATCCCAACATAGGCGGCATTTTTCTCCAGCGCCGCGGCAAGGGCCTCGCCGTCATGTTCGTGGCCATAGGTGGCGATGACAATATAGGCATTTGCCGGGAGCTTCACCGTTTTGATGTCGGCGTAATAATCACTCACTGGAATAAATCTGTCGGCATTGGAAAGGGCTTCGGCAATTGCGCTTTCGCTCCTGTCGTCGGCAACGATAACATGATAACCCATGATATGTGCCATGGCCGAAAGCTTTGCCGAGACATGTCCGCCGCCGCATATGAGAAGGACGCTTCCAGGCGCAAAGCACTGATACATGAGGCTCATTTTTCCGCCGCAGGTCATTCCAAGCGAGGCAAGGTCATACGCCTGAAGGCGATTTTCTCCGCCTTCGAGACAGTCAAAAGCATCGCGCGCAGCTACGAGCTCAATAGCCCCGCCACCGATCGTACCATATGTCTTGCCGTTTTCCAGTACCAGCATTCTGCCCTCGTTGCGCGGGGCAGAACCGTCCGCCTCTGCGACAGTGACGAGAACATAGCCCTCTCCCCTGTCTTCCAGTGCCAACTGTTTGGCAAGAAATTCACGGTTCGTCATGGTTTTGCCCTCCTTTTTATATTGGGATTATACCTCTGCACACTGAAAATGTCGAGGGGGAAATTGTCATACGAAAAACAGCAGCCCCCCCGCCAATGAAAAGCGGGGGGGCGTTTAGGTTTAGAACGCGGCGGCATCAAATCAGGAGGGCAATCCTGTTTTCGGCACAATATGCCGCCGCAATAGGAGGATTTACCCGCCAAATCGCCGGACAGAAGGGGCAATTCTGTTTTTCCCGGCCGGGCAGGCTGTGATATTGTCGCTGCTGAAAGCAAAAGCCCGTACGCCTAACAGGCATACGGACAATCTATGGTCCGCTTCCCAGTCAAGGTAGGAGCAGCACATCGCTCTCATGTATCTGACTTATCTCCACAAAGGAGCTTCACAGTGACCGACTCGCCGGGATTTTCACCCGATTCCATGAATGCTGAGCAATGCTATCAATATTCACAGTTGCATAATAACACAGCCAAGCAGCGTTGTAAATAGGATTATAACAATTTCATATATTCCTACAATTTTTTCTTGGCAGCCAGCTCGCGAATGAGTGGATATTTCTCAATAATCTTCCCGTAATTTTCCCGCATATGCGGGACAAGGCAGCCGGAACAGTCCTTATCACCATTTTCCGTGTAACGAAAATTGCCGCCGCAATTCTCGCCCAGAGCATATAGCGGACAGTAACAGAAAATGCAATTAAAATTCTCCGGCCTTTTTGTGGCATGACAGGGGAAATATTCGCATGCCTTGTTTTGAAAGAAGGAATAGCCTTTACCCAACCAAAATGGTTTGAGATCAGGGATAGCACGGCGGCCGACTTTGCCGCCTTCACGGTCGATCGTCAGCGAAAAGCCCTCGCCGGGCTTTGGCTGCCAATCATAACGGTTTTTGTTTTCTTCCGGGAAAAAGTGTTCCATCACACAGTCGATAACACCGCCATGGGTTATGATGAGACAATCCTCCCCGATTTTTAAAAGCTCAGCTATAACAGCGATTACGCGCGTTTTCAGCTCCGCGCCGCTCTCCCCTCCCGGGCAGCGGTTTGAAAGGTTATCACCGCTTATCCATTCAATATACGCCGGGACTTGTTTAAGCTCTTCGTAACTGTGCATCTCAAATGCGCCAAAATCCATCTCACGGAGTCCCGGGAGCACATCATGCGGTACGTCGCCATAGAGCAGGCTCAGCGTCTCATCCGTCCGGCGCATACCGGAGGTGTAGACGTGCAGGCCTTTTCTGATTTCCGGGTATCCGCCGGCAAGCCGCAGCACATTAAGCCGCTCTCTGCCGCCCTCACTGATCGGCAGATCAGTGGCCCCATAATAGAGTTTATTTTCCGTCGCCTCGGTCTCACCGTGACGGATAAGATGGATGATCATATTTTTACTGCTCCTTTTCAAATAAACGCAAAGGCAGCGGCGGCGCAGGCCTCGCCGACGGTAACAGCATAACCGGAGATATCGCCCGACATTCCGTCGAGCTGACGGTAGCCCCTGAGGCAGGCGGCACACCAGCCCAGTAGGGCCGCAGCCGAGCATAGCCACGCCCCGCCGCCAAGCCATACCGATAACGCCATTCCGGCCGCAAGCAAAACCGCCGGAATGGCTACGGCATACTTTGGCCGTTTGTCTTTGGCGTACTGGCTGTGTCCCATTGGTTTTAGGCTCTGTACGGCGATCGCCGAACATGCCCGCGTGACTGCGGGAACAGGCAGCAGGGCCAGAAAATTGGAATAATCCGCCTCATAGAATGCACCCAGACTTATCATAGCCAGGGAAACAAGGCTAATAACGGCAAAAGAGCCCGTAAGCGGGTCTTTCAGTATTCGTCTGCGCTCCTCAAGGTCACGGCGGGAAAGAATCGCGTCACAGCTGTCCATAAATCCGTCAAGATGGATATATCCGCTGAGCACCCAAGGCGTGAGCGTGAGGATCGCCGCAGCAAGTAGCTGCGGCACAGCAAAATATCCGCACAAGGAAGCGATAAGTGACCATACCGCGCCGATCACGAGTCCTACAAGCGGGAGTACGGCCGTCATCAGAGGGCGAAGGTCGGAATCCCAGAAACGTATGGGGCACGGGATCGCACAAAACATTGAAAAGCTCATCAAAAATGCTCTTACAAGTTTCATCCCAAAAATCCTTTCTCAGACAGCCATTTCACCGAAGGTGCGGCCTCCATGCATTCGACCGTAAAGCTGGCCGCAGGGCAGGCGTCTATTAATCGGCATATTGTCTCTTCCATTGGGATGGTTCCTCGGCCAAGTTCCCAGTGACGATCCACATTCCTGTCGTTATTGTGCAGGTGGACATGGGTGATATACCCGGCGAGGGTATCGATCCACACGTCAAGCGGTGTATCCGAAACGCTGTGGCTGGCATGCCCGACATCGAGGCAAATGCGCAGTCGGGGGTCGTCGACACCCTTTACGATATCAGACAACATTTGCGGATCTCCCTCCATGACATTTTCAAGGCAGATGTCGATATTCCCCGGTCTGTCCATAAGGAAATCATGCCAGTATTTGATCGACTCCGCAATAAACCACTCCGGATAGTAGACAAGCGGGATATAACCGGCGTGGACGATCATTTTAGCTATGCCGTGGCTAAGCGCGAGTGAAAGGGCCTGCTCATGCCTTTGCCGTGTGACCGCACGCACCAGCGGGTCTATGGCGCATGGGCATAGCTCCGCAAACGGGAAGTGGAAAGTCATCTCTCCGCCATGGTCCATTTTCTCCACACCATATCGCCCATAAGGCTCAAAGCTCTCATCCATGTTCGCCGCCACGCAAAAGTCGGCGATCTCCAGCCCAAGCCCATATTCCTTCGCCATCACAACGGCATCGGAGGCAACGGTAGATATGTAAAGACGGTCTCTTATGTTCCTATCCATGGTCAGCATCCTTTCATACACCTGCCATGTTAACACAAACCCAATGGAGTGACAAGTAAAAACACATGGGGATCATCGTTTATTCAAAAATGGTCTTAAATTATAATATTAAAAAACGACACGTGCAAAAATGAACTGCACGTGTCGCTTTTTGAGGATTATCCCGTTATCAGCCGGCCAGATATCTGTCCAGCAAAACAGCGACCTGGGCCCTGCTGGCCGTGCCCTTTGGCACAAAACTTGTCTCCGTCATACCTTTTATCAGTGTCTTGCCCACCGCCCACTTAACGGCGTCAACGGCATAAGCGCTTATCTCGCCTTTATCGGTGAAGCGGCCAAGGCTTTCATCCGAGGTGACATCCTCACCCTTCCACTTGGCATATCGCATCAGCAGCGTTGCCATCTGCTCGCGGCTTATGCTGTCGTTTATGCCAAAGGTCTCCTCATCATAACCATTGACCAGTCCCTGCTTGCCGGCCCAGAGCACGGCGTTGGAGTACCATTTATCGCTCTCGACATCCGTAAAGGGCATATCGCCCGAGACATCCGGCTGGTTTTCGATACGGTAAAGCAGCGTCACCAGCATGGCGCGTGTCATATTGGCGTCAGGGGCATATTCCGTCTCCGTCACTCCGGTGATATAGCCCTGCTCCCCCATGGCCTTGACCGCGTCATAATACCACGCATTCTCCGCTACATCGGAGTAGATACCTGCGGGGTAGCTGATTTTCACCGGGATGCTGACCGTGTTTTCGCCGGCAGTGACCTCAACAGTGCCCTCTCCCGGAGTCTCGGACGCTGTAAACACCCCATTCGCATCGATTGTTCCGATGTCGCCGGTCACCGCCCAGGTAAAGCACTCATCCCGCACCGTGAGAGGCAGGTGGTTATAGTTTGCCGCGGCCGTAAGATCGGTGCTCGCCTCGGTTTTAAGCGCAAGGCTCGCACAGGCCGCGCCCGTCTCTCCGTTCTTGACCGTTATTGTATCCGGTGTCTCCACAATAGTCACCTGTGCCGTACCGTCGGTCATGTCGGCGGCGGAAACGGATATCTCGCCTTCTCCGGCCTTCTCGGCAGTAAACACGTCGCCTTCAAAGCTGCCCAGGCTGTTTTCGACAGCATAACTATGGCTCTCCGGCACATCTGCGGCAAAGCCAACGGCGTCCGTCGCCTTGAGGTTCAGCTCAAGCTGAGCGCCGACAAGCATTTGACTGCTCCGGGGATAAAGCACCAGACGCGCCGGCGTTTCGGACGGCGGTGTCGTGGATACCAGCATGATGTACTCCGTGACGGAACGCTGTTTGCCGTCCGAGGGTATGTTTATCTGGGAAATGGCGCTGTAACCCGGAAGTACAACGTTCATCGTCGTAGAGCCGCCGCCATCCATAAGAAGCGCATTCGTACATCCCAGCTCTAAAAGACGCTCCGCAACCTGTGTCATTGTCGCGCCTACGCTGTAGCCAGGGCTTCTGCCGTCTATCGTATAGAAAACAACGGTTCCGTCTTCTTTTTGTCCCACTGCGGTACGCGAAGCGGTTTCGTTGGGCAGGTCGGCGTTTATCTTGCCGTCACCAATCAGCTGGTACAGGGAACCAACACTCCACAGGACCTCATCCCAGCCCTCATTTGAAGTGACGGTGAGCTCGACGGTGTCGCCCGCCGTGAGGCCTTTGATTCCCTTCTGGCGCCATTCATCGGCCGTATCGGGAAGACTGAGGACATATTTCCCCTCGGGAATCGTTACGGCGCCGTCGCTCTCAAAGATCTCCTCAACGGTCAGGTCCAGCGTGCAGTCCACGGTCAGTTTCGCATCCTCCGGCGCTGAAAGTATGACGTTCCATCCCGGTGTCGTGTTCTTGGTGGCGGAGGCATATTTTGAGGTATAGAGGTTATAGCCGGTCTGGCGTGCCTTATTAACGTTGCTGAGCTGATAGGTTTCCCCCGAGAAGCTCGCCTTTACGACAATCCCCGGTTTCCCCAGGACGGCGGAGCCGTCGGCTTTGAAGCCGACCGCAAAAAAGCCGCCGTCGGTGGAAATGAGTTCGCCGTCCTTGATAACGACGCCGATAGGCTGGTAGTCCCAAGTATTATAGTAATCCCCGTTTATACCGCCGACCACATAATAGCCCTCCTGGTTGAGCAGCTTAGCCATACTGAGAAAATCGCCGTGATTCAGCAGTTTTGAGCCATAGACAACAACAGGGAATACCGAATCGTTCGGCGTGTATTCCATATAGTTCTCACAGCGGTAGTCACTGCCTGTCCAGTAGACACCGCGGCTCAAATCTGTCTCGCCGCGCACTTCGGTGGTATAGCTGTCAAGTTCATCGCCCATCGCAGCGGCAAGGGCCGGACCGGTCAGCATCATCGACACCGTTAAAAGGGCACAAAGGGCCCGAATAAGCTTTTTTGACTTCATTATGTAGTCCTTTCGATTTAGAAACATGCTTTGATTTAATTTATCATATTCCCATATCGTTTCGCGTCAAATCACCAGGTGATTGACTTTCTAGAAACTTTTGATTATTCTTATAGTATTCTGGAGGTTACATATGAAAAAATCTGTCATCAAAATCCAATATAACTCTCCCGTCGTACTGACCTTTGCGCTGATATCCCTGGCATCTCTCGGTCTGGGATGGCTCACCGACGGATGGAGTACGACAAAGTTTTTTTGTGTCTACCGCGCGCCGCTCAGTGACCCGCTGACCTATCTGCGCATGTTTACGCATGTCCTCGGCCATTCGAATTATTCGCATTACATCGGTAACATGCTGCTTGTCCTCGTGGTCGGCCCCCCATTGGAAGAAAAATACGGCAGCCGAAGTTTACTGACCGCAATACTCATAACCGCGCTCATCTCAGGACTTGTGCAGTTTATATTTTTCCCGACTGTTGGGCTCTTAGGGGCAAGCGGCATTGTATTCATGATGATCGTTATGTCGTCGCTCTCCGGTATGAAAAGTCATTGCATACCGCTGACGCTCATATTTGTCGTCATCTTTTATCTTGGCGGCGAAATTGTAAACGGCCTATTCAACAGCGACAACATTTCTCAGCTCACACATATCGTCGGCGGCGTATGCGGCGCAGTCATCGGCTATGTCCTATATGGTAAATAGACGACTCTTCGGTAGGCTATGTTCCTGAAAAATGTAGAATAAAGGAACGGCCGGTTAACCGTACCTTTGTTTTACATTTACGTCAGCTGAAAGCCGTAAATGAGCTGCCCCCGCGTACCGATAACAACCGTATTTTCATACACCGCAGGCGACGCCTCAATATTGCTTCCGAGGGAAGCGTCATCGAGGATCTTGCCGGTCAGGCCGTCTACCAGGTACATATAGCCGCCGGAGTTGCAGTAAATCAGATAGCCGTTGCCCTCGGCGTCATAAACGGCAACGGGAGAGCTCCAACTGTAAACCTGAGTATGCAGTTCCCAAACCACCTCGCCGGTGGTTTTACTGATTGCGGAGAGAATACCGTCTCCCGCTCCCGGCGTCCTCGCCACCGGGACAAAGATGAGGTCGGCAAGCTTATTTTTGCCGCATGCCAGCGTACCCTGCACACCGCCGGACACATCCTTTACCGTTTGGCAGTCGTAGTCCACCTGCCAGACGATTTCACCGGTCTCGGCATCAATTTTCCATATAGGTATGGTAGCGGTCTGCCCCTCCCACGCACGCCACCCGGCGTGAAAAGAGGTGCTGATATAAATGTAGGGATGGCCATCCTCCATTTCCAGAACGGGCGTACAGTTGGTATCGTCCAAAACGTCCTGCACCCAGACCAGCTTCAGGGTATCAAGGTCCAGGCACATGAGGTTGCCGCCGTTATCCGCAACGAACAGGTAGCCCTGCCACGCAACGGCGCTGTCCTCCATCCCAAGCCAGTATTGGGAACCCGTGCGCACGCCGTTATAGCGCCATTTAGTCACTTTAGGGTCTACCGTCAGCGTTCCCGCCGCTTCGTCGTACTGTGTATTCATATCGACGATATAGAGTATTCCGCTCTCACCCGGCCAGATGAGCTGGTCCGTCTCAGCGGAGACAAGCGGCGCGCTGTCGAACATGTTCCATTGTCTCAGGGCGAAGGTCTCGTTCACGCCCAGATCAAAGAGAACAGAGCCGTCGATGAGGCTGATTGCCAGCGCCCTGGGGGCGCTCGTCGCGCCGTAATAGCCCGCACCGACATAGAGGATCGGATATCCCCTCGGGTCGAGGGAACCGGCGCCCTTGAAGGTAAAGCCCAAATACAGGCTGTCGCGCGTGGGCTTACCGGTGGTCAGCTCGGTGAAATAGACATGTCCGTCCATGGTGGCATGCACAACCTCAACGAGCGTGCCCTGCTCCTTGGCCCAATCGTACATATTCATGACAGCGCGGGTGGCCTTATCCCACTCGACGATCAGCGGCTGGCCGGTCCAGCCGCAGCCGGTCCAGGTATAACCTGTATAGGAAGTCAGCGCCCCGATGGATCGAGTCCAGTAATCGCCGAATTTTTTAGCCACGATATCCGCCGTTCCATAGACGGCCCCCGAACGGAAATTATCGCCTCTGAAGGTCGTGACCCCCCTGAGATCTGTATAGTTATCGCCATACCCGAAATCGATAGATTTCTCAGCCTGATAATCGTCAACCAGCTCACCGTCTGCCTCGACCTCGGTAGACGCAATGAGCTTATCCGGCTGCGTCCCCTCAACCGCGTGCGGTGAAAACACCGGCTCCGGAGTCGGCGTTGGCGAGACGACGGGTGTCGGCGTGGCAGCAGGTGTCTCTTCAGCCGACGTTGGCGTTACATTTGACGTTTCAGATGACAAACTATTTTGAAGCGCATTTGGGTCGGCACGGATATAGTTCACCTCTATAAAAGCAAAAATCGCAAGGGCAAGAGCCAGCACGATCGCCTGCAGCGCAATATTTTTTCTCATTCTCCCATGGGAATCTCCGGTTCTTCCACGCATGGAAAAATCACCGCCTTTATATCTAACCTCTCTGCATCGGCAGATTATCGAATATAAGTTATTATTATACCGCGCCGTATCCGTAAAGTCAATCATATGAAACCGGCCCAGTTATTGCCAAATCGTCTGTCTCTGAACGGTTTTGGAAAACACATAAAATAACAAAAATCCCCGACGGCTTAAGCCGTCAGGGGAAAATTGGTCAGTCTCTGTGGTGAATGTGATTATTGATGTGGTCCGTACAATAGCAGTGATAACCTGAACATCTGGAGCAATAGCGAAACTCCAGTTCAGGATGATCTTTATCAGTTCTGCCGCAGACCTCGCATCTTCTTGTATAGTCCCGTGTATTTTCCTCACGCCGGATACGGTTTACCTCACGCCGGAAGTTTACCGTGTTCTTATTATTGACATTCCGGTAGGGCCTGACGTAACGGATAATGTCGTCCCAGCAGAACAGCACGAAGTTAAACACCGCAATGATTGGCAGAAGATTCAACGGGAAGGTACCCGTCACCACACCCAATGCGAAAAAAGCGGCGTCTATCCACGCAAGCCACTTCATTTTTACCGGTATGATAAAAAACAGCAGCACGGTCATATCCGGATACATGATGGCAAACGAAAAGAACATTGAGAGGTTCATATAACTTGCATTGACACTGATGCTGTAATTCAAAAGCCAGAAAATAACACCGTACAAAATATTGAAAATCATTCCAAAGATATAATACAGCGTAAACCTGGCGCTTCCCCAGTGCTGCTCCAGCGTGGAGCCGATAAAATAATAAAAATACAGAGAAATCAGAAAACTGAATCCCGAAGACTGTGGTATAAAAACGAACGAGATAAGCCGCCATACCTCTCCGTGCTTAAAAATACTTTCGGCGTTGAAATACAGCAGGCTGTATAGTGTTTTCGTCGTATCCATGGCGCCGAACAGCCACACAATGAGGTTGCCGATAACGATATACATCATAAGATTTGGGATACCGAACCGACGATGAGTCGTGCAAAACCGATCGACCCATCTGGTAAAATACTTCATTGAGAAATTCCTCCCATTTGATTTTTCCTATGCCAATATATCATGGGCAGTCTGCATATAGGAATTTAATATGATGGGTGCTTCCCCACATAAGGGCGCACCGATATATCAAAATAATACAGCTATTATATCATAATACACGTTTTTCCAGTTCCAGTCCACAATAAATTTGTAAACAAAATGTGATAATTGAAATTATCTCTTTAAGTAATGGTAAAAATATGTTATTGTATATTACGCCCAAGATTCCTATAATTTATAATATTAAGAGAGGTTTTTTCAAATGGATAAGAACGTAAACAGGATTTTCACTTCCGAATCCGTTACTGAAGGCCATCCCGATAAAATCTGTGACCAGATTTCCGATGCCGTTCTGGATGCTATAATCGCTGAGGACAAAATGGCCAGGGTCGCCTGCGAAACCATCGCTACGACCGGAATGGTCATGGTCATGGGTGAAATATCCACCAGCTGCTACGCCGACATTCCTTCCATTGTCCGCAACACAGTCCGCGAAATCGGTTATGACCGCCCCGAGTATGGCTTTGACTATAAAAGCTGCGCCGTACTCACCTCCATCGATGAGCAGAGCCCGGATATCGCCATGGGGACCAATGATGAAGTCGGCGGCGCCGGCGACCAGGGCATGATGTTTGGTTTTGCCTGTGACGAGACCGAAGAGCTGATGCCCGCTCCGATCATCTATGCGCACAAGCTTGCGCGCCAGCTCGCTGCCGTCAGAAAATCCGGCGAACTGGATTGGCTTCGCCCCGACGGCAAGACTCAGGTCTCCGTACAGTATGGCGAAAACGGAAGCGTTGAGCGCATCAGCGCCGTTGTGGTCTCCTCCCAGCATGCCGATTATATGGCTATCGGCGATCTGCGCGACGCGCTGACCGAGCGTGTCATTAAACCGATCATCCCTAATGGTTTGATGGATAAGGACACCAAAATCTTTATTAATCCCACCGGCCGCTTCGTCGTTGGCGGACCGATCGGCGACTCCGGGCTCACCGGACGCAAGATCATCGTCGATACTTACGGCGGATACGCCAGCCACGGCGGCGGCTGCTTCAGCGGGAAAGACCCCACCAAGGTTGACCGCTCCGCGGCCTATATGGCACGCTATATTGCAAAAAACATTGTCGCCGCCGGCATTGCCCGCCGCTGCCAGATTGAGCTTGCCTATGCCATTGGCGTTGCACAGCCCGTCTCGGTGTTTATCGACACTCAGGGAACCGGCATCGTCCCCGATCAGCAGATTTCCGACATCGTAACCCGCTGCTTTGATATGCGTCCCGCCGCAATCATCCGCAAGCTGGACCTGCGCCGCCCAATCTACCGTCAGACTGCGGCTTACGGCCACTTTGGCCGTACCGACATTGATCTGCCCTGGGAACACACCGATATGACCGGCGTCCTGAAATCTGAACTCAAATAACGAGGTAACAATGTTTAACGACGAGAGAGAAGACATCATTGAAGGGCGAAACTCGGTAACGGAGGCTCTCCGCGCCGGGCGTACTATCGACAAGATCTATATTGCCAAAGGCGATGTGGACAAGACTTTAGGCCATATCGCCTCCAAGGCGCGCGATATGGGTATTGTCGTCGTTGAGGCCGACAGGAGAAAGCTTGACGCCATGAGCCGTACACATTCCCACCAGGGCGTCATTGCCCTTGCAGCCGTCCGGGAATACAGCTCGGTTGAGGATATTCTTGCGATTGCCGAGGCACGGGGCGAGGCACCCTTTGTCATCATCTGCGATGAGATAAGCGATGTGCACAATCTTGGCGCGATCATCCGCACCGCCGAGTGTGCGGGCGCGCATGGCGTCATCATCCCCAAACGCCGCAGCGCAGGACTCACCGCTATTGTCGGAAAAACCAGCGCCGGCGCCGCCGAATATATGGCGGTTGCGCGCGTGCCGAACCTCACTGCCGCCATCAGCGACCTCAAGGACAAAGGGCTATGGATCTACGGTGCGGCAGCCGACGGCACCTCCCCGATGTGGGAGACAGACCTCAAGGGCCCCATTGGTCTCGTCATAGGCTCCGAAGGCGAAGGGATTGGGCGCCTGATTTCCGAAAAATGTGATTTCACGGTAAGTATACCCATGCGCGGCAAAGTTTCATCCCTCAACGCGTCTGCTGCCGCGGCAATTTTGATTTATGAAACTTTAAGACAGAGGAGCCTCTGAAAAAACCATCCACAGGGGATAGTTTATGGATAACTCGCAATTTGATTACAAGATAGATCCGGAGCAGCTTTCTCTGGAGGCGATCCTCGCCGAATACCGCGCCGAAGAGGAGATATCCGCTGCACACCGCAGTGCCGTTGAGGAGAAATCACGCAATATCATGATCGAGGCTCTCGGCGATACGATTTTGTCCTCGGTCGATGAGCCTCTTTCTGCCCAAAACACGTCTGAGGCGGAGCCTCGCTCTGTTGCCGAGGAAATTTTTGGCCCCGACAAAGAGTATGAAACCTATGCGCCGCCGGATTTCCCGGAGTATGATGAAGCTGCCGCAGAGGTACGGGAGAAAAAAAGCCACCGGCGCCAGCGTCAGCCCAGAAAGAAAACGTTTTCAGAGACGCTGATGGCGCCTGTCGTAGGGCTCTTGGCCTCCGTCGCCGTGCGGCGTCATGCCGAACCTAATATCCATCCGACCGCAGCGGAGATAGACGAGGGACCGGAGCTTGCGCCGAAAAAAGCGGCGAAACTCTATGCCGCGCAGTTAAAGTCCCTGACTTTTCGCAGCCGTGTCGCAACGGCATTGTCTGTCCTTCTCGCCTACATCACTTTTGCCTTCACAGGCTTTCTCCCGCTTGGCGGGGCGCTCGGCAGCAGCACCGCCACAGCGGCTTTAGTCTGTCTTATCCTGCTTATGTCCGTCATGCTCGCAGGGTTGGACATTTTTACAAACGGTGTTCTCACGCTCATACACGGTAACCCCGGAGCCGAGTCGCTTGCCGCTGTTTCGTGCATTTTCTCTATCATCGACGCCGTCCTGGTCGCAAGCGGTAAACTGGATTTTGGTTTGCCGATGTGCGCCGTATCAGCTTGGAGCATATGTCTCGGCATTTGGGGCAGCCGCTTTACCTGCACGGCAATGCTCTCAACTTTCAGTGTGCTTGCAGAGGCAAAAAAGACGCCGATGGCCATCACTACCGAGCCTGGAATCGTTGAAAATGCCTACTGTGTCGTTAAAACCGATATCACTATGGATAATTTTGTCCGCAGAAGCGAGTGTGCGGATCTGAGCGAGATATCACACATCGTCGCCGCACCTTTCCTCATGGCCGCATGTTTTATACTCGCCCTTCTCGCCTCCATCCGATTCGGCCCAGGCGCTTTCATCCACCTGCTCAGCGCTATGACCGCAGCCTGCGCGACATTCACTGCGCTCATCGCTTTCCCCATGCCGTTTTCCGCCAGCGCAAAGCGCCTTCACATTCTCGGCGCGGCACTTGCGGGTTATGAGGGATGTGCCGATATCGGTGCGTCACGCCGTTTCGTCGTGCTCGACAGGGATATTTTCCCTCCGCATACCATATCGATAGATGCCATTAAAATTTCAGAGAAAAACCGCAGTGAAAAGGTAATCGGTTATACGGGATCGCTCATTGCGGCTTCCGGCTGCGGTCTCGCCCCCATATTTACAAAGCTGATGCAGAAAAACAGCTGTACGATCAGTAAAGTCGAGGACTTTCAGTTCCATGAGGGAGGCGGGATACTCGCCCATATAAACGCTGAGGAAGTTTTAGTCGGTTCCTCCAGCTTTATGAGTCTTATGGGCATCCGCCTGCCGAACGGGCTGACGGCAAAAAATGCCGTCTTTACCGTTATCAACGGCGAGCTGGCCGGCATCTTTACGATCACCTATACGCCTACGGCCTCTGTCCGGCGCGCATTGGAAATTTTGCTGCGCGATTATAAATTTCCTATCTTCGCCGTACGCGATTTTAACATCAACCCCATGATGATCCGACAGAAATTCAAAGTCGTCACCGATGATTTTGAGTTTCCCACCTTTGCCGAACGTTACCGCGTCTCCGCCGTCGAACACGACGAGTCTTCACCGATCGCCGCCGCCGTAACACGCCATGGGCTCGGGACAATGGTCGAAGCGGCCGACAATGCCCGAAAGCTCTATCAGAGTACGCGTATTCTTGTTATTCTCTCCCTGGCCTGCGCTGCGCTTGGAATGGGACTTGTACTGCTTTTATGCCGGGGGGATGCCCCATCTGCCGCCCTTGCCTCGCGTCTATTATTTTTCATGTTCATCTGGCTGGCGCCGGTTTTCGTGATTTCGCACAGATTATAGCGATTTTATTAGGTTATTTTTAGAATTTACGTTGCCAATATTTTTATACTGGTGTATAATTAATTTTATGCTTTTCAGATGTTTTACGGCACCTATGAAGCGATTAATACTATATTGGTCAAGGAGAGAAACCCACATGAGCTATTCTGTTCAAAACATACGTAACGTCTGCCTGCTGGGTCATGGCGGCAACGGCAAAACTGCGCTCGCCGAGAGCTTGCTTTATATGACCGGAGTAATCGACCGAATGGGCCGTGCCGCCGACGGAAATACCGTCTGCGACTATGATGCTGAAGAAATAAAGCGCCAAATCTCTATCTCCGCCGCAGTCGCTCCCGTCGAATATAAAGGCTGCAAGATAAATATCCTCGATTGTCCAGGCGGTTTTGATTTCTCAGGTGCCGTCATAGAGGCGCTGCGCGCCGCCGACGCCGCTATCATTGTCTGCTCCGCTAAAGACGGCTTGAGCGTCGGTATGGAAAAAGCCTGGAAGTACTGTGAGGAACGTTCACTGCCCCGCTTTATCTACATCTCCAAGACCGATGAAGACAACAGCGACTATAACTCGGCTTTTAACACGCTGCGTGAGCATTTCGGCAATCAGATTGCCCCTGTCGTCGTCCCCATTTGGGATGAAAACAAAAAAGTAACCGGTATTATCGACGTTCTCAACAAGCGCGCCTATGAAATGCAGGGCGGCAAGCGTGTTGAAATTGACATCCCAGCCGGCAAGGTCGATGTCATAACCGAATTTAATGACGCTCTGAAGGAGTCTGTTGCCGAGACCAGCGAGGAATTTATGGACAAGTTCTTCGGCGGTGAGAATTTTACCTATGCCGAGATGATCCAGGGGCTGCGCCAGGGTGTGCGCGACCTCTCTCTGTTCCCCGTACTGTGCGGTTCCGCCGTCAACACCATGGGCTCGCTGATGCTGCTCGATTATATCGTAGATCTGCTGCCGAATCCCGCGGAGGGCCGGCCTGTTTCCGCTACCCGTACCGACGGCGAAGTGGAAAAGTTTGTCGTATCTCCAGGCGGCGTCCCCTGCGCCTTTGTTTTTAAAACGGTTTCCGACCAATATGGAAAGTACTCCTATATCAAGGTCCTTTCCGGCAATATCACCTCCGACCTCTCACTTGTGAATTCCCGTACCGGTTCCGCCGAAAAGCTCGGGCGCCTGTATGTCATGAGAGGCAAGAAGGCCGAAGAGGTCAAAGAGCTCAACTGCGGCGACATCGGCGCCATCGGAAAGATGGATAAGGTCAAGACGGGCGATACGCTGTGCGATGCCCGCAAGGTCGTGTCTCTGCCGCCGATTGAGATCGCTCCCCCCTGCTATTCGATGGCTATCGCCCCGAAGACCCGCGGTCAGGAGGATAAAGTCGGCATCGGCCTCGCCAAGCTCAACGAGGAAGACATCACATTCACCGTAATCAACAACCCGGAGACCAAGCAGTTGGTCATCTCCGGTGCCGGCGACGTGCACCTGGATGTCATCTGCTCGAAGCTGAAGAACCGCAACGGCGTTGAAGTCGTCCTGTCTCCCACACGCGTTGCGTACCGCGAGAAGATTAGCCGCAAAGTCGAGGTTCAGGGCCGGCATAAGAAGCAGTCCGGCGGCAGCGGTCAGTTCGGCGACGTCTGGATCCGCTTCGAACCGCAGGATGAGTCTGAGGACCTGATCTTTGCTGAGGAAGTCTTCGGCGGCAGTGTTCCAAAAAACTATTTCCCGGCAGTTGAAAAGGGCCTGCGCGAAGCGATTCATAAGGGCGTTCTCGCCGGCTATCCTATGGTTTACCTGAAGGCCACACTATACGACGGCTCCTATCATCCCGTCGACTCCAATGAGATGGCCTTTAAGACCGCAGCGCATATCGCCTATAAAAACGGCATCCCTCAGGCAAAGCCGACGCTGCTTGAACCCATCGGCTCACTTAAGGTCACGATACCTACCGACTACACCGGCGATATTATGGGCGACCTCAATAAGCGCCGCGGCAGAGTGATGGGGATGAATCCCGACAGTGACGGCAATACCACAATCGAGGCTGACGTCCCTATGGCGGAAATGAGCACCTATGCGATCGACCTGCGTTCCATGACCCAGTCGAGAGGTTCCTTTGTTCTCACTTTCAACCGTTATGAAGAAGCGCCGGCGAATGTTCAGCAAAAGGTTATCGAAGAGGCAAAAGCACGTGCCGAGGCTGAATAAAATATAATTTGTGCGCCGGCATTGTCCGGCGCACTTTCAATCACCCATTTGGAGAATACCAGTGAAAAGAAAAATCATTATCCCAAAATTAAACCTCGGGGCAGCCAAAGAAAGAAAAACCATTATCCCCAAGTTAAACCTTAGGGCAGCCAAGGGAAGAAAAAACATCGTCCCCAAATTAAACCTTAGGGCAGCCAAAGTCGGTAAGCGTGACTTCGTCTATATCGGCTGGACCGCGGCAATTTTCCTGTGTGTCGCGCTGTCGATATTTGCTTTCCTGTTCGCCTCATGTTCCAAAGGAGGGGCTGCGCCTGAGGATACGCCGGAGTCACCCTCAGCCGTCAGTCCGGCGCTATCCTATAAGATTGAGCCGCCCGATATGATGTTTTCGGCGACAGCAATGCCCATATAGCGGATAAACGTGCGTTCCCCGGTCAAGGGAACGCGCGTTTTCTATATATCCACAATTTTCACGATATGATGAGATTTTTCATCGAGAGATCCAGAATCGGCGCCGAATGGGTAAGCGCGCCACAGGATATATAATCGATACCGATATCCGCAAGTTCGGCAACGCGTTCCTTTGTCATGTTTCCGGAGCACTCCGTTTTTGCGCGGTTTCCAATCATTTGTACCGCTCTCTTGATAACTTCAGTACTCATATTATCCAGCATAATGATGTCGGCACCGGCATCGAGCGCGTCCTCCAGCATTTCAAGATTTTCGACTTCGATTTCGATTTTATGGACAAGCGGGACATAATCTCTCGCCAATGCAATCGCCGCTTTCACGCCACCGGCTGCGGCAATATGATTATCCTTCAAGAGAACGCCGTCCGACAGATTATAGCGGTGGTTATACCCGCCGCCTATCCGGACCGCATACTTTTCAAACAGGCGCATATTGGGCGTTGTTTTTCTGGTGTCCAGCAGTTTCGTCTTGCTGCTTTTCAGGACCTCGGCGATATCCCGCGTATAAGTTGCAATGCCGCTCATGCGCTGGAGAAAATTCAGCGCCGTGCGTTCTCCGGACAGAAGTGTCCGCACGTCGGCGGTGATGACGGCCAATAATTCGCCGTTTTCAACTGCGTCCCCGTCCTGAACACAATACTGAATTTCTGCGGAGGGATCGAGAAGAGAAAACACGCGAAAAAATACGTCGAGTCCCGCGATGACACCCTCCTGTTTGCATAAAAGCTGGACCTGTCCCTTTTTGTATTCGCGAATGACGGCATTGGTCGTGATATCCTCATTTGAAATGTCTTCTCGCAATGCCTGCAGGATCAACTCATCCGCATATATTTTGTGCGCTGAATCGTTCATTTCGATCTGCCCTTTCTATCTCTGTCTGTATCAGTTTTTTATAAGAATCCTTTAATCGTGCGTAGTCCTCATAGCTCCGATCATCAATACCCTGTTCGAACAGATGCCGTTCGGTTTTCTCCGCAGCGATTTGAATTGCCGCTTCTCTTGCAAACACAAGACTTTCCAGCAAAGAATTGCTTGCGAGGCGATTTGCCCCGTGCACGCCGTTGCAGCTGGTCTCGCCGACGGCATAGAGATTTTGCATTGAGGTCTTACTGTGTCGGTCGACTGAAATGCCCCCCATAAAATAATGCTGAGCCGGTATTACCGGAATGCACGCCTTGGTAATATCAACGCCCTCATCAAGGCAGTGCTGATAGATATGCGGGAAACGCTTTTTGACCTTTTCGCTGTCCATATGTGAGACGGAAAGCCAAACGTTCCGGCTGTTTTCCTTTTTCATCATCCGGTTTATTTCCTGAGTGAGCCGGTCTCTGGGCAAAAGCTCGTCAACAAAACGCTCGTGCTTGGCATTTAACAGATAGGCCCCTTCCCCACGGATCGATTCAGAGATCAAGAATCGCCTTCCGGGGCGCTCGGAATAGAGGGTTGTGGGGTGGATTTGAATATAATTCATATTTTCTATTCTGATATTATGCCTGATTGCCAAGGCCAGGGCATCTCCCGTCAGATGAGAATAATTTGTGGAATCTTTAAACAGGCCTCCGATCCCACCGGTTGCCAGAACCGTATTGTCGGCTTCCAATCGAACAATCTTTCCCTCTTCGGTACGCATAACAATGCCATGGCAGCGATTACGGAATGTGATCAGATCAATCATCTCCGTATGTTCCATAATCTGAATATTTTCTTTTTTCCTGACCTGATCCATAAGTCTTCGCGTGATCTCCTTACCTGTAATATCTTCGTGAAAAAGTATTCTGGCGGTGGAATGGGCGCCCTCTCTGGTATAACGCAGCTTCCCGTCATTTTGTTCAAATGAGACGCCAAAAGTGATAAGATCATGAATCACTTCCGGCGATTTGAGGATCATCAGGCGCACCGATTCCGGGTTATTTTTGTAGTGTCCGGCCTTCATGGTATCGGAAAAGAAGCTGTCGTAATCCTCTTTGTCCTTCAGAACACAAATCCCGCCCTGTGCTAGGTATGAATCGCTCATCTCCAAAGAACTTTTTGTTATAAGGACGATATGCTTTTCCTCCGGCAGATTGAGCGCACAGTATAGCCCCGCGACGCCTGTCCCGACTATGATGACATCTACCTGCGATTTCATTTTGTTCACCTCTTATTTGGCCAGTTCCAACATCTTGGCTAAGGCCTGATTGGCTTTATCAAATTCATTTCCCCGCTGCTCGACCACATTGTCTTCGCGCTCCAGCTGTTCCAGGATTTTCTCCACGGTAACCCGCTTCATACCCTCGCAGGATTGGTTTTCCCCGGCCGGATAAAATTTCTTGCCCGGACACTTCTGTTCCAGCTCATAAAGCACGCCCATCTCGGTACAAATAATAAATTCGTCTGACAGGCTTTTTACCGCAAAATTAATGATCCCGGAAGTGCTGCCGATATAATCGGCCATTTTCAGCACATCCCATCGGCACTCCGGATGGGCCAATACCACTGCCTCCGGGTACTTCTTTTTTGCTCTCTCGACCTGCTCTGCGGTGATGCGGTCATGTACAGGGCAAAATCCTTCATTGAGAATAACTTTCTTTTCCGGAACCATTTCGGAGATATACCGTCCGAGGTTTCTGTCTGGGACGAAATAGATATACTGGTTGGGCAAAGCTTTTACGATTTTAAGCGCATTGGAAGACGTGACGCAGACGTCGGACAGCGCTTTGATCTCCGCCGCTGAATTGACATAGCAGACGACGGCTACATCCTGATACTCCTCCCGGATTTTTCTTATTTTTTCACCGGTTACCATGTGTGCCATAGGACAGTCCGCAAGCTTGTCCGCCAGAATCACGGTCTTTTCGGGGTTCAAAATTTTTGCACTCTCGCCCATAAAATAGACGCCGCAGAGCACGATGACCCGATTGGACACTTCGTTTGCGATTTTGCTGAGATAATAGGAATCGCCGACATAGTCAGCCACAGCCTGAACTTGTCCGTCTGTATAATAATGCGCTAAAATGACCGCGTCTTTTTCCTTTTTCAGTTTTTGAATACGCTCTTCCGTTGATTCCATTGCCAAATCTCCCTTGTTTTTCTCTTTTCTTAATAATAGCACGTGTATTTACATATGACAAGACATATAAATTGATTTTATTGATTACTTACTTTTGTGTATTGAATTCAGGAAACGCCATATAAGTTATGTTTTGCTGAATTTGAACCATTATGATATCAGCGCACATGAAGTTTTTGTAAAGACGGATCTTTAATTTGACTCGTTTGATATATCTTTGCCACATAGCGATACAGCCGCCGTCTGAACGGTGCTGCGGATTCAAACAAGCGAAATGCAAAAAAATCCTTATGCCGGTCTTTCAGACCATCGGCATAAGGATTTTTTTGATGTTGTTTTTATTGCAGCTTTTGTGCGTTGAGATAGATTTCATCTTTCTCGGTACTGTTCAGCGTTTTTTCAGTCATATAGGCAATGACGGCAATTCCCACAAGGTCCATTGCCAATCTCAGCAGCATGAATTTTGCCCCCAAAGCAGAGGCTTCAAAGAGGATGAGCGGAATTTTTGTGGTCGACCACGCGCCAAGCATGATGAATACATTGGTCAGCTTCCCACCCTTTTTAAGAAGCACCGCGGCAACCGGAAACGCCGCATACAGAGGACCTGCGGCTGCAGACCCCATAAAAAATGCGAGAAGGATGCCGATGAGTCCCGAACCTTCGCCCATGAATTTGATCATGGTCTCGCGCTTAAGCCAAACATCCATCAGTCCCAGCAAAATAAAGATCGGCGGCAAAACTGAAAGCATTTGCAGCAAATTGGTCCAGGTAAGCCGCAAAGCCACGCCGCCCAGCGTCGGCGAATAAATAAGCAGCAACGTATTAATGGCGGCAAGCACAAGGAATACCCTGTATCGCCTTACCAGCTTCAAGGTTTTGATTTTTACAGCACCGCCCCCATCACCAAAGCTACAATCAGCGAAAAGCCAAAGGCGGCGCTATTCCTGACGATCGCGGTTTTCTCCCAAAATATGTGATTTCGACCGGGAGCGTTACGATGCCAACCATCATGAGGGTGGACACAAACGCGGCGATTTGCATGTAATCGGCACCATTATTCAGGAGTGCCGCCGCCAAAGGGAAAGCGACAAAACCGGGAATAAGGGTGATTGACCCAATAACTGCGGCAATCAGTACGCCATACCATCCCGACTCGCTGCCCAATAGCTTTGAAATCTGTTCGGGAGTGAGCAGCGCCAGCATCATTCCTATGATGAGGAGAACCGAGAGGAATTGCGGCAAAATGTTCTCGACCGATTTCCAGGCCTTTTTAAGCGCAAGCCGCGTTTTTTCCCTGCTCTTAAAAAAGGAGACCGCAAGCGCCGAAAGGGCAATGGCATACAGTGCGATCGTCATATGGATGTGCTCCTATGCTTTAATGTTTTTCCCTGTAATCCGCAACGGCATTGCGGATAGCTTCTTGTCCGAGGACGGAACAATGCATTTTTGCCTCAGGCAGTCCGCCGAGCGCCTCCGAGATGTCGGTATTTTTAATTTTCAGCGCCTCTTCAACCGTCTTGCCTTTTACCAAAACCGTTGTCACGCTGGCGGAGGCGAGCGCTGCGACACAGCCGCATATCTTAAACCGGACGTCGGTTATCACGTCGTCCTCAACTTTGATATACAGCTTCATGGTGTCGCCGCAGTTCGGATCACCGGCCGTTCCGATACCGTTCGCATCTTGGAGCTCTCCGGCGTTGCGGGGATTGGAAAAGTGATCGATCACCTGGTCTGTAAAGAGCCCGATTGACATAGATATCCCTTACTTCCCGCACTCATCCTGATGTTGATGCTCGTGGCAGATAGAGCCGGTTGATTTCAGCTCGCCCTTGAGATAACTTACAACGGCGGTCTTGGCATCCCCGGCAGCTCCGACGACGACTTCGACGTTACGCTCATTGAAAATGTCAACGGCTCCGCCGCCCATGCCTCCGCTGATGATGACGTTAACGCCTCTGTCGGCAAGGAAATTCGGCAGATAACCGGGTCTGTGTCCGGGATTTGGTATCGATTCTTCACTTACGATCTTATCGTTTTCGACATCGTAAATCATAAAGTTTACGCAATGCCCAAAATGCTGCGTAACATTTTTACCTTCGCTCGCAACCGCTATTTTCATTTCTTTTTCCTCCGAAATTTAAAGTATTTTTGAAATATTGTCAAACCAGTCTCCCTCGAAGTCCTCTATGGTTCCGCTGTCGCAGGCGGCGGAGATTTTCGGATCGATAGGAAGCTTGGCAAGGATTTTGAGGTCATGCTCTTTCGCAATTTCATCGATATGGCTCTCACCAAATATTTTATAATCTTTGCCGTTGTCCGGGCACTTGAAATACGACATGTTCTCAACAAGCCCGACAACCGGAATATGCATCATCTCAGCCATCTTCACCGCCTTGGTCACGATCATCGAGACCAGCTCCTGCGGTGATGTCACGATGACGATTCCATCGATAGCCAGAGACTGAAAAACCGTCAGGGGCACGTCCCCGGTTCCTGGCGGCATATCGATGAACATATAGTCCACATCGCCCCAGATAACCTCTGTCCAAAACTGCTTTACGGTATTGGCAAGAATAGGGCCTCGCCAAATCACAGGGTCGGTATCATTATCCAAAAGCAGATTGATCGACATGATATCGATTCCGGTTTTGCTTTTCGACGGATATATGCCCGCCTCATCGCCCATAGCTTTCCCCTTGATGCCAAAAGCCTTTGGGATGGAGGGGCCCGTGACGTCCGCGTCAAGAACGGCGACGCGATACCCCAGCCTTCGCATCGTAACCGCAAGCATGGCGCTTACCGAAGACTTGCCGACTCCGCCCTTTCCGCTCACAACGCCGATGACCTTTTTAATATCGCTGAGAGCATTCGGGGCTTCTCTGAAATCCGTCTTTGCTTCTTTTCTTTCCGCGCAGTCTTCACTGCAGCTGCCGCAGTTCTGGTTGCAGGTTTTACTCATGACTTAAGACTCCTTACATATCTAATGTTAACGTATCGCCGGTGGATAAATAGTTAATATTTTCTCCCATAATCGTCTTTAACCGTTCATAGGATGCCATGCCTGTGCAGTGGCAGGTGTAATATTTTGCCCGCGTATCCAAAAGGATTTTGCCGATCTCCTCAACGATTTCGGGCTTTTCGTCTTCTTTTGCGCTGAAGTTGCGCAGGTGAAAGCCCCCGATCACGAAGTCCGGCATATCCCCTTTCAGTTCTTGAAAACGCGCAACCACATTGACGATCCCATTGTGTGCGCAGCCCGCCACCAAAAGTGTTTTTCCGCCCTGCTTAATAATCAGATTTTGTTCATGTCCAAAATCGTCGAGGGCAAAATCATCGCCGTTTTTTACAAGCAGAGTCTTGTTGCCCGAAGGGGCAAGTCGTGTTGCCACAACGCCGGAAAACAGTTCGAGCGTATCGTCGATGATCGCGTTCTCACCGCAGAAGACGAAGCGCTCATTCGGCAGCAGCGTCTCATCCAGCCCGATATCGGCTCTTTTGTCGCCGGGCCTTTTTGCGTAATGCCTTTCAAATGCCCGTTGCTGCAAATAGACCTTGGCCTGGCTATTGATGCCAAGAAATGTTTTCAGCCCGCCGCCGTGGTCATAATGGCCGTGCGAAATCACCGCCAGATCGACCTTCGTCAAATCTACGCCGAGCTTCTCCGCGTTCTCGGCAAAGGCTCCGCTTGCGCCCGTATCAAACAAGATGTTGTGCTTTTCGGTCTCGATATACAGGCTGAGGCCATGTTCGCAGCACAGATTTTCCGAGGCCAAAGTGTTCTCTACCAATGTTTTGATAATCATTTATCTTCCCCCGTCGCTTTTACTGAAAAGTAGTGCCATCGTTTGGTCAAAGACCGCTTTTACGGCAGTGCCCGCCGGGCAGTCGAGCTCCACTATGGTAAGTCCATTATTGATTGCTTTTACCGCCTGAGGATCGAAGGGAACCCCGCCCACAAACGGCAGGTTTTTTTCTCGGCAGAAATCTTCGATTTTCTTGGCGTTTCCGGGATTGGTATCATATTTATTGATACAGACGGCAATCTTTGTCCGGAAAGTTTCCGCCGTCTTAATGATGCGTGTCATATCGCTGATTCCCGAGATCGACGGCTCCGTGACAATGAGGACCATGTTCACCCCGCTCAGTGAGGCGATAACCGGGCAGCCGATTCCCGGCGAGCCGTCGATCACAGCCAGCTTCGTATCCGGCGCCGCGGCGGATTTCATCTGCTTTTTGACCTCGGTGACAAGCATTCCGGAGGTGCCGCTCCCCATTTTCAGCTGTGCGGTCGAGAAAATTGTATCTTTTTCCGTATACAGCATCAGCTCGCCCGCTATGGCGGGCTTCATCGAAACCGCCCCGGCGGGGCAGACCGCCTCGCAGACCCCGCAGCCCTCGCAGGCAAAGGGATCGACCTTGTAGCCCTCTTCGGTGGAAATTGCGTCAAACCGGCAGTTATCCACGCATTGATGACAGGCGACGCACTTTTCTTGATCGATTTCCGCCTTGGGCATGCCGTAATAATCCGTACGCTTCGGCGAAGTTTCCTGTCCCGTTATCAGGTGAAGATTGGGCGCGTCCACGTCACAGTCGGCATAGGCCCCGGCAGCGGCAAGCTTTATAAAAGCGCTGGCTATCGTTGTCTTTCCGGTGCCCCCCTTGCCGCTAAGGATTAACAGCTGTTTCATGGCCCGCCTCCCTCATCACGTTTTCCAGTATCTCAGAAAACAGTTTCCTGAATCTTGCGTTTTCCCGGACGGCGATTTTGGCGTCTGAATTGATCGCCCCCAGCGCTTTGTCGAACATGATCCGACCAATGATCGGGATATTTCTTTCCTCACAAAATTTTTCAGCCGGATTCTCCCCTTCAAGGCATTTATTCAGTACGACGCCAAAGGGCTTGCCAAACAGTTTTACCAGCTCATAAACCATGCTCAGGTTATGAACACCAAAAATCGTCGGCTCGGCGACAAGAATGCAGTAGTCCGCGTCCTTGATGCTCTCCATAACGATGCAGGCGCTCCCCGGCGGGCAGTCGATGAAAACAGGGACCG
>JBFWKZ010000007.1:25380-36853 GCA_050252415.1 Oscillospiraceae bacterium | reverse complement strand
TGAATATTTCCGCTGATGCGGATACATCCATTATGGAGGATTGATTCAAATTAAGGGTGGCCGCTGAGCTTCCGCATTGCGGCCGCTACGCGGCGCATTTGTGGCCGCTGACGCTCGCAATATGCACCTTTGGCCTTGATACGGAATTATCCACTCTTTTAACAGGCTTTTCAACTTTTTGTGGATTATTATTGTCGAAATGCCTGGAAATGTGAGATTTCATAATTTATTAACCAAGTGATATTAAAAAATTGCTAAAATAATTATAAAAATACTCAGCTTTTGACAGTCTGGATGCAAAGATCGAGTATTCCTTTTTATTTTGGGAAAAAGATGATAGAATGAACAGAACAATAATTGATGGGAGGTGCGCCATGCTTGGTTTTAGACGACTGCCGATACATGAAATGCCAAACTTGCGCGATCTTGGCGGGTATGCCGTCCCTGACGGGATGACAAAATATGGTGTATTTTTGCGTTCCGCTGTTCCCAATCAGCTCACGGACGAGGGCAAAGCGCTTTTGCGGAGATACAGCCTTGGTACCGTTATAGATTTTCGAAGTGCGCAAGAGACAGAGCGCATACCGGACCCCTTGCGGGAGATGGATGGCGTGGATTATATTCATTTGCCGATATTCGATGCAGCCGCGGCAGGGGCGGCGCTGAAAATAAGACCTGGTACGGGTTTTTCCTGGACAACGCACTATATTCGGATGGTTGACGAGCAGTATGCATGGGTGGTTCAGGTAATCCGTACACTGGCACATGCAAAGGGCTGTGCACTCTTTCACTGTACGACCGGAAAAGACAGAGCCGGTATTATCAGCGCATTGATACTCGCACTCTGCGGCGTCAGTGAAGAGGACATAATTGCAGACTACTGTGTCAGTGAGGTTTATCTCCGCAATATGTACGCAGGGATGGAAAACTACGCGAAACTCTGTAACGGCGATCTTGACAACCCTTTTTACCGAACCAAACCCGCCGCTATGCGGGCGCTGTTAAAATACCTGGAAGAGGTATATGACGGGGCGGGGGGCTATCTCGAAAAGAGCGGGCTGTCGAAGAAGGATGCTGCCCTGATACGTACAAAGTTGATAGGGGAATTTTAGCTTGCAACATCATAAGGGATGCGATATAATAAGCTCTGACGTGATAGCGGTTAGGTTTGCCTTAATATACAACAAAGGATGACGATAACATGAGTGTGCCACGGAACAAAAAAGACCAACAGCCGGAGAAGTCGTTTGGTGTTCTTGATAAAAAGCAAAATGAAGCACGTGTTGCTGCCAAAAAAAACAAAAGAAACCGCACTCTTGGTGTAATTGGTGCCATAGTTGTGGTATTTCTTGTCATTGGCAGTTATGTCGTAAACTCAAATTATTTCTATAATAAAGCTACAGCGGTCTCAATAGGTGATGTAGACTATACCACTGCCGAATTCAATTATTTCTATTACACGGTATATAATAATTTTTACAACAGCATGGGAAGCTATGCCAGCTATATTATCGACAAGGACAAGCCGTTGGATGAGCAGTATTATACGGACGGCGAAACCTTTAAAGACTATTTTACCGAATCCGCACTGAATACGATGCTTCAGAGCACGGCTCTTTATAATGAGGCCGTATCCGAGGGAATGACCTTAAGCGACGAGGAGAAAACGAAAATACAGGATGAACTTTCCAGCGTCGATGTCTATGCATCGCTCAAGGATGAGTCGACAGAACAATACCTCGTCGATATGTATGGCAAGGGCTTTAATACCGATACGCTTGAGAAGCTGATGAATATGGTTACTCTTGCGAGCGATTACTATCAGCAAAAGATGGCCGGCTTTTCATACACTGATGATGAACTGAAGGCAGAGTATACCCAGAACAAGGATGACTACGACATTTTTACCTATCGTGTCTATTACATCGCCAACGGGGATGATGCCGAGGCGGCATACGCGACCGCCGATGCCATTGCCGAGGCAAAGGACGGCGATGAATTTGCCGATCTGGTCTATGAGAACGCACCGGAGGACAGCAAGGACAAATATACGGAAAACGAGTCCACCCTCTATAATAATGCCGGTTCGTCCCTGTCCTCTTATGATTATGGCGATTGGCTGAAGGAGAGCGGGCGCTCTGTAAACGAGACGACTGTTATCGAGAGCAGCAGCGGCGAGGGGTATTACGTTGTGATGTTCCTGGGCCGTGACGACAATGACTATAATACGATAAACGTTCGCCATATCCTTATTAAAGTCACTGCCGACGACGATGGAAACTATACCCAGGAGGCCAAAGACACGGCAAAGGCTGAAATTGACGAAATCCTTGCCGAGTATGAGGCCGGTGATAAAACCGAAGAGAGTTTTGCCGCTCTTGCAAATGAAAAGAGCGAGGATACCGGATCTAATACAAACGGCGGGCTCTATGAGAACGTTGCACGGAACCAGATGGTAAAGCCTTTTGAGGATTTCTGTTTCGCTGAACATGAGTATGGCGACACCGGAATCGTGTACTACGAGGGCAGCAACTATGCCGGATATCATCTCATCTACTATGTTGGCGAAGGCGAGCTCTACTGTGACTATATTGCAGACAGCAATTTGCGCAGCACGGATTACAACGCTTGGCAGGATGCCGAGACGGCAAACTATACGGTCGTAAAACATTTTGCCCTTCGTTTTGCGGACTGAACCTGAAAAGTAACAGGCGCGCCGAATTACAAGAGTAGTTCGGCGCGTTTGGATATTCACCTATAAAATACTAATGAATTTAGAAAGAAGTGTGCCTATGAACCCCCAAAACACTTTTTTTTGCCGCTTGCTTCTGATAGTGCTCGCGGCTGCCATGCTTCTTGGCTTGGCTGCCTGCAGAAACGGTGAGGATAATCCAACCGTCTCTCCCGTACCTGTGACGTCTCCGGCAGAGACATCGGAGACGCCAGATGAAACTTCCGTTATTGAGACGCCCACCGCCGAAACGGCCGGTACGGAAACATCAGCGCCAACGCAGGATGAGACTGTTCTTGTCGAGACCGAAGACATGGGTCAGGGTTATTTAGACAAGATTATCTTTCTCGGAGATTCCACAACCTATGGACTGCGCGCCTATTCAATGCTCAGCGGCGGTCAGGATACCAACCAGGTCTGGACACCGGCCAGCGGCACGCTCACCCTCTCAAACCAGAGCTGGGCAACAATCGTGTATCCGCCTACGGGCGAGGAGATATCCATACGTGATGCGGTTGAGGCCGAGAAGCCGGAGATTATGATCATCACGCTCGGCGTCAATGGGGTTTCCTTCCTGACGGAGGATGGCTTTAAGTCCGAATATACCTCGCTGGTAACGGATGTCCAGGCGATCAGCCCGGATACCAAGATCATTCTGCAGTCCATCTACCCGGTCGAATCTGACTATAAGTATCTTGCCGATATCAATAATGATAAGATTACTGCAGCAAACGGCTGGATTAAAGAGATTGCGGAAGAGATGGGCGTGAAGTATTTAGATACCTATCCGTTGCTCCTGGGCTCCGACGGATTTATGGATAAAAGCTACGGAAACGGCGACGGAATCCACCTGGGAACCGCCGGTTTTGAGGTGGTTCTGAAAAATATTAGAACACACGCTTATGAATAAGGAGAAATGAGTGAAAAAATCAGGATTTTTTGCCCTGCTGTTAATCCTAATACTACTTACCGGTTGTGGCTCCTCAGACACTGAGTATAAAACAGACGTTGCGCTTTCCGACTTGGCCGAAGCGGTCGACGCCGTTATTGACAGCGATTCACTTGTTGCCATGGACGACAGTTATCTTGTCAACGCGATGCAGCTCGACCCTGAAAACTTTGCCGATTATATGGTAAAGATTAACGCCACAGGTGTTAATATCGATGAATATGGGATTTTTAAGGCTCAGGATGACGAATCGGTAGATAGTGTCAAGGCGGCGGCGGAGGGCTATCTGCAGCTTCGTTTGGATAACTGGATGCCGGAATATATGCCCGAAGAACTGCCAAAGCTTGAAAACGCCCAGGTAAAGGTCTGCGGCAGATATGTCATGTATGCCATCCTCTCAGACGAACAGAGTCAGGCGGCTTTTTCCGCGTTTGAAGCCACACTTCAATCATGATAAAACTCATAGCACTGGACATCGACGGTACTTTGCTGACATCTGAGCGGAAGATCAGCCAAAGGACACATGAAGCTTTGCACATGGCGCGTAAGCACGGCTGTGAGGTCGTTCTCGCAACCGGAAGGGCCTTTATGAGCCTGCAGGACGTGATGGCGCTTGCCGGGTGTATTGGCTATGCCATTACCTCCAATGGCGGCGGAATTTTCCGTGCGGATGGAACAATGCTGTTTGCCTCCAATATGCCCGGAGACCTCGTCAGAGCGGTCATGAAGGCAACCAGCGGCTTTGGAATCTATCCGGAAGTGTATATCCGCGGACAGGCCTATGCCTCCGGACATCAGCTCGACAATATGCATACTTGGGGCGTGCCGGAAAAGACGTGTGGATACATATTACAGACGCGTGTACGCATTGATGAATTTGCGGGGTTTGCCGAGGAAAGTATCGGCCGGATAGAAGGCATGGATGTTCTCTTGGCGCCAACAGCTATACGGGCTGGTCTACGCGGAGCTTTAGAGAAGATCCAGGGACTTGCCGTCAGCTCGTCCAGCCCATACTATGTTGACGCGAATGCTATAGGTATTACAAAAGCCTCCGGGCTTGAGCATCTGGGTAAGATTTCAGGTGTGGAGCGGGAGGAGATCATGGCATTTGGAGATGCTGAAAACGACAGGGAAATGCTCTCATTTGCCGGTACCGGTGTCGCTATGGGCAATTGCGTACCAATGCTGCGTAAGCACGCCGACTATATCACGGACGATAACGACTCGGACGGCATTGCAAAAGCGCTTGAATATTTTAACGTAATATAACAATATAACAACAGGCCTCCATATGGAGGCCTGTCAGCCTGTAGACAAAAAGCGTTTCATGCGAAGCATGGAGTGCTTTTTGAATACAGTATGGAAAAAACGGAGTGCAGGAAACACGACAAAGCTGTTTTCGGGAGCCTCTTTCGTTTCCATTTCGCCAGCTTTTTCAGATTCATGCACGCGAAAGTAAGCGTGATCTGCATCCGTACTTTTTGCAGTTCACGCAGTCTGGTGTAGCGTATGCCATGCTTCTCCTTAGCATCGGCAAAGACGCGCTCTATCGTTTCTTTTCGGCGTTCGTATATTTCTTTGTACTCCGGCGTATACCGGTAATCCTCAGCGAATACGGCTTTCGCGTCCACAAACCCACAGTCGGCTGCCTCCTGCAATATCCGGGCAAAAATACGCTCCAACACATCGCTCCCCGCAAAACGCCGGGTGTAGTTCTTCCCGAAAGTTGTAAAGTGCGGTACCGCCTTGCCAATGTCGTACTCAATAAACCACCGCATTATTCACTTCTATTTCCCGGACCGTCTGCCGCATGCTTGGTATCCCATAGATATACTGTAGCATTACAATCTTTATGAGGCTTACCGGGTCTATTTCCGCTTTTCCCAAAATCTGTTCTTTATACAGTCCTTTAATCTCGTCGTATATGAAGCTCCAGTCGATTGCCGCATCTATTTCCCAAAGTAGATGATCCTCCGGCACTAAATCCGCAAGACATATAAAGTGTACCTGCTTCAGTCTTCCTTTCTCTCGTTTTACGTTTATAAAAACACCACCCCTATGGCCTGTTTTACCATAAGAGCGGTGCTTCTTGTCTACATGCTACACGGGCCTCCATTTGGAGGCCCGTTTTCTATAGGATTATGCTATCACTGCTCGTTTGGCATCTTCCAACCGTGGTGGTCGGTGTGGAGCAAGTGGTGACTTTTATGGGAGAGCGGTTTTTCGAGATAATCTTCGTAAAGGTTAAGAACCGCCGGATTTTCATGAGAGAAGCGAAGTTCGGCACCTTTATCGAGAACATACAGGCGATCTGCGCGGATTCCTGCCAACTCTTGGCCGTCATGTATCGGCTGACCGCCGCCGCCGACGCAGCCACCGGGGCAAGCCATGATTTCAACAAAGTCATAGTCGACCTGGCCCAGACGGATAGCTTCCATCAGTTTTCTTGTATTACCAAGGCCATTGGCAACCGCAACACGAACGGTATTGCCGGCAATGTCGAATTGCGCTTCCTTCCAGCCATCCATACCGCGTACCTCATGGAAAGCATCGGCATCCGGGTTCTCTCCGGTGACAAGGAAATATGCGCTCCTGAGTGCCGCTTCCATAACGCCTCCAGTGGCACCGAATATGACGCCGGCGCCGGTGCTGAGACCGAGGGGCTTGTCAAATGGCGTCTCTTCCAGAGACTTGACGTCGATATCAAACATATCAATAAGGTAATCGATCTCGCGGGTGGTGAGCGCGGCATCAACATCAGGGTCGCCGCAGGCATCGTTGAGGTTGGGAATGGCGCACTCATGCTTTTTTGCCGTACAGGGCATGACGGATACACAGAAGATTTTATGTGGATCGACACCCAAAATTTCAGCATAATAGCTCTTGGCTACTGCGCCAAACATCTGCTGTGGTGATTTTGCGGTTGAAAGGTTATCCACCATATCCGGATACTCGGACTTTACAAAGCGTACCCAGCCGGGGCAGCAGGAGGTAAACATAGGAAGCTTACTCTCGGTGGGATGCGTGAAGCGCTGCACAAATTCGCTGCCCTCTTCCATAATTGTGAGGTCGGCGGTGAAATCGGTGTCAAAGATATAGTCAAAGCCTATGGCTCTCAGCGCGCTCACAAGACGCTCTGCCGTTGCGAATTCACGGGAGACACCGAACTTTTCACCCCAGGCGGCACGGATAGAAGGCGCTATCTGGATGACTGTGATGATATCGGGGTCTTGAAGTGCATCGAGCACCGTGATGGTGTCGTCGCGCTCATATAGGGCGCCGACCGGGCAGTGGGTGACACATTGGCCGCAAAGCGTACAATTTGACGTTTCCATCGAGCCGGTTGCAGCACCGATACTGCTGTGTCCGCCGCTGCCGACAATATCCCAGATGTGCATGCCCTGGACTTTATCACAGATGTTGATACATCTCATACACTGGATACACTTGTTGTTGTTCTTGACGATGGGGAAGTTCGGGTGGCGTATCGCTTTTTTGTCGAACTCACCATAGGGCGAGTACCGCATATTCATTTTAGAGGAGAGCTCCTGCAGTGAGCAGTTGTTGTTTCTGGGGCAGCTTGGGCATCTCGCGTCATGCTGGGACATGATATAACGCAAGTTGATGCGGCGGGCGTTCATAACGCGTTTACTGTGCGTATAGATCACCATGCCCTCTTCGACCGGCGTATTGCAGGACGCGACGAGACGGTTATTTCCCTCAACCTCGACAAGGCACATACGGCAGGCGCCAATTTCGTTGATGTCCTTGAGGTAGCAGAGGGTGGGAATGTTAAAATTATTCGCCTTTGCCGCTTCAAGTATAGTAATACCTTCCGGTACGGATATCTCTTTATGATTTATTGTAATATTTACCATTGCCTTTTCCTCTCTCCACGGAATTTGCCGAAACCGTATTGGTCACAGCGCATGCATCTTTCGCACTCCTGTTGTGCCTCCTGATCGGTCATGGGATTTTCCATAAGGATAAAATCGCCCTTGCGGTCGGCCACTTCCCGCTCAGTCATTTCCACTCGACCGCAGGCGGGTTTCAGGAAGCAGGAGGGCTGAGGAATATCAACGTCTACGGTAATGAGATGCTCATAGCCCAGATAATGGTCGATATTTACCGCCGCAATTTTACCGGCCTCAATGGCGCGGATAACGGTGGCGGGACGGGTTACCGCATCGCCGCCGGCAAACACGCCGGGCATACCGGGAACTGCGGTGCCCGGTTCGGCTACCAACACATCCCGCTGTAGGGGGACGCCCCTCGTGCCGAAGTAGGCGGAGTCAATTGCCTGACCAATGGCAACGATAACAATGTCGCAGGGCAGGCGTTCGGGCGCTTTATCGGAGCTTCTTGGCGCAGGACGGCCCTTGCTTATCTCGCCGATGATTTGAGGCTGGACCCATAGAGCGGTTACGTTGTCGTCCGCATCATATTCGACTCTGAGCGGAGCGCGCAGAGTGAGGAGTTCACAACCTTCAGCAATAGCGCCTTCAATCTCTTCACCCATGGCTGTCATATCCTGCCTGCGGCGGCGATATACGCATTTAACGGACTTTGCGCCGAGACGGAGAGAGGTTCGGGTTGCATCCATTGCGACGTTGCCGCCGCCGACAATAACGACGTCTTTGCCGGTGAAGTCTAAGCGCGCCCCGTCGCCGACGGCGTGCAGCATTTCAACAGCGGACATGACACCGCGCTTATCATCGCCCTCAATTCCAAGTGTTCTGCCCGCGTGAGCGCCTATGGCGAGGTAAACGGAATCATATTTTTCCCTCAGCTCGTCAAGCGTTACATCGCTTCCAATCGCCGCCTGTTCGACTTTGACGCCGAGGGAGAGAATAATATCAATATCGGCATCGAGATAGGCGTCGGGCAAACGGTAACAGGGAATGCCGTAGCGGAGCATACCGCCGAGCGCCTTATTCTTTTCAAATATCGTGACCGAATGGCCCATGAGCGATAGGAAATATGCCGCAGTGAGACCGGTTGGACCACCGCCGACGACCGCTACGGTCTTGCCGGTGGCGGTGGCGGGGGCGGGCGGCGGAACTATCCCCGCATTATCGACGGCAAAACGCTTAAGCCCGCGAATGTTGACGGCATCGTCATCGACGATTTTACGCCGGCAATGCATCTCACATGGGTGCTCGCAAATGAGACTGCATACGGAGGGAAAGGGGTTATCCTTCCTGATGACGCGTATCGCGTCGGCGTATCTGCCCGCTTTGATAAGGGCTATGTAGCCGGGAATATCGACATGTGCGGGGCAGCCCTGACTGCAAGGAATCGCAGAAAAATTTGCGGTGCAGCTTCCTGTTGTGATATGTGCCTCATAATCATCTCGGAAGCCGTGAAGTCCGGTGAGGACCATAGCGGCCGCCTCCATGCCGATGGCGCAATCGGCAGATTCAAAAATCACAGCAGCGTTACGCTCAAGATTGTTCAGGTCGTCGATAGTACCGTTACCATCCAGAATTTTGTCAATGATCTGCTTGAGTTTTCCAAGACCTATGCGGCAGGGGACACATTTTCCACAGCTCTGCGCATGACAGAGATTTACAAAGGCGGAAGCAAGATCAACGGGACAGGTTCCCTGAGGGGATGCATTCAGGCGACGGTAAAACTCGATATAAAGACCATTTACTGCCTTTTGCGCCGGTGTTTCTTTGACAATTGTCAGTTTCTCCAATGTCGTGACACTCCTTTGATAGCGGCCGGGAGGTATAGAGCCGCGTAATAGATAAAAGGCGGAATTGATATAAATTATTACCTGTGAAATGAATAACATAATGCAAATAAATGCAAAGGACTATCCTCATGCTCATCAATCAAAAAGAGAACCCTCCCAAGAGGATATAACCTTATAATATTATTATAAAGACATCATCGGAAAAAGCAATAGCTTTTTTTGATTTTTATTAAACTCTCTGAATTGCCTATAAAATAAATTTTAAATCGAGAGATTCCTATTAATTTTGGTGCAAAAGAGTCAAAAAATGTGAAATTTATTGCGATTATTACGTGAAGATTGATAACTATATATCAAATATAGACAAAAAAATAACAATATATTGTGATAATATTAACAATAACTTGATTAATTTTTTTCACGTGTTGACAAAGTGTAAAAAAGGGATTATGCTTAAAAGCAAAGAAAACTGAATAGATAAAATGAAAAAATATCGAAATAAAATTTCATAATAAAATTTTTGTCAAAGGAGAAAACAATATATGAAAAAGTTATACCAGATTTTTGCGTTTGCTTTGGTATTGATTATGGCCGTTATGCTGACGGGTTTAGTAGGGTGCTACAATGCACAAGAAACCGCAGCGCCGACGCAGGCCAGCGCGACACCTGAGCCGACGCCGGTCCAGAGTACTTCCACTCCCGAGCCGACACCCGAACCGGTGCCCATCAATATTGCCGCCCTGAAGGGTCCGACAGGAATGGGCATGAGCTTTTTGATGCAGGCAAGCGAGAATGGCAAGACACAAAATACCTATGATTTCACCTTGTCCGGAGCCCCGGATGATGTTGTCAGCAAATTTATAAGCGGTGAAGTCGATGTTGCTGCCGTACCGATAAACCTTGCCGCTGTACTCATGGCAAAAACGGACAACGTTAAAATTCTTGCGGTGAACACCCTTGGCGTCCTCTACATCTTGGAAAACGGGGATACCATACATTCGGTAGCGGATCTTGCCGGAAAGACCATTGAGGCTACCGGACAGGCCGCCACCCCCGAATATATCCTCAGCTATATTTTGCAGAAAAACGGTATCGCCGATTCCGTAACGGTTGAATACCTTACGGAACACAGCGAGCTTGCCGCACTGATGGCATCCGGTGATGTGACTCTCGGCATGCTGCCCGAGCCCAATGTCACTGTTGTTATGAGCAAAAATCCCGATGTGCGGGTTGCGCTTAACTTAACAGACGAATGGGAAGCCGTAACCGGCACGCAGCTTGTACAGGGCTGCATCATCGCAAGGGCGGATTTTGCAGAGGAAAACCATGATGCGCTTCAAGTTTTTCTTGACGAATACGCGCAAAGTGTGGAAAATGTAAATACGGATCACGCCGCGGCAGCGGAGCTTATTGCGAAGTACGGCATTGTTGAGTCGGCCGCCGTTGCGGAAAAAGCCATTGATAATTGCAACATTGTCTGCATGACCGGTGATGAGATGAAGGAAAGTGCGGACGCCATGTTTGCCGTATTATTTGAGGCCAACCCAAAATCAATTGGCGGGGCTATTCCGGACGAGAGTATTTATTTTTAGTTTTACAATGCTCAATAAGGGAGGGCGGCAATGAAAAACGTAAAATGGCTCCGTTTTTTTGGCGCTGCCCTTTTCTGGCTCATTATTTGGTATCTTGTCGCCAAAAAACAGGGTACGGAACTCTTGCTTCCGTACCCTATGTCTGTTTTACGGCGGCTGAGTGAGCTTGTGGTAACGGCTGAGTTCTGGCGTATCGCGATGACCAGCCTTTTCAGAATATTTACTGCGTTTCTCACAGGCGCTGCGATCGGTTCTGCCGCCGCTGCGGCGTGTGCGGTGTCAAAAATTTTTAAAGCGCTTGTCTCACCTGCGATGACAGTTATACGCGCAACGCCCATCGCCTCTTTCATCATCCTCCTTTTGTTGTGGCTGCCCAGCGCGGGCTCGGTGAGCCTTTGGGCGGCTGTGCTGATGACCGCGCCAATATTTTGGGCAAACCTCAGCCGGGCAATAGAGACCGTTGATCCCAGACTGCTGGAAATGGCAAAGGTATATCATTT